>NZ_LPXN01000028.1 GCF_001618175.1 Oceanibaculum pacificum | reverse complement strand
AGAGGACCGCTCCCCGGCCGCTGCCGGCAAAGCCGATCTGGCACCCATGGAGCTGCTCGAACTAACCGCGCTTATGTGGCAGCACGCCTATTGGGAAACCGCCGCCACTCTGGATTGGGCCGACACGGCGACCGATAAGGCCGCCAAAGCCGCCCAGGAAGCCATCGAGGACATCGAGCGCCGGGCGACCACGCTGCCGGATGGCCGGCGTGTCTATCAGACTCGCGATGGAAAACAGATATTCCTGGAGGACGGCTCGGAACTCCAGGCCGATCAGACAGCCGATATCGAATGGAAGCAGGACTCCCCAGTCTGGGAAGACCGCCAAAGCGCCCTCGCAGCTCGCGACGACATCGCCGAATACGACGCCTTCCTCGACCGCAGCCGAGAGGAGTTGCAGCGGCTGGATAAGAACGAGGAAGGGCTGTCTCCAGAGGAGCGCTTGGAGGCAACGGAGTATCTCCGCGATGAGGCGATACGACGGATGCCAGCTTTCGTTAAGGATTTTGCCGGGCCTGAGCCGACGGAAAGCGATCTCCAGCGCCGACGGGGAGAGCAACGCCTGCTGCAAGACGAGGAGGTTTCCCAGATGCCTCCGGCCTCAGCCCCCACTGTCATGCCTTCCATGTAGAAACTGGAGCACAGAGATGATGAAGCTCGCCAGAGCCGCTGCGTTCGGCAGCGCTGCCCTCGCTTTTGTTATCGGACCCGCCCCCAGCTATTCCGAACAAGGCATGACCGCCAGAGCCTTTCAAAGCCTCAATGGCGATCAACGCACTTATTACATGGGCGGCATCATCCACACGCTCATGCTGCACACCATCATCCTCGACAATCGGGATAACACGCGAGCACGCTGCCTCAGTCGCTGGTATTTTGAAGGCGATGGACCAGAGCAGATCAAGACGGCGTTTGCACAACACCCGGATGCGGACCCAGCTTCGCTGGTGGAAGCACTGATGCGCCGGAAGTGCGGGAAGGGACCAAACGGCAAGTGACCTAACGCTGATAAGCCCGTATGGAGAAGGCGGGAAGCGTTAAACGCAAGATGTGCTTTGTAATACAAAGCACCCTTGGCAAGGGAGGCCCGCTGCGCGCCTCCCGTTGCATCCCTCCCGGCCTGTGGCGCGGTTTTCGGCATCAAGCCTCATCCACGCCAGCGAAACGTGCCGCCGTTTCATCCCTCGCACCGACCGCCCGGTGCAACAGCGCCATCAGGCGGAGCGGCCGCGCTCCCCTTGAATCCCACGGCAAGGGGTATGTCATAGCCCCCCTGACCAGGGCTGGAGATTTTCCTCTCCACATGGACCGGACCATGAACCGAAAAGGGCGGTCATGCCCTTTGGAAACCCGACCAACCCTGCGCCGATTGGATGCGCGCCATCTTGCCGAAAATGGACCAAGGCAAAACATGATTTCGCGCTTTCGAACTCGGAGCACCCAGAACCAAGCCAAACACGAAAAAGGACTTCAAAACAGTGTATCCAATGGATACACTGTTTTGCATGAAAGACGTCGGCCTAAGAATACGGGTGCAGCAAGAGTTGCGGGAGCAATTCATCGCTGCATGCAAAGCAGAAGACAAACCCGCCGCACAAGTGCTGCGCGAATTCATGCGGGAGTATGTGAACAATCGAAAGCCTTTAAATAAGAGTTCGCCTAAAGCGCCAAAAGGAAGAAGCTCATGAACGCGTCTCTTCCAAACGATAGGCTTGGCGAACGCATGCACCTGTTTAATCCTAAAACCGTTACGCGCCATATTCCGGCTAAGCCTACGATTCCCCTCCACCATTTAGAACGCTTGACCGAATGGGCGGAAATGATCCGCTCCGGTCGCATTCGGGGGTTGAAGGAAACAGCTCTTCACGGGGACTTCAAGACCAAGATAGTTGAGGAAATCCTTGGTTATGTGAGCGCCGTGCAAGATGCGGTGCATACGGTGACATCGGAGGAAGCGATTCTTCGAGGTTCCGTTGATCTCGCGCTCGGTTTCTTCGGTCCTGACAAGTCACAGATCATTGCCCCGTTCGAATTGAAGGGGGCCAAGGCCAAGGACCTCGATGCAATTATGCCAGGCCGGTCCAAGAGCCCGGTACAGCAAGCCTGGGAATACGCAACGAATGCCCCTGGCGTGAAATGGGTCCTCGTCTCAAACTATGTGGAGCTTAGGCTCTACGGCTTCGGCGAAGGCACGGCGGCATATGAGCGATTCGATCTCGGCGCGCTGACGAACCCAACCGAATATGCCCGCTTCATTCTGCTCCTTAGTGCCGACAATCTACTTTCTGGTAAGACTGCCGATCTCCTGAAGGAGAGTCGCCGGGAAGATAAGGATATCACCAACGCGCTCTACGCGGACTATAAGCAGCTACGTGGCATACTGATTTTCTCTATCCGCCAGCAGCTTCCCGAACTTGATCCGTTGGTTGCTATCGCCGCCGCGCAGACGGTCCTCGACCGTGTCCTGTTCACGGCTTTCGCTGAGGACACCGGACTTCTGCCGGATCGCATACTCGAAAGAGCGTTCGAGCATGCCGATCCCTTCAATCCGCGCACGGTGTGGGACAATTTTAAGGGTCTGTTTACTGCCATCAACTCTGGCAACCGCGCGCTTAACGTGCCGCCCTACAATGGCGGGCTGTTCGCACCTGACCCTGTAGTGGACAGCCTCGAAATCCCGGATCATGTCTGCGAGAAGTTCAAAGACATTGGTGGCTACGATTTCGGTTCTGAGGTTTCGGTCACTGTTCTCGGCCACATCTTTGAGCAATCTATTGCCGACGTCGAACGGCTCCAGGCAGAAGCGCGCGGCGAGGAAATTGAGCCCGAAAAGAAGACGGGCACAACTGGCCGCCGTAAGCGCGACGGCGTGGTCTACACCCCGGATTTCATCGCCCGCTTCATCGTCGAGCACACTCTTGGGACGCACCTAGAGGAAATCTTCGCTCGCATTGTCACCAATTTCGCGCAAAAGGGTGCGAACCCTGATGAGTACGAAACGATCAAGTGGAAGCGCAAGTCGGCGGAGATCGAAGCCTGGCAAGCCTATCGTGATCGCCTGAAGACGCTGCGCATCGTCGATCCTGCCTGCGGTTCTGGGGTCTTCCTAGTGATGGCCTTCGATTACATGAAGGCGGAACTGACGAGGGTGAACGACAAGATCGCCGATCTCAGGGGCGGCGCGGCCGACCTGTTTGATCCTGACAGCGAAATCCTAACCAATAATCTGTTTGGGGTCGATGTGAACGCCGAGTCCATCGAGATCGCTAAGCTCTCGCTGTGGGTAAAGACTGCTAAACGTGGCAAGCCGCTCGACTCTCTGGACGCTAATTTGACGGTTGGCGATAGCTTGATTGAGGACTCGAACTTTGCCTATTTGAACCACGCCTTTACCTGGTCGACGGCCTTCCCGGATGTCTTTGCAGAAGGTGGGTTCGACATTGTGCTCGGCAATCCGCCTTATGTGCGGATGGAGCTGCTCAAGTCCATGAAGCCCTATCTCGAGAAGCGCTTCGAGGTCGTCTCTGATCGGGCCGATTTGTACTGTTATTTCTTCGAGCGCGGGCTGAAACTGCTCAAGCCCGGCGGACGCCTCGGCTACATCTCCTCATCCACCTTTTTCAAAACGGGTTCCGGCAAGCCGCTGCGCAATTTCCTGCGAAAGAGCGCGAAGATCGAAACGGTGGTTGATTTTGGCGATCTTCAAGTATTTGAGGGCGTCACGACCTACCCTGCCATTCTCACTATGCGCCGCGAGATACCAGATAAGAGCCATTCACTACTCTTCTGGAACGTGGAGGCTCTGCCGGATGCGAACTTTCGTGCGAGCTTCGACAAGCGGGCGGAGGTTTTCCCGCAGGATGCTCTGTCATCCGGCTCTTGGGAACTCGAAAGCCCAGCGCTTAAGGCCGTGCGCGACAAGATCAAGCGGGGGCGGAAGACGCTAAAGGAGATTTATGGTTCCCCACTCTACGGTATCAAGACCGGCCTTAATGAAGCGTTCGTCATCGACACGCCAACAAAGAACAGGCTGTGCGCCGAGGATCCGAAATCAGCGGCGATATTAAGGCCATTCCTCGAAGGTAAGGACCTCAAACGTTGGCGCACTGAATCGCGCGGCCTATGGATCATCTATATTCCAAAGAACCGCATCGTTATCGACGACTATCCCGCCATCCGCGACTGGCTGTTGCCATTCAGAAAGCGCCTAGAAACGCGCGCCACCAAACAGAAATGGTATGAGCTTCAGCAGGCGCAGGAGGCTTATTCCGAAAGACTCAGTAAACCGAAGATTTCGTATCCACATTTCAATGCCGAACGAAATTTTACGGCTGAGCTTGACGGATCATTCTCTAACGACAAAAGCTATTTTATACCTAGCGATGATCGTTTTCTCATCGCATATCTGAACAGCTCGGTCGGCTGGTTTTTTCTCTCAAACCTTGCACCAGCGGTTCGCGGTGGCTTTCACGAGCTTCGGGTTCAGTACGTTGAACAGCTTCCGATACCGGGCGCGGACGACGCTAAAAAAAAGGAACTCGCCGCGCTGGCCGAAGCCTGTCAGGCTGCGGCGGAAGAGCGGTGCCGGTTGGAGCAAGGCTTGAGCCGCCGTATTCCCGATCTCGCGCCGGTTGGAACACAGCCGAAATTGACTACGAAGCTCCAAGAGTGGTGGGCTTTACCGAACTTCGCCGCTTTTCGCGAGGAGGTAAAGAAGAGCCTCAAGGCCGACATTCCACTCGCCGAGCGGTCGGACTGGGAAGATTGGATCGCCCGCGACAAGGTCAAAATCTCCGGCCTGACGGCAGAAATTGAGACAAACGAAGGCCGAATCAATTCAATCGTCTATGAGCTTTTCGAACTGACCCAGGAAGAAATTGATCTTCTGGAGGCAAACCTATGAGTGAGCAGGTCGGCAGTGACCTGTTCCCCTGATTGTGTCCGTTCAGAGGTTGAGTCTCGTTGACCTGCCCCCCTGAATTGTCCTCCCTTTGGGGGTAGTCTTTTCTCTGAGAGAGGAGACAGGCGATGAAGCGCAGCAGGTTTAGCGAAGAGCAGATCATCAGATTTTGAAAGGGCTTAATTTCGTCGCCCAAGGCATAAGATCGCGGTTCTTAGAATCATGTGGAGACCGATCCCACCCCAAATAGGGCGTCCAGTTTTGTTTTATCTGAATGACCCAAGTTGGCCACGATCAAAGTGTCTTGAGCGCGAGAGCAACAGACGTAGAAAAGATTCCGAGACCGTTGGAGACGGCTATTACTACTGTCTGTGCCTTCTAGTAGGTTGCCGAAAGAATACTGGCTCCAGTTAGCTCCAGTGTCATCAAGGATGACCAAGACATTTTTAAACTGATCTCCCTTCACCCCATGCTTGGTCGAGTAAGGCAGGTTCGATTGAAGAACCGCTCGATAAATGCTGATTTCCTGGTACGGAATATCCATCAATGTTTCTACAAGCGTCTGGTGCTTGGCAGCTGAAGAACCTTCTTCGGCAGATTCAAATTTTCCAGCGAGAGCGAGATGGAAGTCATCGAGCAAAGGAAGCAATCCAGTCTTTTCAATATGCCTAAGTACATCGCATATCGACGATCCGTTATCTGCTAATTTGAGAAGTTCGTCCAAGGCGTCTTTTACCTTTGCCTTCTCGTCCCGAGATGCGAACGGCTTCTTGCGGTCATTGAGCAGGGAAATCGCCCGACCTACTTTGCCAGCGCGCCAAGCCTCAATGACCATGTCGACCTTTTTGATAAGGAAGGAGGCAATGGGATCATCGCCAGCTTGGAAACTATCTTTAGCGAAACCTCCGCGCTCATTGTAGGCGTTCCAGAGGGCTTCATATCCAGCCTTCCGGGCGATAAGCCGGTGAGTAAGGAATAATACCTTTAACTCGCCGTCGATCTCGATACCGAGATCGGCCTTCGCCTTGTTCAATGCCGCCTGTGTGATGTCTGCTTCAGGCGTGGTCCCTGTGAGACTCACATAAACTGCGGCTCCTTTTACGTTGTTGCCGGAAGGCACCTGCTTGATATCGTCGCGAATCTTATTCAAGACATCGATCACCGTCTTGGAGCAACGATAGTTCTCTTCCTTTTTGATGGCGACTAACGCGGCCTGATGATCGGCCGAAAGTTCGCCTACGCCGTCAGGATAGATGCTCTGCACTTTGTCACCAAAGAAGCCGATAAGCGGTGGTGCTTTCACCTTGATGAGATGATCCATGAGGATTGAGATCACCATCTCATGGGTGTCTTGGTACTCGTCCACGAAGATAAAAGGGTATCTTGCCGCCACGATCTTAGCCAACATCGGATGACTCCGGAACATCACCTCCGCCACCCCCAGAAGGTCGTCGTGATAAATACGGCCTTCGAGAAAATTTGCTCCTCGATCCGAATAACTGATGGTTGGCTTATCTTTTATCGCGAGAGCAAGGTCTGCTTCGTCAACGCGGCGTCGGCTTCTCGTTGGGAGTTCCGAATTGAAAACGATGAGCGATTCACGGAGTTCTTTTTGAAAGCTTTGAACCGCGTCCCAGAGGAAATCGTGGATAGTAGTCACTTTGAAGAGTGGGTCGTGGTCGGTGCGTTCAAGAATCTCGTTCTTAGCTACGTTCGTGAATGTGATGCAGGCAACGTGCTGCCCGTCCCGAAGGAGTGCCTTCCGCTCGGGTCCGCGGATGTGATCGAGCGCCCGAATGAGGGAGGATGTTTTTCCTGATCCCGCGCCAGCATCAAGCAGAAAACTCTTTCTTCCTTTGAGGCACTCTAGAATCTTTTCGTCCGCGGGTGTCATCACGCCGTACCTTGTGTTGCCAACCATTCCAGGCCCTCGCGAATATATTTAGGTGTAGCCCAGCTCGGTTGAGCCATCAGATCGAGCGCGAAATCGACCTTTCCCAATTTGCCGCTTAGATTAAAGCCATCGGTTGGAAGGCCGATGGCAATTGACTTTGCGATCACATCTGCTGTCGCATTCAGCTTGGTATGCTCGGTGGTTAGCCAAGGCACATTCGCGTATATGAAGGCTTCCTCAAACGACCGCCCGCAATGCCCTCCTTCGGCGACCTGATAGACAACCCGGATGCGCCCCTCAGTCTTATCTGCATCGGACGCAGCAATCAGATCTGCGACGGCGGTCTTTTTCGGCAGCCAGCTTTTAAGACAAGCATTGCTCGTACTGATCCCAATAGCGACCGGGCACTTCTTAGAGCCCTCGTCTATGGCATCGAAGTCGGTGACGATCAGCGTCGGGATGCCAAGAAAATCTACAAGTGGCTTGAATTTGTGAGCATAGGCCCCACCCACCTCTGAAATGCTGATGTACTGACTTCCCAAGCCCTCGAACCCTGCGTTCGCTGCGCACTTCTCGATCATCATGGGGAGGAGTAGGCGCTCGACTTGGCCTTCTACAAAAATTGCTTTGTCGGCAAAGAAAAGATCGCAATGAGTAAGCCTGATATATCGGCGCAGGAAGTCCAAGGCTTCGGGCGCATTGGAGGGAAGCGGTAGCTTCGACAGGTCTTTGACGATGACCTGACGCCCATTTCGACGGAAGTATCGCACCGGTTCAAAGGCAGATTGCGCGATCATATGCGACGAATGGGTCGAAAGGATCACCTGAGCTGTAGTGCCGCCGTCACCTTCGAGAGCTTTGGAAATTTCACTGATGAAGACCGTCTGCATTTGCGGATGTAGGTGTGCTTCAGGCTCTTCGATAGCGATAATATGGACGCGAGGACGCTCATCGGGGGTGGTCTCCAAAGCAGCCCGAAAAGACTCCAATTGAAGGACAATGTAGATGAGGTTCTTGTAGCCGAGACCGTTGTATTTCTCGGGTAGTTCGAACTCCTCCATGACGCCCTCTTTCCCGGCGTGCTGACTGGCATAGAAAATTCGTGCATTGTCCCGATAGATCGTTTCCGCACTTAATTCTGCCCGGACACGAAGGTCCGGGGCGACTTGGCCTTGGGGATAGCCAAAGCTTTGGAGTCGGGTCGTAAGCCGGCCGAAAGCTGCACTATATTTAGTAGTTAGATCGGCAGCGCTGTCGCGAAGCGCGTCCTCAATAACTTGATATCCGTCAGCGTCGTTTGCCTTGTAGAACTTGGTATAGTGATCGTGTAGGAGCTTGGAGAGTTTAGCGGAACGGGAGTTATCGTCGTCGTCCACATGTCGTTGAGCAGGAACGACATCAATCTTCAGAAGTCGTTTTAAAATCGCTCCATCTTCGAGTTTTTCGACCTCTTTCCCGTCATGAGAAACCTTAAAATAGCTCCGGCTGAAATAAGTCCGGAACGAGTCCCGAAGAAAATCACACAGCGTCTGGTTGGTGTCAGGTCTAATCTCAAAGTCGTCGATCAACTTCTTCGCGTTGTCGAGGGCGTATTCGATTCGGATACGAACACACTTATTGTCTGGCGACAGGTCCATGAGAAGTTTCGTAGCAGCGACGAGATCAACGGGATCGTCTTCATATGAGAACGTGAGATCGACCCGCATACGAGGTGCCCGACGGCGGGCGATTTCATACTTATCCTCGGGGGCGGCCAGACTAGGAAGTGTGGCTTCGATCCGTTTGAAGTCGCGGTGGCGAAGTTGCGAGAGATCATGAAAGGAAATACCCGAAGCCTTTGCGCCGGCCTCACCTTCTAAGGCCCTAAGTTTCGTGAAAAGCCGCAGAGCATCCATCACCGATGTCTTGCCACTATTGTTCGGCCCGACAAGTACCGTCGTTGTCTTTTGCTCAGCCAGGTTGATTGCTAGGCGCCGCAAAAGTCTGAAATTCCGGACAGAGATAGTTTCAAGCCGCATAATCTCGCCCCCCCTAACGCGCTTGGCTCAAGTGAGGCAGAATGAAATCCTACTCCCTGAGATGTATTTTTTTATCAAAAGCAACTAAAAATAGCAAAAAAATATGAAGTTTCGCCGAAAATTTGGCTCAAATGGCATCCCAGTGCCCATAGTAATAATTCTTCTAGGTGTTTGCCCAGCCTTCGGCTGACACCTATCTCTTCACTCAGGGGCCTGCGGCCCCCCTTGCATCAAGACCAAGCCCTCCGCAGGCGCTG
>NZ_LPXN01000027.1 GCF_001618175.1 Oceanibaculum pacificum | reverse complement strand
GGCCGGGTCGATCGGATTTGTACCGGTAGGTCTTGGGATCGGGCGGGCGTAAGTGACACAGAGCCGATCATAGCACTCTGCACACTTATGGCGTGAGGCCAGCCCCTGACATCCATCTATTTCCCTGCCGCTCTGTGAACTCACAACCCGGCATGGCTCTTCGCTTCGCACTGTGAGTGATCGCTTAACACCTCGATGATCCGGCACTCGGAAATACTTCCGCCGCGGCATTGGACGATCATGCGGGACAATTCCTGTTTCAGCGCCTGAAGCTGATTCAGGCGCCGTTCCACCTGGCCGAGCTGTTCGACGGCAATGGCGTCGGCTGCCTCACAGGGGCGGTCGGGCTGATCCGAGAGGCTCAGCAGATCGCGGATGGCCGGTAAGGGAAACCCCAGCTCCCTGGCATGGCGTATGAAAGCCAGCCGTTCGACGGTCCGGGGCGTGTAAAGTCGCTGCCGGCCGGCGCTGCGGTCCGGCTCCGGAAGCAAGCCGATCTGCTCGTAATAGCGGATGGTTGGAACTTTCACCCCGGTTTCCTGGGCGACACGGCCGATAGAATACATAAACACCCTCTTGCACCTCTAGTTACTGGAGATATTAGCCTCCTGGCCGAATGACATCAACCGGAACCGGAGAAGAAGAATGCTTCAGCGGGTAGGCGCCGTAGCAACGATCTCGGCGTTTGCACTGTTCGTAGACCAGGCGGCGAAATGGCTGGCGCTAACCAAGCTCCCCGGCCCGGCGCGCGTCGTTGAGGTCACGTCTTTCCTGAATATCGCCATCGGCTTCAATACGGGGGTCAGCTTCGGAATGTTCGGCGGCTTCTTTGAGAGCCGACCGTTCCTTCTCGTTCTGTTGACCCTCGGCATCACCCTCATTCTCCTCATTTGGGCGCTGAGAACCCATTCGGCAGGCGAGCGCTCGGCGCTGGCGCTGATTGTCGGCGGCTCACTCGGGAATGTCGTCGACCGCTGGCGCCAGGGCGCGGTCACCGACTTCATCGATCTCCACTGGGGCGAATGGCATTGGCCGGCGTTCAACGGCGCCGACGTCTTCATCGTTACGGGCGCATTACTGCTGGTCGCCCGAGTTTTCCATTCCGACAGGGCGGAGGCGTGATGACGACCACTATCGACAAGTCAGCCGACAGCATCGGCTGGTTCTGTATGTTTGCCGCTTGGCTGATCACGCTGGCAGCGACGCTGGGAGCAATCTACATCGGCGAGATCCTGGGCCAGACGCCTTGCCAGCTTTGCTGGTATCAGCGAATCGCCATGTTCCCCCTGGCGTTGATTCTGGGTATCGCTTTCCTGAGGAACGATGGAGATGTCGGCCATTACGCCTTGCCGCTGGCGCTCAGCGGCGGCGGCGTGGCGCTCTGGCACAGCCTGCTCTATGTCGGTTGGCTGCCTACCGCCGTAGAGCCTTGCCGGGCAGGTGTCTCCTGCACTGGGGCGGAAATGACCTTTCTGGGACTGCCCTTGCCCATGCTGTCGCTGGGCGCCTTTTCCGCCACCGTCGTGCTTCTCCTTGCCGGAAGAAGGAAAAGCCAATGATCACCCGCCGCGCTCTGGTGCTCGGCGTCACCGCCGCCTCGCTGGCCGGCTTGGCCGCCGCCGCCCTGCTCGTCAGGCAGCGGGAGGAATTCAAGCCGCCGTCTCTGCCGCCCGACAGCCCCCTCATACGCGATCATTCGCCGGTGCTGGGACGAAAGGATGCGCCAGTCACTGTGGTTGAATTCTTCGATCCGGCCTGCGAAGCCTGCCGGGCGTTCCACCCTATCGTGAAGCGGATACTCCGCACCTATCCGGAGCAAGTCCGGATCGTGTTGAGATATGCCGCCTTTCACCAGGGTTCCGACGAAGCGGTGGGCATGCTGGAAGCTGCGCGGCTGCAAAACCTGTTTGAACCGGCGCTCGAAGCGTTGCTGGAGTCGCAGCCGGCCTGGGCGGCGCATGGCCGGCCTCGCCTGGATATCGCCTGGGACGCTGTCGCACGGATTGGTCTGGATGTGGAGCGCGCACGTCGCGAAAGAATGCTGCCGGGACTGGTCGCACGACTGAATCAGGATGCGGCCGACGCTACCGCGCTCGGCATCAGCCAGACGCCCACCTTCTTCATCAACGGGCAGCCGCTTTCCTCTTTCGGCATCGAACAGCTGCTGGAATCGGTTGCCTCGGAGGTACGGGGCCTTGACTAAGCTACGCATTCTTCTCTGGGTCGTGGCAGCGCTTGCCGGAATGGGTTTTCTTGGCCTCTACGCTTGGAAGACGTCCTTCCAAGATGATGCCCGTCAATCCGCCTTGGCCGCCATTCGACCCGACTATACCCTGACCGCCCATACCGGCGAGACGGTAACGGAACGTAACTATCTGGGGAAATGGCAACTCGTCTTCTTCGGCTTCACCCATTGCCCCGATATCTGTCCGACCACCCTGGCAGAGGTGGCGACGGTGATGGACGGACTTGGAGAGGCCGCGCGGAACGTTCAGCCGCTCTTCATCTCCATCGATCCAGAGCGGGACCGTCCAGCCGCGATGGCCGAGTATGTCGCGGCGTTCCATCCGGCGCTGATCGGCCTTACGGGAGAGCCGGAGGCCGTCGCCGAAGCCGCCCAGTCCTTTTACGCCTATTACGAGATGCAGCCGCAGAGTGACGCTCCCGACGGTTACACCATGTCGCACAGTTCGGCCCTGTACCTGTTGGACCCGAACGGTAGATTCGTCCACTTGTTTTCCTATGGAACGCCAGCGGCGGAAATTGTTGAAGACCTGAAGGAAAAACTATGAATACCGCATCGAAAGCTTTGTCCATCGCCCTTCTTGCCGGCTTCTTCTTCGCCGGCCCCGGAAAGGCGGAAAGCACGCAATTCGGCGATCTCAAGGTGGAGACGCCCTGGGCGCGAGCCTCGATAGGCACCGCCCGGCCGGCAGCAGCCTATATGACGATACGCAACGGCGGCAGCGCGACGGATCAACTGGTCGGCGTGGAATCGCCCGTTTCCGGCATGGCGGAAATCCACAAGGTCAAGACGAAGGATGGCGTGGTCTCCATGTCCCCCGCCGGTCCACTGCCTATCGGACCAGGCGAGACCGTCGCGTTGGCGCCAGGCGGCCTGCACGTCATGCTCATGAAGCTGCGGCAGCCGCTGGAGAAGGGCGCGCGTTTTCCACTGACGCTGACCTTTGAACGGGCTGGCAAGGTGACGGTCGACGTGCCTATCCATGGCGTCGGCGCGATAGCGCCGGAGAAATGATCCGGCGCAGATTTCTCCTTGGCGTGGCCGGCCTCGCTGGGCTGTTGGCCGCGACCCTTTTCGCCGGCTGGTGGCAGGTCGACGGCCCTGGCGCCCGCACGCCCCGGCTCTCCATAGCCGGCGGACCGCCGCCTCTCGCGCAGGCCGAGATGACGCTGACCGACCATGAGGGCCGCCGCACCAGTCCGGCGAGCTGGGTGGGCCGGCCGACCTTGCTGTTCTTCGGTTTCACCTACTGCCCGGATGTCTGCCCGACCACGCTATCCGATATAACCGGCTGGCTGGAGGCGCTGGGCGGGGAGGCGCGGGATATCAACGTCGCCTTCGTCACCGTCGATCCGGAGCGGGATACAGCGGAGGCAATGGCTGACTATGTCGACATGTTCCATCCGGCCATCGTCGGCTACACCGGCGCGCCTGACGAAATCAGGAAGACGGCCGATTTCTTCGGGGCGTTCTATAAGAAAGTCGAGACCGAGAGCGGTTATATGATGAATCACACCGCCACGGTCTTCCTGTTCGATGCGGCCGGCAATTTCCGGTCGACCATCGACTATCACGAGGCGCGTGAAATCGCCGTCCCGAAGATCAGGAAGGTTCTTTAGGTCATGAACCAGAGTCCGATATCGGGGCGGGTTTGCAGCCCTAGCTCCCAAACGATGATTTTTGTCGCGTTGTTGGCCATGTGGGGAATGGGCCTTTCGTTCTCGTCCCAGGCCGAAACCCACGGCCGACCGCCCGTCGCCGAAGCGGAGGAAAGATCGATTGTCGCAGCGCCGGGCGATACACTGGAAGCGATGTTGGGTCGCAGCGGCATCGGCAAGGCCGTTCAACGAGAAGCAATTCTCGCCTTCATGGCCGAATTCGACCCGACGGAACTGCGACCGGGCGATATATTGGCGATGCGCCTTTCTGCGGACGGCAGAAATGCCCTCCTGGGGATGTCGCTGACGACGCATCTCGGCATACAGATAGAAATTGCGTTTACCGAAAGCGCACAAGCCGAGCGGATGGAATCCGAACCGAGGAACGTCGAGCGCGTCGCCAAAGCTAAAATAGAGAGCAGCCTATCTGAAACGCTGGACACGATCGACGCTCCGAAACGGTTTGCCGTCGAATTGGCCGCACTTTTTTCAAGTCTCTATGACTTCCGCCGCGATCTTCGCCGTGGCAACGAAATCGCGATCATCTGGCGTGAGAGCGTCTACGAGGAAGGAGACGCGTTCGGCGAGCCGTCACTATCCTATGCGAGATTGGCGACAGAACGGAACGTACTCGAACTCCTCATATCGGATGAGGACAGCACCGCAGCGCTATACCGTGACGGTGCCCTCGTCCAGCGAATTCGGGCACCGGTCGAAGGAGCGAGATTATCCTCGATCTTCGGACGACGGAAGCATCCAGTTTACGGAAGCGTACGTCTGCATACCGGGGTGGATTACGAGGCTCCAGTCGGCACCCCGGTTTCCAGCACGGCTGACGGGCGGATCTCTTTCATTGGCCGGCTGGGGGGCTATGGCCGGGTCGTCGATATCGATCACGGCAATGGCGTGACGACCCGCTATGCCCATTTGTCGAGCTTTGCCGACGGCATGTCGAAACAGGCGCGGGTGCGAGCCGACCAGGTCATCGGGGCTGTCGGGGTCAGCGGTACGGCAACCGGGCCGAATCTTCACTACGAGGTGCGGGTCGACGGGCACCCAATCGATCCGCTTGCCGCGCCGATGCCGGCGCAACCGGCTATCGTCGCCAATCATCCCAGCGACATCCAACGCTTGACCGATTCGCGAAAATCTGTTGGTCCAGCAGACGGAGCATGAACCATGAGCAACAGATCGAGAAACCAGTCCCAGCGCAATTGGGCGATATTCTTCGCCTTGATTCTGCTGGTGATCATTTTTTACGCCGTAAGTGCCATCAAGATATCGGCCAATCTCGTGCAATAAGCGCGGTGTCGAGAATGCTCTTTATTCGAGAGTTAAGCTCATGGAGTTGAACCTGATAGGGGCGGCCTCCGCCCTCTTCGGGGGATTCGCTTCGTTCCTTTCGCCTTGTGTATTGCCTCTCGTTCCCGGATACATCGCCTATATCTGTGCGACCGGGAATGAGAACGGAAGCCCCGGCTCAACCCCTCGCCGCCTCTGGCTCGGCCTCTGGTTCGTCCTCGGCTTTTCCACGGTTTTCGTGCTGCTTGGGGCGGCGAGCAACCTGCTAAGCGATTTCCTACTCCAGTATCGCCGGGAGGCTAGCATTCTCGGCGGCGTGCTCATGGTCTGTTTTGGCCTGCTGACCCTTGGGGCCGTCACGCCGTCTTTTTTGCAACGGGATTGGCGTTGGCAGGGACAGTTGCCCGGCGGCAACCCTCTTTTCGCCTATTGTATGGGGCTGGCCTTCGCCTTTGGGTGGACACCCTGTATCGGACCCATTCTGGGCGCCATTCTTACGCTCACAGGCTCAGCGGGTTTGGACGGCACGTTATTGCTCGCAGCTTATAGCCTCGGGCTCGGCATGCCATTTCTACTTGCGGCCTTTTCTTACGACACGTTGCGATCCCGGATGAAGCGCTGGCGGCGCTTCACCCCTGTCGTCACGATTATCGGCGGTACGGGCATGATAGGGATGGGGGTACTGCTGCTGACCGGTCGGCTAACGGATATCGCGCTTTGGCTTTTGGAGACTTTCCCGATCCTTGCCCGGATCGGCTAGCCATCCACCCGACGCTGGGCACTAATTTTATCCTTGAATCTATAGTAACTATAGATCGTAGATTAATACAGGCCAATCCCGAAGTGGCATGAAGGTAACCATGAAGCCCTACAAATTGCGCGTCGATGGCATGGACTGCCCGTCCTGCGCCCTGAAGATAGAAAAAGCGTTGCAGCGCCTTCCTGGAGTGACCGGCATTAACGTCAACGTCCCGGCAGGAACTGTGGCCTTGCAACTTGACGAAGAACAGACCCCGAAGCACACGGTCAGAGACCGGATGGCAGCACTCGGCTACACGCCGACAGATGCGCCAGCCTCGGACAATGTCATTCCTCACAAACGCGAAAAAAGCCCCTGGTGGCAGGCTGAGAAGATACGGCTGGTTCTCTCCATCGCCGCCGTCTTCTTTCTGGCCTTTGTCACCGCATCGCTGATCCCGCATTGGGAGCGATGGATATATTCGGTAGCGGCGCTCGCCACTATCGTGCCTTTCGCGCGCCGGGCGCTTGCCGGAACCTTGTCCGGTTCGCCATTCACCATCGAAACCTTGATGACGGTCGCCGCACTCGGTGCGGTGGCGATTGGAGAGGCGGAGGAGGCGGCTGTCGTCATCTTGTTGTTTGCCATTGGAGAGATGCTGGAGACGGTTGCCGCCGGACGGGCACGGGCAGGTATCGAAAAGCTTATCGACCTCGTCCCTCGGATCGCATGGCGCGAGGCCGGCGCCGACGGCCGGACGGAAGAGGTGTCGGTCGGAAAGCTGGCGATAGGGGATATTGTCGTCGTGAGGCCGGGAGATCGGATTCCCTCGGATGGAACGGTTGCATCCGGGTCGTCCGAGGTAAACGAAGCGCCGGTTACCGGCGAATCGGTTCCAGTTCTGAAGGAGCCGGGTTCCAATGTCTATGCCGGCAGCGTCAACGCGAATGGCGAACTCCGCGTGGCGATCACACGTGTTGCCGCCGATAATACGATTGCCCGGATCATTCATCTCGTTGAGCAGGCACAGGAATCCAAAGCGCCCACGGCGCGGATGATCGACCGTTTTAGCCGTTGGTACACGCCCTGTGCGATGGTCGTCGCACTGCTCGTCATCCTCGTGCCGCCCCTCGCTTTCGGTGGCGATTGGGTGACATGGCTGTATCGCGGGCTGGCGACCCTGCTGATTGCTTGCCCTTGCGCTCTCGTGATTTCCACGCCGGCGGCCATCGCCTCGGGCTTGGCGGCCGGTGCGCGGCAAGGATTGCTGATCAAGGGTGGCGCTGCGCTTGAGACGTTGGGCAAGGTAAGAACCGTCGCCTTCGACAAGACCGGTACATTGACCTTGGGACGCCCTCGGGTGACCGACATCGTCGCAGTGGCTGGCACGGAGAATGATGTGCTGGCCAGAGCGGCCGCCGTCGAGCGCAATACCAGCCATCCGCTCGGCATCGCCATCGTCGAGGCAGCGGCCGAGCGCGGGATCGAGTTGCCCAGATCGTTCGGCGGCGGGGTTGCGACTCCGGGCAAGGCCGTCACGACAAGGCTGAAGGATGGCTTCGCCTCTGTCGGATCGCCCCGCTATGCGGCTGAACAAGGTCCTATGGCTCCCCTCCTGGAAAGCAGGATTCGCGAGTTGGAAAAGGAAGGCAAAACAGTCGTGGTGCTGTTCTCTGGCAAGACGGTCGAGGGCGCGATCGCTTTGCGGGACGAAGCGCGTTCCGATGCCGGCGAGGCCATCGCGCTTCTAAGCGGTCTCGGCATCAAGTCCGTCATGCTTACCGGAGACAATGCGCGCACAGCGGCTACTATTGCGGGCGAGCTTGGGCTGGAGGCGCATGCGGAGCTGCTGCCGGACGCCAAGTTGCAAGAGATCGGCAAATTGCGGCATGCCGGGGCCATTGCGATGGTCGGCGACGGCATTAACGACGCGCCGGCGCTCGCGGCGGCTTCCATCGGCGTGGCGATGGGCGGTGGAACGGATGTCGCGCTGGAGGCTGCCGATGCAGCGCTGCTGAACGATCGGGTCACCGGCGTCGCAGAATTGATCGCGCTGTCGAGGGCCACGCTGCGTAACATCTGGCAGAACATATCGATTGCGCTCGGCCTGAAGGCTGTCTTTCTGGTCACAACCCTGCTCGGTGTCACCACCCTCTGGATGGCAATTCTCGCCGATACTGGCGCCACGGTGCTGGTTACGGCCAATGCTTTGCGGTTGCTAACCCATAATAGCCGTGCCAACTAGCGCAAACAAATGCACCTGAGCAGCCTTGTTTCTATCGCTTCAGGCCTCTCCGCCGCTGCTTCCGCGTCTCCCTTGCCATCGGCTTCCGCTCCGGCTGCGCGGCTACCTTGCTCCGCTCCCGCACGGCCTGCCGCTGCTCGGCTCCCATCCGCGTGTAGCTTGCCACGTCACGGCGCAGGGCGATCAGCTCCTGGCGGTGCGCTTCCTTCGCTGTCTTGATCTCTCGTTGCAGCGCCTGCCGCTCGGCAAGCTGGCGCTGGATCAGGGCCTGCTTCTCCGTCTGGTCCCGCTGATAGGCGCGATAGGCGTCGCGCTCGTTCTCCCGCTTGATGCGTCCGTAGCGACCGGTCAGCCTGTCCCATAGTCCGCGCAGGCCAGGGGAGAGTCGGGCGGCGCGGTCTCTGGTTTCCTGGTCTCGGCGGACTTCCTGCCGGCGCTGGAGAGCCTGCCGCTCCTGGCGCTGCCGGCGTACCATATCGCGCTTATCTAGGCCGATGGCCGTATGCCGGTTTGCCGCTGTCTTTTCCGCCTCCCGGATATGCCGGCGCAGGGCGGCCGTCATCCGGGCGGCGATCTTCTCTTTCACCTGCTCGACTATTTCCAACTCGGCAGGATCGCCGAGCCGGGCGGCCACGTCCTTGCTTTTGATCCCAGCGGCGCGGGCGACGCTGTAGACCTCGCCATGCTGGTCCACCGCCACGAAACCGCGACGGTCGCCCTGCGCCAGGTGGAAGCCGCGCTCCTCCAGCGCCTGGGCGAAGGAAGTCCCATTGTCGGAGGCTACCCAGCATTGCCGGACCAGTTCCTTGACGGTGCGAGCGTCCAAGCCCGTCCGCTTGGCCTGCTGCCATTCAGCCAGGGTGAAGCCGGCCGGGTCGCGGCGGCTCTTG
>NZ_LPXN01000026.1 GCF_001618175.1 Oceanibaculum pacificum | reverse complement strand
GCCCGATGCTTCGAGACGGCGGCAGTCCTGCCCCCTACTCCCCGCGCAGCCTTTCGATATCCGCGCCGCAGGCGGCCAGCTTGGCCTCCAGGCGCTCATAGCCGCGATCCAGGTGATAGACCCGGTTGATGACCGTTTCGCCCTCCGCCGCCAGCCCGGCCAGCACCATGGAGACGGAGGCGCGCAGATCGGTCGCCATGACCGGCGCGCCCTTCAGCTTCTCCACCCCGCGAATCATCGCCGAGGAATGGTGGACATTGATGTTCGCCCCCATGCGGCACAGCTCCGGCACATGCATGAAGCGATTCTCGAAGATCGTCTCGGTGATCATGGCCGCCCCCTTGGAGGTGGTCATCAGCGCCATGATCTGCGCCTGCAGATCGGTCGGGAAGCCGGGATAGGGCTCGGTCATCACGTCGACGCCCATCATCACGCCATTGGCGCGGCTGACCCGCAGGCCATCCTCGAAGGTCTCGATCTTCGCCCCGGCCTCGCCCAGCAGCTTCAGCAGCGCCTCCAGCAGGGTCGGGCACACGCCGGTCAGCGTCAGGTCGCCATCGGTCATCGCGGCGGCGATGGCGTAGGTGCCGGCCTCGATGCGGTCGGCGACCACGCGATGCTCCGCGCCATGCAGCGCGGCCACGCCCTGGATGCGCAGCGTATCCGTGCCGATGCCCTCGATCTTCGCGCCCATGGCGACCAGGCAATGGGCCAGATCGTTCACCTCCGGCTCGCGGGCGGCGTTGACCAGCACGGTCTCGCCCTCGGCCAGGCTGGCCGCCATCATCAGATTCTCGGTGGCGCCGACGGACACCTGCGGGAAGACGAAATGCCCGCCCTTCAGCCCCTTGGGCGCCTTGGCGTGGATATAGCCCTCCTCCAGCGATATCTCCGCCCCCAGCGCGGTCAAGCCCTTCACATGCAGATCGACCGGCCGGTTGCCGATGGCGCAGCCGCCGGGCAGCGACACCCGCGCCTCGCCGCAGCGCGCCAGGATCGGCCCCAGCACCAGTACGGAGGCGCGCATCTTGCGCACGAGGTCATAAGGCGCGGTTGTGCTGCTGATCCGCCCGGCGGTGAGGCGCATGGTGCGGGTGCCGTTCTCGCCCTCCACCTCGGCGGTGGCGCCATGCTGCTCCAGCAGCTTCTCCATGGTGGCGATGTCGGCCAGGTCGGGCAGGTTGGACAAGGTAAGCGTCTTGTCGGTCAGCAGGGATGCCGCCATCAGCGGCAGGCCGGCATTCTTCGCGCCGCTGATCTGGATGCGCCCCTGAAGCGGGCGACCGCCGCGAATGCGGATCTTGTCCATGAAGGTCTCTCGTGTTTTCGGCGTCTGTCGGGAAATCGGCGATGCGCCGGGTGAAACCGTGTTTAGCCGAGGCCGCCCGCGCCCTCAACCGGCAACCGAGTCATCGGCCGGATCGATGGCTTTTTTACGGCTGCCCGCATCCTCTTCAGTCGCTGTGCTCGCCGGCTCCTGGGTATTGCGGCCGCGGGCCTGCTGCTTGCGCTTCAGCAGGTTCTGGCGCAGCGCCTGGGCCAGCCTCTCAGCCTTGTCATCCATCCGCCGGATCGCTCCTGTTACAATGCCTCGATACGACCGTGAAACGGTCATCATGCCGTCACGCGGCAGTCACGCCGGCGTCACAGCTTCTCCCTATAGTGCGCGCAGTTTCAGGGGAGATCATCCATGGCCGTTCTCAGCACAATTGCTCTCAGCGCCGCAATCACGGCGCTTGTCGCGATCCCGATGTTAAAGCTGTTCTGCCGCCAGATCGACCGCCATATGGATGAGGCCTTTCCGCTCGATCTGCGCTGGTTCTGAGCCACGGGCGGCGGCGTTCCCCGCCTTGTAGCGAGGCGTAAAATTTTCCGTCATCATTGCTTGCATGCCCCTGCCCTCTGTGGCATGTTCCGCCGCGCTTCGGGCGGCCTGCCGCGACAGGCCGGGCATTCGCCCTCGACGCCCCGATATGCTGCGGTAGCTCAGTGGTAGAGCACTCCCTTGGTAAGGGAGAGGTCGAGAGTTCAATCCTCTCTCGCAGCACCATTCCATTTTCCACCCCTGAAACAGCCTCTAACATCTTGAACGGCAAGGTGGTTTTTGGTGTTTTAAATCCTTTGTTCCGATCATATGACAGATGCTCGGAAAAGACCAATTTGAGCACCGTTCTTTGCAAGTCCAGACGGTCGGAATTCCAGATGTCACAGGGGTTTGATAGAAAGCCGATGGCGAGTTTAAATAGTTCGTCGAAGGTGCCGCGCGGTTGAGCCGATACCCCGGCCCTCTCCTGTAACAGCAGCTTTTCCCGGTCCAGCTCGTCAATCCGCCTTTCGTAAGCGGCGATGACACGCGGGTTGGACGTTTCCACGATGCGCTCGATCATTTCCTCGATCTTCCGCTCGGCATCCAGCGACGCCTGCTTGAGCGCCGCCGACCTCGCGGCCGTCTGGTCGAGCTGCTGGTTCCAGGAGTCGCGGAACATGGCGGTGACGATCTCTGCCAGCATGGGCGCGGGCTGAAGCCGAGACAGGAGGTTCAGAAACTCGCCCTCGATCTTGCCGCGCGCAATTACCTTTGCATACGCGCCACATCCACGCTTGCGGCAGAAATAATACGGGTACTTCTTGTATTTGCCCGTGCACCATCCGGCGGTGAGAGGGGTGCCACAATCGCCACAGGCGACCGCGCCGCGCAGCGGAAAGTCCTCTTTGATATCCTTGCGCATGGGAGCATAGACGCCTTCGTTCAGGCGCTGTTCGATCCGCTGGAATACCTCAAGGCTGATCAGCGGCTCATGCTGGCCCTTGCGCAAGGACACACCCCATTTCGGCACGCTGACATATCCGGCGTACACCACCTTTTGCATCAGCCGCAGCACGGTTTGATGGCGGATTTCTCCGTTTGGCAGGTCTTTGGGGAACAATGGCTGGGATTCCAGATATCTCTTCACCTCGGTTTGTGAAGAAAACCGCCCCGTCGCATAGCCCTCAAGCGCATCTTGCACGATTGTCGCAAGCGGCTCGTCCCGAATGAGTTCCTTCCCGCCGCGCGATGATTTGACGTAGGTATAGCCCACGGGCGCGCGGAACACCCAAAACCCCTGTTCGACGCGGGCCTTCATTTTCTGCCGGACCTGGCGGGCATTCTGCTCGCGTTCGAGCTGACCTTGAGCCGCGAACACCGTTTCGACGAACTTGCCCTCGGGCGTGTCCTCGAACCGGAAATTCAGGCACTCGACGGACGCGTTGCGCAGTTGAAGCTCACGGCGCAGCCGGATGTGGAATTCCGTATCTCTGGCGAAGCGTTTAAGGTCGTCAAAAATAACGACGTACCTCTTGCCGGCCTGCTTATCGAGATAGCGCAGGAGCGACACCATACCGGCGCGCTTCATAAAGTCGCCACCGCCCGACACATCGTCGGGGAATACGGCTTCGACGCTGTACCCTTGACTCTCCGCGTATTGGCGGCACCGAAACTCCTGGCTGTCCAGGCCGGAAGCCTCGTTCGATTGTTTTTTACTCGACACTCGACAGTATATTATTGCCCGGCTTTCCAGCCGATCATTCTTTCCAATTACTTGCATGAATCGCTTCCTTCCTTGCGCTTCCCCGCTTCCGGGTCAGCGCCATTCGCCAATATTTTTATTCTATGTTGATCTTCGCATTGTCGCCTATCCGACTCTGCGCGTAAGGGCTTGCTCGATGATTTAAAGAGTTTCCCACAGGCAATTTCGACCTGCTGCGCAGGATGAACGCCAAAACCCAGCGAGACGAATGAGACGACGAGGTTCCACAGCGCTTGCAGAAATTCCCGTTTCTGATCCTCGCTGAGGTCGGACTCTTCGAGGTAATGCGCATAAAGATCATAATCGACGGTGATAACGGGAGGCGGCAGGAGTTCCCCACCTATGTTGTCATTCTCGATGTCGCTCATGCCGGTCTCCTTCGTTTCTGTCGTTCGTCGTTACCCTGCCGCCTTTCTCTTGTCGCAACAGAACATATAGAGAACATTTGTACGATAATCCTTGCTGCGACGCAAGAAAAAGCTGTGAATATTTTCCTATTACTGGAGCGTAAGCGCCCCTGTGCGCCCTCGCATACATCCGAATTCTCTTCACTCCGGCAGCGGCAGGAAGCGGATCAGGCTGCACCCGCCGGGCGGGGCGCTTTCCGCCGCTGGGACCGCCCCGTTCCAGCCGACATAGACGCAGCCGGGCAGGCGCAGATGCGGGGTGCCGGCGGCCCAGGCGAAGAGCAGCACGCCGAGGATCACCACCGCCCAGAGCGGCGGCACCGGCGAGAAGGGGCGCGGCGTGCGGATCGCCCGCCATCTGGTGTGCGCCTCATTGAGCCGGATTGCGGCGGCGATGCCGAAGATCAGCGCGAAGGCGCAGTGGCCGAGCGTGTCGCCGCCGCTGGCGATGCGCCAGCCCACCGCCAGAAAGAAGGCGGCGAACAGCATCTGCGCGGTCTGCTGGGGTGTGGATTTTATGTAGAGCAGGCTCATCGGTGCTTCCTCCTGATCCAGGCGTTCAATCCAGGCTGGGCCGGCTGCCGAGCGGGGCCGCCCCCGCCGCGCCGAGTTGACGCGTGCCCTCGGTGCCGCGCGCATGGGCATCGTGCTCCTGGAGCAGCCGCACCAGGGTCCGGGCCTCCTCCTCGAAGGCCACATCGGCCAGCGGAATGCGGTGCGGTCCCATATCGAGCACGATCTCGTAGCCACGCCGGAAGTGATCCGATTGCTGGCCATAGCCCAGGGTGCGGGCGCGCTCCTCCGCACGGGCCTCGTCGATCCGCAAGGGGTGCTCGCGCATGAGGAAGCCATGCGGTGCCGTGGCGTCGAAGGCCCGCCACGCATCGCCGATGTGGATGCGGAACAGGCCGGGACGGAACTCCGCCAGCAGCCGGTCGCCATGCGGCCGCAGGGCCGACAGGCCCCAGCGCCGCAGCAGCGGCCCCGCCAGCGTGTGGGCGACGATGTTCGCCAGCCCGACGCCCAGGGCCAGGAGGAACAGCGTCTCCGGCAGACGGTCCAGCCGGTAGAAGCACCAGAGCCAGGCTCCGTAAAAGAGTATCCGCACCGCCCACAGCGCCAGCGGGTAGAGATCGTCCAGCACATAGAGCCAGGACGGCGAGAGATAGCGCCGCTCCAGGCGGCGGACATCAGGCTCCGCGTCAGTTACCGGCATGGAACTTCCCCTCGAAGAATGAATGGGTGTCGTAATTGACGCGCTGGAGGATCAGCGGATCGTCGCCCGCGCGGATGACGAGCTGGCGGGCCAGCCGGTCGTCGCGGCCGAAGTAGCGGGCGACCTCTTCCAGCGTCATCAGCTCCTGCACCTCGACCGACCAGCTCTCGCCGGTCAGCCCCTGGCGCTCGCGCCCGTCCGGCGAGACTTCGCCCCGGCGGATAAGGGCCAGCGAGGTCTTGCCCAGGCGCTTGGATATCCACTCCAGGGTGAAGGCGTCGTTATTGCCGAAGAATTGCAGCGTGCCGGCATTGCCGAGGAAGGTCTCCCAGCGCTCGGCATAGAGCGCCTTCAGCTGGGTTAAATCCTGAAGCACCGGCCAGAGCCGCACGCCGAAGCCGGCGATCTGCCCGGCGGCGTCCTCCACCGTCTTGAGATGACCCATGACCGGGAACTCGTCCAGGCACAGCAGCACGGGGATAGTTGGCCGGCTGCGCTCCCGCTCCATCGCCGCCAGGGCGAGGTTCACGAACAGCCGGAACCAGCGGCTGCACGTGCCGAGCCGCATCGCCGGCAGACAGAGATAAAGCGTCGTCGGTTCGCGCTTGAGGGATTCCAGATCAATGGAATGGGTGCTGACCGCCTCCTGGATTGAGCGATAGGCGAGAAAGCGCAGATGCCGCCTTGCGGTCGAGAGCACCGAGCCGCGCTCGTCTTCCGGCTTGTCGAAGAAGGCGGCGGCCCCTTCCTGCACCGCGCCGTCGGCTTCCTCATTGGCCAGCATCTGCCGCTCCAGGGCGGCATAGCCGGAGCGGTCGCCCTCATCCGCGCCGCGCATGAGCAGCCTGTAGACCGTGACTAGGCTCCGCATCTCTTCATAGGCGGGGTCGGTTGCGACATGCAGGATCAGCGCCTCGATCCAGTGCCGGGCGCTGTCGTCCCAATGCACATCCTTGCCGCTGGCGATGACCAGCGCATCGGCGATCAGACCGGCATCCTCGATCAGCGTCGGGCACTCAGGATCGAGAATGCTCATCGGGTTGAACCCGCCGCGCCAGCGATCCACATGCGCGCCGGCGACGCGGAAGGGATCGAGGCCGACCACGCGCTGGCCCAGGCCCAGCGCGCGGCGCTCCGCCGTAATGGAGAACAGCTCGCCCTTGGGGTCGGTGGCGAGCACGCTGCCCTCATAGTCGAGCAGCGTCGGCACGATGACGCAGCGCCCCTTGCCGGAGCGGCTGCCGGCGATGGTGACGATATGCCGGTCATCGCCCGAGCCGATGCCGTGGCCATCCATCACATGACGCTCGACCCGCCCGTCGGGCAGGGTGCGGCTCTCGATCCGACCGCCGACCACGCCGAGATGGATCTTGTTCGAGCCGCGCCGCAGGCCGGCCGACGCCACAATGCCGTCGGGATCGCGGAACTGCGCGCGCGGACCGATATGGTCTTCGAGCCGCGTCTCCCGCCCGCCACGCTTGGGCGCACCGCGCGGGATGTCGTCGAGGAGGTCGAGCATCGCCATTCTCCTTCACATCAATGCGCGATCAATGCGCCACTGGGCCGACCTGCTCGCCCCAGGCCGTATCGGCCGGGGTCCAGTCGGCTTCGGGCGCGGGGGAAGGCGACGGCAGGGACTCCGCCGGCCTGCGGCCGAGGAAGACCAGCAGGCAGGTGCACAGCACCTGGATCAGGTCCGGGATGAAGGCCAGCAGCATGTTCAGCGTGAAGCCGAGATCGGCCAGGCCGACACTGGTGATCATCTCGCTCGTCTTGGCGACCACCTGGCGATAGACCAGCGTGCGCCGGTCGAGCCAGCCAACGCTGTCAATCTCCGCCAGGGAGGCTTCCAGCGCCTGGATCAGGCGCTCGACGTTCGGGGCCTGCACGCCGAGCTGCGCGGTGAAGCGGCTCATCACCTCCGCCTTGGCGCGCAGCGCCGGCACGGCGTCGCCGACGGCGGCGAGGTCCGCCGTCAGGGACACGCCGCGCTCCGGCGGCGGCAAGGCCCGGCCGAGCGTCCCGCCATAGGTCGCGCGAAGGCTGTTGAAGGCATCCTCGGCCGCCCGGTAGCGCGGCCCCTGGCCGGTCGGGTTCTCCTCGCGCATGCGGAGACGGTAATGCTCGATCTGGCTGCCATAGAAGCCGGTCAGCTCAGTGTCGATCCGCACCGCCTGCCGCCAGGCGGCGGCGATCTTCGCCTCGGTCTCCTTTACGAAAGACTCCCCCAGCGCGGCGTCCACCACCATGAAGCCTTGCGTCAGCGAGGCGAACAGGGTCAGCAGCAGCACGATAGAAAAGCAGAGTTGCAGCATCCAGCGCCGGACCCGCAGCGCATGGCCGAGCACGTAATAGAACACCGCCGTCGCCCCGGTGACGGCGAGCGCCGCCAGATAGGCGGCCGCGCGGCCCAGCGGATTGGCCGCGCTGTCGAGCTGGCCCGACACGGTGAAGCCCGCCACCAGCATGGAGCAGCTCCACAGCATGGCGGCCACGGCAAGCGCGATGACGATACGGGTGAGCCAGAGATGGGCCTTGGGGTCGATCTGCATGGAAGCCTCCTTCAGGCGCGGCGGGAACGGAGTCCCGCGTCAAAAAAAGCGCATCGAAGGAAGGATCGACTTTTAAAAGGATGCCCTCGGCGTCAATCGCTGGGAACCCGCCGCGCGCGCCCGCTATGCGCGTTCTGCGGCGGGAAGCGCCGAAGGCGCGGAATTCCGCCAAAGGAATGCCGAAAGGATTTTATCCGGGGGCGGGATCGGGAAAGATAGGCGAGACAAACGATAGGGGGACGGAATGACGGGCAGGCTGGCTCCCTTCGCCAGGGCGGAGGATTCGGCGATCCAGGAGCTGTTGAAGGGCTTCGTCCTGGTCCATCCGCTGGAGTATATCGCCGAGCAGACCGGCATGAGCGCGCGCACCTGCCGGACGATCCTGCTCTCGCTGCGACCGAGACTGCTGCGCCCGCGCTATTATCCCTGGACCCGTCCGGACGGCACCCTGGCCTTGTGGGACGACCGCGCCATCGAGGCCGGCCTGCGCGGATTCGTTAGCACCCTGGCCAACTGCTATTACGACCGCGCCTGCCAATCCAATTACGCGCAAGGGCTGCGCGAGGAGCGCGGCTGCCGCTCCTGCCCGCTGGACGCGCTCGACAGCGAGGGCGACTTCGGCGCGGAGTATCTGGACGCCATGCGGCATCACATCGACCTGATCCGCTTCGTCTATGACCGCATCGGCGTCAAGGGCGAGCGCCGGATGCATCCGCGCACCCTGTTCCAGCTCCGCTACCTGCACACCATGGCCGTGTTGCGCGGCCGCGAGGAAAGCCGCAAGCGCGCCGACGGCGACGTGGATTTCCGCGACCGCAGCCCGCTCTCCAGCCGCAGCCTCTATGAGACGCTGCTCGCCGATCTGCGCGGCGAACCGCTGGAGAAGCAGGAGGTCTATCGGGAGGAAGGGGAGGATCGGTACGATGCGGATGAGCGGGTCAGGGTGACGAGGAAAGAATGAAGAGGAACCCGCTCAGACCGGAAGGGAAGCCGGTTCAGGGATAACGGGGAAAACCCGCTCGATGGAGCGGGTCACCGTCGAGGCGCTGACATTCATCGTCCTGGCGATGACGGCTATCTTCTCGCCCGAGCGCGCCAGCGCCGCCGCCTTGCGTATCTGGTCGAGGGTGAGCTTCTGCGGCCGGCCGATCCTGACCCCGCGCCGCTTCGCCGCCAGCATGCCGGCGCGGGTCCGCTCGCGGATCAGCTCCCGCTCGTACTCCGCCATCGAGGCCATGATGCCGAAGATCATGCGGCCTTCCGGCCGCGTCGTGTCGATAGAAGCGCCCTGGCCGGTCAGCACCTGCAAGCCTACGCCGCGTATCCGCAGCTCCTCGACCAGGGA
>NZ_LPXN01000025.1 GCF_001618175.1 Oceanibaculum pacificum | reverse complement strand
ATCGAAGGGCGCCACCACGGCGAGATACTGGCCGGTACGCAGGAAGCGCCGAGCCTGCAGACCGCTCTCGGCATAGCGGAAGACCGGATCATGGCGGCCATTGCCATGGGTCAGCCAATGACTGGCCGTCTCCCGGGCTTCCTGCTGCAAATGTTCAGGGAAGCTCAGCTGGGGCCGGGGGAACATCATCCGGAAGGTCCCGCATCGACAATGATGCCGGTGAGCTGGCGAGGGTGGCGGCAGCGCGGTCTCGTCCATGGCTCCTCCTTCAGGCAGCCCGCTTCCTGGCCCTCGGCGGGGCAAAGAGCAGCACCTGCGTCTTCGGCGCGGGCTCCGGCAACTGGTGCAGCTGGAACAGGCCGCCGCTCCCGCAGGCCGGGTCAACCGACCAGGGCGCATTGCAGACGATGATATCGTCGATCTGCGCCGTCTGCACCGCTGTCAGCCTGGCCCCGGCCCGGCGCGCGATCGACAGGCCCATGATCGCCATGATGCCATCATCCTCGGCGTCATTGCGTGCCAGATTCGCCCAGACAGAGGTGAAGCGGACATTGCCGGCAACATAACCGCGCTTCGGGTCGATCCGGTCCAGGCTGGGGGCGAAGAGCCGCTTGCGCGCGCCGGACAGCCGGACAGCCGAGAACGGCATGTCGGTTATCGCACAGCGCAACCCGCTCTGCTCGATCAGCTGCAGATAGAGTCTCGGCGTCAAAGCAAACGGCACCTTCTCCTGCCGGCCGCGGGCGCCGTTCCAGCAATCCAGCAGCGCCTTGGTCAGCGAGCGGATGGCGAAGGCCCGGTCGTGTCCTGCGGCCTGGGCGGCCGGGGCGAGGGGCGTGTCGCGGATCATCGGCGCGAGGGTCGCGGCGATCTGATCGCGGGTGGGATGACCAGTCGGGGTAAGGGACATGCGTGCCTCCGTATAGTCCAATACGGAATAATTCTCCACAGCCCCTTAGGAGTGTCAATTCCTAATGCCACCCGGCGGGAGAGACAGGTGGGCGCGCGCGACATATCAGATCGGGATTATCGGCGACTGATCGAGCTGCTGATCGCCAGGCGCCGCGCCGCCGGCCTCACCCAGAACGACCTGACCTATGGCCTGAAGAAGAACCAGGCCGGCATCTCCAAGCTCGAACGCTGCCAGCGCCGACTCGACGTCATCGACCTCGTGCGCTACTGCGACGCCATCGGCGCCGACCCGCTCGACATCATGCGCGAATGGCTCGGCCGGGGGTGAGGGGTGCTAACCTCATTCCCAGTGCCGCCGTATCACGCCTCGATTCTCGTCGGCAAGGGTCAGGCGGCTGCGGTGGTCATCACGATGGCCCGACCAAGCCGAGAATCATCATTATGCCGTACAATCTAAAGGTTTAATGTTCCGGGGACTATGCCCAGTCATTTCCCCAGCAATTCGTTGCTGATCAGTCGCCTGGATATTGCTTGGCCTGCAATAGGTTCGCCAGGTGCGCCGCGTTGCGCGCGAGCGTAGTAGCGGTCTCCGCCACCTTCTCTGGCGTCTTCTTTAACTCCTTAAAATCAGTAGACCCCATCGCCTCGCCGACCCAATAAGCCACGGCATTGGCTGGCAGGGTAAAGCCCACATCGTTCAACGCCTGATACAGTTCCGCCGAGACATGATGTGCGCCATCTTCGTTTCCGACAATGGCAACGCCAGCCACCCGATCGTAGGAAATCATGCGCCCTTTATCATCGGTCTCGGACAGAAAGGCATTCAATCGCTCTAGCACACGCTTGCAAACGCTGGAGGGCTGGCCCAGCCAGATCGGCGTTCCAAGGATAAGAATATCGGCCTTGAGTACGCGCTCGCGCAATCCAGGCCATTCGTCATCCGGCCCTTCATCTGAAGTGACGCCCGGTTTGATGTTGAAATCTACCGCGCGGACGATGTCACCAGTCACTCCGTGATTGGCGAGAGCTTTCATGATCAGCATCAACATCGTGTCTGTGGAAGATATCTCGTCGGTTCGGCCAGATTTGAGCGTGCAATTGATACCAAGAGCGGTGAGTGTCATAGGTGGATCTCCGTTTGCTGTTCAATTGCCAATGACGGCAGACAGAAGTTTGTTCCTTAGGAATCACTCGTCTGACTAAACCATTCACCGATTGCGGTTTCGGCGCGGCTCAAATTTGCCTGCGGCCGGCCGCGTAGAAACCGGTCTGACAATTCACCCATGCAAAAGGCTTCGATCAGCGGGCTCTGGACGTAGCTTTTACGCGCGCCAGAAGGGGTTACCCAGCATCTCGGCGACATTGCCCTTGCCCTGTGCTCGACAACATTAGAACTCACCTGAAATTCCGCCCCTTCGGCATGACTGCCTCCGCCGTCGTCACCTGCTTCTGCCTGTGATCAACCCCCGGCCGGCGCACCTCATCGGCCCGAGCGATCGCCCCGGTAAAAGCCCCGCCGGCACCACCCGCCTCAGCCACATCTCCGAGCGCCGCCAGATGATGGTTCAGATCGATGAGCCTGTGGGCGATCACATGCGTCACGCTCTCCTCGCGCTGCAGCAGCCCCTCGACCCCGAGCAGACGGCTGCCGAGCAGCGCCTTGCGGTGGGCTTCGAACACTTTCGGCCAGATGATGATGTTGGCGATCCCGGTCTCATCCTCCAGCGTGGCGAAGATGACGCCGGATGCCGTGCCGGGGCGCTGGCGGACCAGCACCAGCCCGGCAACGCACACCCTGGCCCCGCTGGGCAGGGTGGCGAGCTCGGCGCAGGCGCGCATGCGGTCGGCCGTGAGGCGGTCGCGCAGCAGGGCCAGCGGATGGCGCTTCACCGAGAGGCCGGTGACAGCGTAATCCTCCACCACCTGCTCGCCCAGTGCCATGGCGGGCAGCGTCACGGCGGGCTCCGGCTTCACCGTATCCGCCGCCGCAAACAGCGGCAGCGGCGAGATATCCAGCCCCCGCACCTGCCAGAGGGCGGCACGGCGGTCCTGGCCCATCCCGGCAAAGGCATCGGACCGGGCCAGCCGCTCCAGGCTGGCAGGGCTGAGACCGGTGCGGCGCTGCAGTTCGGCAATGCTGCCATAGGGCGCGGTGCGTGCGGCAACCAGCCGCTCGATCTCCTCCTCCCTGGCCCCTTTCATCAGCCGGAATCCGAGACGCAGCGCCAGGCCGGCATCACCCGGCTCCAGCGTGCAATCCCACTGGCTGTGATTGGCATCGACCGGCCGCACCTCGACGCCATGCTCGGCGGCGTCGCGCACCAGCTGGGCGGGCGCATAGAAGCCCATGGGCTGGCTGTTCAGGATGGCGGCGGCAAAGATCGCCGGGTGATGGCACTTCAGCCAGGAGGAGGCATAGACCAGCAGGGCGAAGCTGGCGGCATGGCTCTCGGGGAAGCCGTATTCGCCGAAGCCGCGGATCTGGCCGAAGCAGCGCTCGGCAAAACCCCGGTCATAGCTGCGGGCCACCATGCCCTCAATCATCTTCTCCTCGAAATACTGAATCGTGCCGACCTTGCGGAAGGTTGCCATGGCGCGGCGCAGCTGGTCGGCCTCCGAGGGCGTGAATCCGGCGGCGACGATGGCGATCTGCATCGCCTGTTCCTGGAACAGCGGTACGCCCAGCGTGCGCTTCAGTACCCGCTCCAGCTCGGGCGACGGGTAGGCGACCGGCTCTTCGCCGTTCCGCCGGCGCAGATAGGGATGCACCATGTCGCCCTGGATCGGTCCGGGACGGACAATGGAGACTTCGATGACCAGGTCGTAGAAGTGGCGCGGCTTCAGGCGTGGCAGCATCGACATCTGTGCCCGGCTCTCGACCTGGAACAAGCCAACGGAATCGGCCCGGCAGAGCATGTCGTAGACGGCGGGGTCTTCAGAGGGGATGGTCGCCAGATCGAGATCGCTGCCCTTGTGCTGCCGCAGCAGGTCGAAGCCCTTGCGCAGGCAGGTCAGCATGCCGAGCGCCAGCACGTCGATCTTCAGCAGGCCCAGCGCGTCGAGATCATCCTTGTCCCATTCGATGAGGGTGCGGTCCTGCATCGCCGCATTCTCGATCGGCACCATCTCGTGCAGCGGGCCCCTGGTGATGACGAAGCCGCCGACATGCTGGGACAGATGGCGCGGGAAGCCGATAATCTCGCGGGCCAGCCGCAACGCCAGGCGCAGCCGCCGGTCGGCAGGGTTCAGCCCCGCCTCGCGGATACGGTCCGCCTCAATGCCTTCCGCGCCCCAGCCCCAGACAGTGCGCGACAGCACGCCGACGGCATCCTGCGACAGGCCCATCGCCTTGCCGACATCGCGCAGGGCGCTCTTCGGCCGGTAGCTGATGACGGTGGCGGCGAGGCCGGCGCGCTCACGGCCATACTTGGCATAGATATACTGGATCACCTCCTCGCGCCGCTCATGCTCGAAATCCACATCGATGTCCGGCGGCTCGTTGCGCTCGGCCGAGACGAAGCGCTCGAACAGCAGCTCATGCGTGTCGGGGTCGACGGCGGTGATGCCCAGGCAGTAGCAGACGGCGGAGTTGGCGGCCGAGCCGCGGCCCTGGCAGAGAATGCCGCGCGACCGGGCAAAGCGGACGATGTCGGCAACGGTCAGGAAATACGGCGCATAGGAAAGCTGGGCGATCAGCGCCAGCTCGTGGCGCAGCGTGGCCTGTACCTTCTCCGGCACGCCGCCGGGAAAGCGCTTGTCCGCCCCCTCCCAGGTCAGGCGCTCCAGCGCAATCTGTGCGGTCTCGCCCGGCGGCACCGGCTCGGCCGGATACTCGTAGCGCAGATCGTCCAGGCTGAAGCGGCAGGCTTCCACGATCTCCAGGCTGCGGCGGAGCGCTTCGGGCCGGTCACGGAACAGCCGGGCCATCTCGGCGGGGTCCTTCAGATGGCGCTCGCCATTGGCCAGCAGCCGGGCGCCGGCCGTGTCGATGGTGCAGCCCTGGCGGATGCAGGTTAGGACGTCCTGGAGAGGTCGCCGGCTGGGGGCATGGTAGAGCACGTCATTGGTCGCCAGCAGGGGCACGCCGACCGAATCGGCGAGATCACCCAGCGCCTTCAGCCGCGCTTTGTCATCGCCGCGATAGAGATGGCAGGCGGCAAGCGACAGGCGGTTGCCAGCGCGGCGCTTCAGCTCGCGCAGATGGGCGGCAAAGGCATCATCCGGCCGATCGTCACATATCGCCACCAGCTGCTGACCCTCGACATGGGCCTCCAGATCGGCCAGGTCGAGATAACACGTCCCTTTGGGTGCGCGGCGCTTGCCCAGCGTCAGCAGGCTGGAGAGCCTGCCATAGGCAGCCCGGTCCTGCGGGAAGCAGAGCAGGCTGGGCGCGTCCCGGAAGTCCAGCTGCGCGCCCACCACCAGCCGGATGCCGGCCGGCTTTGCCGCCGCATGCATCCGCACCACGCCGGCCAGGCTGTTGCGGTCGGCGATGCCGATGGCGGCGAGGCCCAGCGCTTTGGCGCGCTCGACCAGCTCGGCTGCGTGCGAGCCGCCACGCAGGAAGCTGTAATTGCTGGTCACCTGCAGCTCGGCATACATCAGAACAGCCCGTGCATGTACCAGCGCGGGGCGCGGGGCTCGCCATAAGCACCCTCGCGGTACAGCCAGTAGCGCCGTCCCTCCTGGTCCTCCACCCAGTAATAATCGCGCAGCCGCGTGCCGGGCCGGTCGCGCCACCATTCCGGGGACAGCCGTTCCGGCCCCTCGGTCTGTGCCACCCGGTGCAGTACCGTTCTCCAGCGGAAGGTGAGCGGCGGATCATCCGGTACCATGGCGGTGACCTCTATCAACTCCGGGCTGGGCAGCAGGCGCAGCGGGCGCGGCTGTTCCGCCATCCAGGGGCGATGGCTGGGCGGGGCCAGGGCCGGCACCAGCGTGACGGCCCGTTCCGGGATATGGCTGTCGACCGGCTCCAGCCGGACCACCGCCTGGCGGCCCAGGCGCTGCTGCAACCGGTCGACCAGCCGGGCCAGGTCAGCCTCTCCGGTTGCAGACCTACCCTCCAGCCTCGCCTGTTGCGCCGGCAGAATCTCGGCCACCGGGGCTTCCAGAATCATGGCCTCGATGCCGAAGCCGAGATCGATCTCCTCTAGCCGCTCGGCGAACAGGCGCAGCACATGCCGGCGCTCCCGGCTCGGCCGGGCGGTGCCGATGCCGATCCGCTGCACCCCGCCATCGACGGTGAAGACCGAGAGATCACAGCGTCGCAAACCCTGCCCGGCCTGGTCCAGATCGACCAGCAGCCCGTCCAGCAGATGCTCCAGCGCCCGGTCGATGTCGCCGCGGGTGCCGATCGGTTCCGCGAAAGCCAGCTGCCGGCGGAACGGCGCCGGCGGATGCAGCGGTGCGATCGGCTCCGCCGCCCGGCCCAGCACCAGATCGAGCCGGCGTGCCACCGCATCGCCGAAGCGGGCGGTGAGCGGTGCGCGCGGCAGGTCCAGCAGATCGCCGATACGGCGCAGCCCCAGCCGCGCCAGCGCCGCCGCCATGCCGTCAGGAAGGCGCAGCGCCGCAACCGGCAGCGGGGCCAGCGCCTGCCGTGCCACACCCTCCGGCAGCACGCCACCCGGCCCGGCATGCGCCCAGGCCCAGCCTGCCGCCGGGGTGTCGGCGAGGGCTGTACGCAGGGTTAGGCCGAAGCCAGTGAGGCGGCGGGTCAGGTCGGCCAGCAGAATATCCTCCCCGCCGAACAGATGGGCGCAGCCGGTGACATCAAGCAGCAGCCCGTCGGCACCATCCAGCGCCACCAGGGGGCTATAGCGGCCGCACCACTGGGCGAGCCGGGCCAGCGCCTCGGCATCGGCGCATGGATCGGCCTCGCGCACAGCCAGATACGGCAGCAAGGCGCGTGCATCGGCGATGGGGAGGCCCGGTACGATGCCTTCCCCAGCCGCCAGCGCATCGACCGCCGTCACCCGCAGCCCGCCCTGAGCCGGCGCGATCACCGCCAGCGGCCGGTCGCGCAGCGGCGCACCAGGGTCAGACGGCCTGCGCCAATGCTCGGCTTGCCAATGCGGGAACCACAGCGAAACCCAGCGCCGCATCATCCCACTCCATGATCCAGGAACCGGGTTTGCCACCCCGGCAATGCAGCAGCTCGACCTGCCAGCGCGGGCGGTGCACGCCCCGCGCCGAGGGCGCCGCCGTCACCCGCCAGCGCGTCAGCGCCACCGAGCGTGCCCGCACCGGGCCGGACGAGACCAGCAGCGCCGTGACGCCCGACGCCTCCGCCGCCAGTTGCAGCCGGCGTGAGGCTGTGACGTCGGGCGACACGCCCTCGGCCAGTGCTACGGAGAGGGCGCCGCCGCGAAGCCCTTCCTCCACGGCCCAGAGCAGATCAGAGGGCGCGCGGGCCTCCACCAGCATCAGCCGGTCGGGCGGCAGGCCGTAGCGCGCCAGGCCCGGGCCGTAGGGCTCTCCCGTCTCCTGCCGGTCACGACGCAGGCGGAGCCAGAGCGCTCGACCGTCTGCTCCGGCACAACGGGAGGTCAGGCCGGTGGCGAAGGCCTGCACCGAGGCATCCCCTGGCACGCCTTCCAGCTGATGCACACCGCCGCGCGCCAGTCCGCGCCAGGGCAGAAAGAAGTCCAGCATGGGATCGCCGAGTGGCACTGACGACCGTGTTGCCGCGCCGCCGCCTGTCTCCAGGACCTGGAGGCGTCGGCGCAGCGCGGACAGGTTGATGGCGGAAGTAGGCATCGGCAGCGTATCGATTATTTGTTCATGAAATGTTCTATTTAGACTCTGCATCTAGGCAAACGAGAGTCAAGGAGGCATCGAAACATTGCCACTATGTAAGGCAGCTTTGGGCCAGCCGCGACTGGGCGCTATTGATGTCCGCCTCGGGAAGAGCGGACACTCGGATAGTGCGCACAGTATGGTGCCCAGAACAAGTGGCGACTACCACACTTGAAATAACGAACGGCAGCTTTGCGCTTAATTTCGGTCGTTCAACTCCCTCTTGCGATCTCCCGAAAGCCGACGATGCTTATGTCGTGGCCGAGCGCTAGCCAACTACTTTAGCGTATGTGTTCGAATCCCACCCGGCCCACCAGATTTTGCAGAATGCCTTTGGCTGCGATGCTCGCCGCCTTCGCTTCGATGGACGCCTTGCTGTGCGGGGTCTTCCGGGCGTTCTGCGGGTGCTTCTTGAGTTTGTTGAGCGGGATGAAAACCGTTTCGCCATGTTCGGGAACGGTCGGGGTCTGTGTCTTCGTCGTCATGGTCTTTCCTTTCATGGGCTTGGGTTGGAGCTCAGCGCTGCGCTGCAACCATGCCCGTCGGCGAGACCGGGGGGTGCAAGGTGCAAGGTGCAAGGGCGGACGGGCGGAGGGGGATCACCCTGCCTGCACAAGCGGATCGAAGTGATGGCGATGACGCAAAAGCAGGCATCCGCGCGGAAGGCTGGTGACCTGTTCCCCTGATTGTGTCCGTTCAGAAGTCGAGTCTCGTCACCGTTGAACTGCTACCGGATGCACCCTCGGTGAGGGGTGGAGTTTTCGGACCTTGATCGGCATTACGGGCTGGCTGCGTGTGCCGATTTCATGAGCGCCGCCGGGACGTTGTTCCCGATCGCGCCGTGTGGCCTTTGCTCATTGTAGTCTCTGCGCCAAGCCTCCAATTTTTCGGCCGCGTCGGCAAGGCTCAAGAACCAATGGGCATTCAGACATTCCGCCCGCAGCCGACCGTTGAAGGCTTCGATGAACGCATTGTCGGTGGGTTTCCCCGGCCGCGAGAAGTCCAGCGTGACACCCCGTTGATAAGCCCACAGATCCATGTAGCGAGAGATGAACTCCGATCCTTGATCGACGCGGATCGTCTTCGGATAGCCGATCTGTCGGCACACCCTCTCCAGCGTTTGCACCACATCCTCGCCCCGATAGCTGAACCGTGGATCGAGCACCGGTACATAACGGGAGTACGTGTCGACGACCGTCAGAACCCTGATCTTCCGGCCAGTCGTCAGTTGATCATGCACGAAGTCCATCGCCCAGACATCGTTGGGGCCGACAGCCTCGGCGCGGTCGTCGCGAAGCTTGGCCTTCACCCGCCGCTTCGGCGTCTTGTTGCGGAGCTGCATGCCTAACTCCTTGTAGATTCGATAGGTCTTCTTCTGATTGATCTGCCAGCCCTCGCGTCGCAACAGGACATGCACGCGCCGATACCCGAAGCGCACGCGGGTCTGGCAAATCTCCTTGATCCGCTGTTCCAAAGCGGCC
>NZ_LPXN01000024.1 GCF_001618175.1 Oceanibaculum pacificum | reverse complement strand
CAGGCTCATAACCTGAAGGTCACAGGTTCAAATCCTGTCCCCGCAACCAAATAAACGCTGATTAATCAGCGTCTTACGAAAAAGCCCCGATCTCCGGATCGGGGCTTTTCTCGTTTTTGGCACATTCTTGGCACACTCAGACCCAAGCTCCTGCCGCCAGCGGCAACGAATCTCAACAGCTCGATAGTCGTCGCCGATCATCGGCAGCAGCGGCTCACCCCCAAAGGGCTGCGCGTCAGGGTCTGCTGAGATTTTATATTTCATGCGGAAAGGCGTTGAAAAATCAATTTTCATGGCTCATCATCGAAATTCACGGAAGGCAACATTCATCAACAAGCCTCAGGGGCCGTCAGCAATTTTCATGAATGCCGAGCCACAGCACCAATTCTCAGGGCCGGTCAGCGTTTTTCACGACCGACGCCTGCCCGAGCGGGCGACACCCGCCGGCTATGCGGCGCTGATCGGCGCCTACGCTCTGGCTGTACCCTTGCCGGCCCGGCTCGCAGCCATCGGCGAGAAGCATCGTGTCTTCGAGGCCGAAGCCTGGCGGCTCTTCACACCGCGCCACGCGCCAGAACCGACTTTGGAAGGCCACCTCGTCTTCGCCCTCAAATATGAGGGGCTCGACCTTGCCGTCCTGCGCCGTCTCTTTCTGGCAACCGGGCCGGAGGCCATCGCCCAATTCGTCCGCGCCAAGCCGACCAGTGCGTATGCCCGCCGCCTTTGGTTTCTCTACGAATGGCTGCTGGGCAAACGTCTCGACCTCGCGGATGCCGACAGGGGCAGCTATGTGCCGGTTGTCGATCCCGAACAGCAGTTCGCCACCGAAGGCGTGCTCTCCCAGCGTCACCGCGTCCGCGACAACCTGCCCGGCACGCCGGACTTCTGTCCCCTGGTCTTCAAGACAGAGCGCCTCCAGGCCTTCGTGGCGCGCGGTCTCAAGGAGCAGGCGCTGCAAGCGGTCGCGGCCGTTCCGAAAGACGTGCTCGCGCGCGCAGCAGCCTTCCTGCTGCTTAAGGATTCCAAGTCGAGTTACGCCATCGAGGGCGAACGCGCACCGCAAGACCGCATCCAGCGTTGGGGCCGCGCCATCGGCGAAGCCGGTCAGAAGCCGCTCGACCTCGACGAGCTGCTGCGTCTTCAGCGCATCGTCATCGAGGACGCCCGATTCGTCAGGATGGGATTGCGGACGGAAGGCGGCTTTGTCGGGGAGCATGACCGCGACACGATGGCGCCGCTTCCCGATCACATCAGCGCCAGGCATGACGACCTCGCCGTGCTGATGAACGGCCTCATTGCCTTTGCAGGTGGAACGGCCGGATCGCTCGACCCCGTCATCGCTGCCGCCGTCCTCGCTTTCGGCTTCGTCTATGTCCATCCCTTCGAGGACGGCAATGGACGGTTGCACCGCTATCTCATCCATCATGTCCTGGCCGAGCGCGGCTTCAACCCGCCGGGCGTCGTGTTCCCGGTCTCGGCCGTGATGTTCGACCGGATCGCGGATTACAAGGCGGTTCTGGAAAGCTACTCGGCCCGCATGCTGCCGCTGGTCGCGTGGGAGCCGACCGCGAAGAGCAACGTCCACGTCCTCAACGACACGCTCGACTTCTACCGTTACTTCGACGCCACGCCGCACGCCGAGTTCCTGTTTGAATGCGTGGCCCGGACCATCGACGAGGATCTCCCGCGCGAAGCGGACTTCCTTCGGCGGCACGATCTGTTCAGGGCGGAGGCCACCGCCATCGTGGACATGCCGGATCGCCTCCTCGACCTTCTGTTCCGCTTCCTGCAACAGAATGACGGCTCTCTGTCGAAGCGGGCGCGGGACAACGAATTCGCCGCCTTGCGGCCGGAGGAGCTGCTTGCACTTGAGGCCAGCTACCGGCGTCTTTTTGACGGCGAGGCCGTGTCTTCGGGTTCCCAGTGAACCCAATCGGCGCAGTCAGCGAAGTGCCGGAATGCGCCCGAGATCAGCGCAGCGGAAAAATTTCCGCCGTGTAAGAATCCGCCCATGGTAAATTACTAGACAGACATCAACCAAAGAGGTGCTGCTATCGAATGACGGTCGCGCGTCCGCCAGCGATGATCATTGAGTCCTGTTCCCTCAAACAGGCGCTCAATCGTCTGGGCGAGACCCTCGAACAGGCAGCACCGCGTTCTTCAATGCGCCCCGCGCCGGCGAACGACAACCAGCCGGACTTCTTCGTTCCCTCGCTGTACGACATCCCGGTCAAGGACGGGGTCGATCTGATGGACGTCGCCGTCTTCAGGTTGTCCAAGCGCCATCAGCGCAAGGGCGATGTGCTGCGATACCAGCTTCACGGCGCCCAGGTCGAAGTGACGGCAGGCGGTTACGGTATGGCCTCGGTCTGGGATTACGACCTGGTGCTGATGTGCATCTCGCACCTGGCTGAAGCCGTAAGGCGTCATCGCGACGGGAAAGGGAAGCCTCCCACGCGCACGTTCCGCCCGCACGTCAAGGAGGTGCTGAAGTTCTGTCGGCTCAGTGATGGCGGCCAGCAATACGAGGCCGTCGAGAAATCGCTCGACCGGCTCAAGAACACCACCGTCAAGATCACGCGCACCAATCGGAACGCAAAGCTCAGGGCAACCGCTGGCTTCGGCCTGATCGAGACCTATAAGGTGATCAGCCGAACCGATACGGGCTGCGTTTCCACGATCGAGATCGTCATCCCCGAGTGGATTTACGAAGCCGTCGTGACCCACGACAACCCGCAAATCCTCACAGTGAACCCCGACTATTTCCTCATCGATAAAGGACTGGCGCGCTTCGTCTATCGCCTCGCGCGGAAAAGCGCCGGCACCGACCGGGCGCGCTATCTGTTCAAGACCATCTACGAACGCAGCGGCAGCGCCGCCAGCTTCAAGGAGTTCTGCCGGATGATGCGCCAGATCGTCGTTGCCAACGACCTGCCGGACTTTCATCTTGCCGAGGAAGTTGGCAAGGACGGCCCCATCCTCTGCATGACGGCTCGCGCGCTCCTCGCGCGGGTTGCCTGACGAATCCCTGTCAAATCAGACGACGAGACCTCAGGCTCTTGAGCGGTCGGTGTGTAATGTACGGATACGGCCCGTTGCCGCCCGATCCTGTGGATGATGCCGTACATTACACACCGGAACCCGTACATTACCCACCATTTTCCGTACATTGCCCACCATTTTCCGTACATTGCCCACCATTTTCCGTACATTGCCCACCATTTTCCGTACATTGCCCACCATTTTCCGTACATTGCCCACCATTTTCCGTACATTGCCCACCATTTTCCGTACATTGCCCACCGGGTGTTTCGCGGAACCGCCCGGATTGCTTCGGGATTTGGGCGGTTAGCCCGGCCTAAAACTACTTAAAACAGATTCTAAAACACCTAAAACGCATCGGCCTGTGGATAGAGCGCCGCAATCGCGGCGCAATACGAATTGCATGGAACGCGCTTTGCCGGACACCGAGGCGAAGCTGCGCCATCGGCAAGGGGCTCCCGAAAGGGGCGGAGTGGTGAACTCCGTTCCTCACTTCCGCTCAATCGACGGCAGGACTGCACCGTCGGTTCAGGAGCCCTTGCGGGTTTGCCCGCCCGCTTCCCGGCGTGCGCGCTTTTCAGCCTCGATCCGGTTTCTCTCAGCGTTGAAGGAATCGGCGTACCTTTTGCGCATCAGCCAGAAGTACAGCCCGACCACCACCACGCCGAGGACGATGATCGTCGTCAGGTTTTCATTTATCCATCTCATCGGCACTGTCCTTTCTTGTGGCGGTTCGGTTTTGAAGGGGCGTGTGGCGCGCTGGGAGCCGCTTCTGTTCATTCGTCGAAGTTTGGAGGAGCCGGAGGGCGGCGCGGCGGCTCGGATGATTCCACGGGCCGCTCAGGCGTTCTGGTAATCTCATCACGGCCGATGCTTGTGGGGGAAGCCGGTGGAGCCGCAGTTTTGCGCGCGCGCATGCGCGCTTGAAGGGCTGCCAACTCCGCCTGGTATTCCGCGTCGCCCGCCAGGTCGGCGTCGGCGGTCGGCGGTTCTTCCGGTTCTGGTTCTGGTTCTGGTGCCGGCGGCGCTGCTTCGGGCCGCGGCGCGCGGATGACCTCGTCGCCGAACTCGGCTTTCTTGGTCTTGACCCACGCGCGCAGCTCATCATTCGCGTAGAAGGGATCGTACATCGTGGCGCGGATTAGATGGCCGTCCTGGACAATCACGCACTCATCCCGGAACTCCTGCCCCATGAGCTGCTGGGGCGAGGCCACCCAGTCCTCGCCGCCCCAGATGTCCTTCCGCTTGCCGAGGCGGTCGGCGATATGGTCCGCCGTATTCTTGTCGTTCGGGCGGAAATAGATCTGGCAGCGGCAGTTCGCGATGAGGCTTCTCCACTTCGGATAGACCTCTTCGAGCTGGGCCATGTCTTGCGTGAACAGCCATAGGCGGATGCGATAGCTCCGCGTGATCGCCACCGCATCCTCGATGATGCGCATGTAGCCGAGCTGTGGCAGCTCATCGAGATAGAACATCATCGGCCAGTCGAGATACCTCTCTGGCAGATTCTTATCCTCGGCATTGCCCTCATCCAGCATCTTGCGGACGCGGATCGCCTCGCCGAGGTGCTGGCCGAGCAGGACGCGCATCACCGAGCGCATCGCCGACATCCGCTCCGGCGAGACCACCAGGTAGATTGTCGCTGCGCTGCCGCGCGTGACGCCGCCGTCCTGCCGTTGATGCCAACCGGGCGCGCGGCCTTCCTTGGCCGCGAAGGTGACGCTGATGTTGTCGCGCACGAGGATGTCCTCGACCGACCAGCCCGGCGTGGAGGTGGAGGTCACCGCCATCACATCATCGGACCGCCAGATGGCGAGTTGCGTGCGCAGGGACGTGGCGATCGAAGCGCGCAGCGCCTCTGACTGGGTCTCGATGATGTTGCCCAACTCGCGCAGCCGCTCATCCTCGGCCGCCTGTAGGTCTTCAATCATGTCATTGAGATCGGCCTTGCTCATGGCGAGCAATCGGCACACCTCGCGCATGTTGCGCCGTCCAGGCGGCCTGCGGCGCTGGACGTAGAAGATGAGGCCCGTGAGCAGGTCGCGAGCGGCATCGTCCCAGAACGGCTCCTTGCTCTGCGGTATGACCAGCAGTTCGGCAAGCAGCCGGGCATCGTCCCAACCCTTCACGCGGTCGAGCGGGTTGTAGCAATCGGAATCCGGCTCACCCGGTGCCCATTTGAAGACTTGCCCGAACAGGTTTCGGCGCCACGCCGTCGCCTTGTAATTCTCACCCTTCGGATCGAGGACGATGGCCGGTCCCTCGAACTCCAGCAGCGTGCGCAGGATGAAGCGCTGCCCTTTCCCCGAGCCCGTCGGCGCCACGGTCAGCAGGTGGCCCTCACCCTGGAACCACAGAGGTTCTCTCGCCCGCTCGCCATTGCCGTCGAATGTCGGCAGGTAGGCCAACTCCAGAGCGTCCATCGGGAAGGGGGCGTTCTTCGGGATGACGATACCCGAACCCACCAGGTCTTCGGCTTTGGCCCAACTCTCCGACTGGCCGGCATACCGAAGACGCTCGCGTTCCTCCTCGGATAGCTGCGGGAAAACGACCCGCCGCAGTACCCGCCGGGCCTCTTCCTGGTCGCCGCTGTAAACCGCCTTTCGGAAGGTGATCCTGTCAACGGAATCGATGTTGCTCGATCCCTCGACCACCCGCACGGCATCCCGCCACATGCGGTCCAGGCTGGCGAACATCTCCTGCAGCAGCTCTGGGTCTGACTTTCTGCCGTTCCCGAACCAATTGCCCCAGACCATCTCACCCCCTGCCGCTAACCGGTGTCCTCCTTGCTGACATTCGGTTGTACCCCGATTTTCCCGATCTTCCTACGCTCAGGCGCGGCCTCGGCTGAGCCCCGTTTAGGGCCGCTCATCGTCAACTGCCGACTATCGCGGGCGGCCATAAGTCTCTGACGCCGCTGACAGGAAGTCATCGAAGTCTCCATTAGCGCGGCCCTGCTTCCTCTTTGGCGGGGTCGTTCTGTTTCTGGGCAACGTGCTTCCCGTTGGCGCGCTTCCTCTCCTTGTCACCGCCCGCAGCCCACGAACCGTCCTCATGGGTTGGCTGACCTGGCAGGGGCGCCAGGTGGCGCAACGGCGTCCGGTCAGTTTCTTGGGCGCTGCGCTACAACAAACAGCCCTCCCGCCGTCTTCCGTTCCTCCAGCCCTGTCGGGTGCGCCGCCCGTCTTGCCCCTGCCTCTCCGGTCGCCATCGGACGGCCGCGATGGGCGCGGTCGCCGGCAAGACAAGGAGAGGAACGATGACCGCACAACGCTTCGACGTTTACACCCAGGTCACGAACAACATCATCGCCGCCATCGAGGCGGGTGCGGGCGGCTGGCAGATGCCCTGGCACCGCAGCGGCGAGGGTCTGAATCGCCCCGTCAATATCGACACCGCCAAAGCCTATCGCGGCATCAACGTCGTCAGCCTCTGGGCCGCCGGCCAGGCCCGAGGCTTCACGACCGGCACATGGGGCACCTACCGCCAATGGCAGAACAAGGGCTGCCAGGTCCGCAAGGGCGAGAAATCCAGCCTTGTGGTCTTCTACAAGGAGCTGGACGTGGAAGAGCAGAACGCCGAGACCGGCGCGACCGAGCACGCCACGCGCCTCATGGCCCGCGCGAGCTGGGTCTTCAACGCCGACCAGGTGGACGGCTACGAGGCCCCCGCGCTCCCCGAGCCCAAGGACCCCGTGCAGGTCATCGACGCGGCCGAGCGCTTCGTCGGCGGCACCGGCGCCATCGTCCGCCACGGCGGCAGCCGCGCCTTCTATCGTCCGTCCGACGACATCATCCAGATGCCTGAGCGCGAACGCTTCCTCGGCACCGGGACCAGTTCGGCGACCGAGAGCTACTACGCCACGCTGCTGCACGAGCTGACCCACTGGACGGGTCACGACCGCCGCTGCGATCGCCAGTTCGGCAAGCGCTTCGGCGACGACGCCTATGCGATGGAAGAACTCGTGGCCGAGCTGGGCGCGGCGTTCCTGTGCGCCGACCTGGGCGTGACGCTCACCCCGCGTCCGGACCACGCCGCCTACATCGACAACTGGCTGAAGGTGCTCAAGGCCGACAAGAAGGCCATCTTCACCGCCGCCTCTCAGGCAGCCAAGGCCACCGACTTTCTCGGTGGCCTGCAATCCGCCGAAGCGGAGGAGGCGGCCTGACGGCCGCCTCTACCTCTTCTGGCTCTATGGTTCACTGGCGGAGCGCGACCATGGTTGAACAATCACGGTCGCCTCGGAAGTAGCAGCGCTTGGTCTCGATGCCCAAGCGGCTCGGCAGATTGCCGCACGCCGTACCGACGAACAGCACGCTGAAGCGGCTTTGGCCATTGGCGGGGATGTTGGAATCCCCGCCATGGATGCTGCGCCGTTCGCCCGCTGTCAGGTCGAACTCGATCCGGCGCAACTCCGCGCCTTCGTTGTTCTTGAGCGTGCCCTTGATTTCGCAGGATAGCTGACCGCCCGGATACACGTCGCGACGCTCCGTCACGGTCAGCTCCACCTTGCCGCTGTCGCCGCAGGCAGCAAGCGCTGTCACTGCGGCGATGGCAAGAATGCTGGCGCGGATGTTCATGGCTTCCACACCAGCTTGTCGTTCTCGAAGAAGATCACGCAGGGGTTCGCCGCGTTGTACTCCGGCTTCTTCTGGCAGCTCTCCAGCGCTTCCTTCTTCACCTGCTCCATCGACAACTGTCGATGCCAACGCGCGCCATAGGCGCCGTCCTTGGACACGGCGAACGCCTTGGGCTGTTCGGCGGGCGCATAGCGCTCCAGGAAGCAGCTCACGCAGGTTTTGGCTCCGCCCGCCTGTTCGAGCGCCGGAACGGCAGCCTTGTAGGCGTCCTGGGCGAGGGCGGGCGAGCCGCCGCCGACCAGAAGCAGGGCGGTCGCGGCGACGAAAAGCTGCGGCGCATGGCGCCGCACAGTGTTGATGATGGTCATGGGATTCTCCTCAGCGAAGATAGGCCGGCCAGTACCGGCCGGAGCGGTCGTGCCAGTACCGGTAGCCGTCGCCGTCGCGGTAGAAGGTGTAGCAAGTCCGCAGTCCCGAACCGGCGTTGGACGTGCAGAGCACGCCATCGTCGCCGATCTGGTACGTGCCGTTCGCGCTCATCCGGTTGTCGGCGTAGCGGTAGGAGCCGTCCTTCGCGAACATGAAGGTGCCTTCGCCTTGGCTCCACTCGCGGTCGATAAAGGTGCTGCGGACCTGATCCGCCGTCAGCCGATTGGCATTGTCTGCCGCCGTGGTCTGGCAAGCCGTAAGCGCGAGCGCCACCAGCATGCCGTTAAGCGCCGCGAGAGCGCGGCGCCGAGAGTGAGGGACAATCAACATTTGAAACCTCCTGAGCAGGGGTAGAAGAACGGCGCCGATCGACCTGCACAGGATGGTGTCGTCACTAATTTGCGTTGCCCCTGTGCCACAGGCCCTCCGGCAAACCGAGTGACAGAATGGGCAATACTGTCGCTCGCTCGGGCGGCCCTGCGTTACGATTCGGAAGCTGAAACAGCCACGGAGGGACGGCCTTCATTCACGCGCGAGGCACTATGGATTGGAGCCTGTTCGACCCGACGGGCCACCGCAAATATCTGACCGCCGCCGAACGGCGCGCGTTCATCAAGGCCGCGATGGGTCAGGCGCCTGAGGTCTACACCCTGTGCCTCGTTCTCAAGGACACGGGTTGCCGCCTATCTGAGGCACTCGCCCTGACGGCCGACCACATCGACACTCGGACAGGCACCATCGTCTTCCGAAGCCTGAAGAAGCGTCGCTTGGGCGTGCATCGTGCGGTTCCGGTGTCCCCAACGCTCTTGAGCGAACTGGAACGAGTACACGGCCTGCGCAGGCTTCAGGATGCACCAGACGGCGGCGCGTCAGTGCGGTTGTGGCCGTGGCACAGAATGACTGGGCATCGGCGCGTGAAAGAAGTGATGGCGGTTGCCGGTGTTCACGGGCCGCATGCAACGGCGAAGGGTTTGCGCCACGGCTTCGGCGTCGCTGCGCTGGAACGTGGCATCCCCATTACGCTGCTCCAGAAATGGCTCGGTCACGCCAAGCTCGCCACCACGGCGATCTATGGCGATGTCGTCGGGGCGGAGGAGCGCCGAATGGCGCGGAAACTCTGGGATTAGCAGGGATTTTTGACGCTTGATTTCTGTGACGGAATTGCCCATTCGGTCACAGAGGGGAAGAGGCCGGCTTCGCTGCTCGGCTCGGGCGAACATCATTCGCGGGAGGTCAGCTACGACAGGCATTCGCCCTTGGCCGGCCAAACGTCAGTTTGATGCAGCGCGAAATTTGTGGCCGACCGCATAATCAAAAGTAAGAACAACAAAAGAGGTTGCGACTGGTGATTTTGGTTTTGAGCAAAGCATTTCAGCGCGGGTGCGCTGCCCAGGCATTTTCAAAAAGATTGACGGCTTTCGGTTTCCTTCTTGCATCGGCCGGTGCATGCCCTGGCTTCATTCCTGATGCTTCCGCTCAGTCGAAGTTCTTCGTCACACCCGGCCGCGGCGGCGGAGAGAGTGCAAAGGGGATGGCTATCATCCAGTTGCTCCTTGAAGAGAACAAACTGCGAAAGGAAGAAACGACCGAGAACCGTGGGAGCATCGAAGCCCTCGATCTTCGCGTTGGAACCACCGAAGACGATATTTCAGACCTTCAGTCAGAGATGGAGGACATAGAGCCACACGCCAAGGAGGCGCTCAGTGCCTGTGCCGCTTCCGGCAAAGTGTTGCATTGGGATGGCGGATCGTGGGTTTGCGCCAACGAGGCGGACCCGACGGTGGGCGTCCATTCACGGGCGACCCACACGCCGCCCTTCTGTCATGAAACGAACGCCAAGCTGATCTGGTCGGTTGAAGGTGGCGGAAGCTGGAAGTGTGCTGCCGACCAGAAGGGCGATGGATCGGCCTACATCACCTCGGAAAGCGACCCCACGATACAAAGTGTCTCGGGCGGGCGCCTTTGTTACGGAACCGGCGCGAAGATTGCCTGCGACAGCGCGGCGCCAACGCTGAACGCTGGCACTCTAAGTGTGAACAGCCTGGCAGCGTCTGGAGACATTACCGGGGCGGCTGCGCACTTTACCGGTGCCGTAAGCGGTGCCCTGCCGACAGCAACCAATCACCTTGCGACAAAGGCCTACGTGGATAGCGCTGTCGTGGCGGCAGGTGGTGGCGGCGGTTCAGCGTCGTTTCCCCAGTGCGCGATTACCAATAGCATGTATGCGGGCTCGGATCTCGGAGGACTGGCAGGCGCCGATCTGAAGTGCGCGGCTGAACTGGGCACTGGGTTTCGACTAGCGTCGGTCGGCCACATGGGCCACTTCGCTGCTCGTACTTCCAACGCTCAAGGACTAGGGCTGGGTTGGTGTGGCGACTACTGCATGAGTGGAGAAGCCAAAGGGAAGCGCTGTGATGTAAGGGGCACAAGCACTGGTCTTATGAACGTCACGATATTCTCATCAGACTATGCGTGTACGAGTGCTGCTCCCCTACTGTGCTGCAATTTCTAGGACGCGGGGAATGGCAAGTCCCCTCCTAGCGGTACCATTGGCCTTGGTCTTGGTAGCGTCCAGTACAGAGCATGCGGCATGGGCGGGCTGTGAAGCGCGTGCGATGCGGGTTCTCGGTACGTCGCTGGAGCCGCGCATCCATAATGGTGCCACTGTGGATGCACTCATCGGTGAGGACTGTGCATTCAGGACCACGAAGGGGAACATCCTACTGTTCGTCAGCGGTGCGCAATCCATCCCGCTTGCGAAAGTCGTAGCCGCGGAACCTGGCGACAGGTGGTCGGTCGGGGCCGATGGCGGCATCATCGTCAACGACGAGCCGTTGCGGAACAGCGCAGGCGCGCCGTATCGCCTCACGGCCGACCGCTCCGCCCTGCTGCGGCTTTACCAGACGGAATATGCCGGCGTCATTCCCGAAGGCACCTACCTGCTGATGGGGGAGCGCCCCGACGGCTCGCTCGACAGCTCCCAGCTCGGGCTTGTCCACCGGAAAGACGTGATTGGAAAAATAGAGAGGGTACATGAGTGAACGCGGCTGCCTCTGCATTGCTTACTGTTTTTCTGGGCGTTTCCGCTAACGCGCAGACACTGACGACGCGCGGCCAGGACCCGGTCCTGACCAATGCGCAACAGGACCACAAGCTCGACCTGCTGGATTCCTTGACCTCGCGCCTCGTGGAGGCGATCGACCAATTGACGCCCCGGGTCGATCAGGCCGAGGACGTTTGCGCCGGCAACGCCCGGCGCCTGACGGTGAATGCGGCCGACCTCGATCAGCTCAGGGCGACCCTTCAGGCCATCCGTGGCGAGGTTAGTGCGGCGCGTGCGCTCAACGACAAGCTCAATGCAACGGTCAAACAGTGCGTCCAGGAGCGGGACGGCTACTACCGTGCCTATGTGGCCTGCACCAACAATCCGCCATGTCCCACCGTTTCCTGTCCCCCTACGACGGGGAGGCGCTGACCATGTGGACCTGGCACCTTGTACTTTCAGTGACGGCTTTCTTTCCCGCCCTCGCACCCGCCGCTGCGCTGGCTCAATCGCAGCCTTCGACGCAACGCGCCGGCCAGATTATGCCCACCGGCACTTTCGCGATTGACGATACCCAGGGGCAGACAATCCAGCATCTGTCCGTATTGGCGACCCAACAGACGGGCCGGGTCGTCCGGTTGCAGACGGACCTTGATGCGGCGTTCCGGGAGGGGCGGGCCGTGGCGCTGGCACTGTCGAATGTCGAGACGGAGGCGGCGCTGACGCAGGAAGAAGCTGCCCAACTCCTGTGCGACATCAAGGCCGTTCGCGGGGAACCCTGCACCGCCCAAACGGCGCGGATCACTTGTACGGGCAGCGCAAGCTGCCGTCAGTGGGTGTCGTCGTTGAGCACGGGCGAACAGTTCATCCTCACCGAGGTGGAACGGCGGCAGATACTCGATGCCATGGGGTACGACTTCATCACCGGAGACCAGCGTGTATTCGACTACCGCACCGCCGACCCGGAGGTGGCTGCCCTGTGGGACAAGCTCGTTAAAGAGGTTCTGGTCAGCCGCCAGAACGGCGAGATCGGCACGGGCAAGGTGAGCAGTACGCAGGCAGTCACTGGCGCGACGTTTTCCGACCGCCAGGTCTGTACCGGTGAGGCCTGCGAGCACACCCTTACCCGCGCCGAGCGGGAGGAGGTGGCCAATCGGATGGGATTCGATGGCGCCTTCGGCCTGGGTCGTTTCGAGGAGTGGCGGAACGCAACACCAGCACGGCAGGAAGAGTTCCAGCGCCTAGTGGATGAGATGGGGCGTTCTGCACGCTGATTGGAGAGGGGGAAGGTCTTCCCCTGCCTGCAACCGCCTGCGGCGTTTTCCGTCACCCCTTCGAGCGGGGATACCCCCAGGCTGTGCAGAAACTCGCGACGGCCCGCCGAAGACACGGCGCAAATGGCCGAGCGGCTCAGGCGGCGCGGACCATTTTCCAGTATCCGAAAGCATTCACAGCATGGAGGACGTTGAACGCCAAGATCGACAGAGCCGCTTCCGCTTTTACCGCCCTTAAACCCCGTGTCAGGAACCGCCCGCCGCCGGACATTCGTTTAATTGTGCCAAACGGGTGTTCGACAGTGCAGCGCCTGATTTTCATCAGATCTGGATCGGCATATATGCGGGCTTCCATCCGATCGAGCGCCGCCTGATCGAACAGGCGATGGATCGTGCGCTGGGCGCCCGGGGTGCATTGCGATTTTATAGTGCACTTTTTGCATGCGGACGTCCGATATCGGATGGCCCTATTGCGAGTATGCTTTCCCGACGGCCGCAGTGTTTCGCCTGCGGGGCAGCAGATGGTGTCGGTGACTTCGTCATAGACAAACTGAGTGGGCCGGAAGTGTTCACTGTTCATCGCGCCGCGCTTAATCGGTGCTGACACCGTGACGGCGTCACGCTCGCACCGGGCTACTTCCTCAGCGTTAGAATAACCCCCATCGGTCAAGACATGGAGCTCGTCGGTATCGAGTACTCGCCGAGCACCCGTCGACATCGGGTAGAGAAGATGACTGTCATTCGCGTCATTGAAGACGTCGTGATGGACGATCAGGCCGCTCTCGACATCGACGACGCTCTGAAGATTGTACGAAGGCACCTTCGGAGCCCGTCCATAGTCCATCGGCTTGGCGTCCGGTTCACCGAAAACGAGCACCTTCTCTTCCCGCTTTTCCAATTCGATCTGACGCTTGGCCAAACGCTCTCGACGTCGCTGTAACGCTGCGACCGCACTCCTGAACGCCTCACGGTGAGCGGGCTTGTCACCAAACCCCTGTTCGACCTGATCGTCGATCGTGTCCAGTCGATCCAGATAATAGCTGATTTCGCGTTCGGTATGCGCGAGGTCCCGCGCCAACCGCTCGGCTCCCGCGATATTTTTGGGACTGGCCACGGCGCGCATCTTCGTGCCGTCGAGAGCGACCGTTTGACCGCCGATCAGCCCGTGATCCCGGCAGAAATGCACAAACGCGGCACTCGCGGCGACGATCGCTTCGGGATTGTCATGCCGGAATGCCGCGATTGTTCGATAGTCCGGGGTGAGCCGCCGCATTAACCAAAGCGCTTCAAGATCACGATGACAGGCGCGCTCAAGCAGGCGGGAAGAGCGCACTTGATTGAGGTAACCCCAAATATAGAGGCGGAGCATATCGGCGGGGTGATAGCCAGGCCTGCCCGTGATAGCGCTAACCGCGCGGTCGAACCCAAGGTCGGCCAAGTCGAGACCAGCGACGAAGGCATCGACCACTCGCACCAGTGCTTCGGGCGCGACATAGTCCTCAATGCAGGGTGGGAGCAGCGCTTGCTGCCCGCGATCCACGCCCTCGATAAACCCCATTCTCGCCTCCCTCCGGTGAGCGCCGGCATACAGAATTGGTCTCTCTAGAACCGGTTGTGCAGACCAACCTCAGTCAACGGTAGTCGAGACGATCTATTACGTGCATTCCCACTTTCGAGGGAACGAATACCCCTATAGGGTATTTATAGAATATGCCGACGGAAAAGGACAGGACAGCCGTTATCAATCGCCTGCGCCGGATCGAGGGGCAGGTGCGCGGAGTCGCGCAGATGCTTGAGCAGGACCGCTATTGCATCGACATCCTGCACCAGATTCAGGCGGTGAAGGCGGCGCTCGCCAAAGTCGAGGACAAGGTGCTGGCCGATCACACCGCCTGCTGCGTCAACGAAGCGATCGCCTCAGGCGATCCCAAAGCTCAGCGCGAGAAGTTCGCCGAGTTGGTCAATTTGTTCGGAAAGATGAAACGATGAACGATATGAGCAACAAGCCCATCGCCGACCCGGCCTCAACCGAAAAGCGGGCGACCGTTTACCGGATGGTGATGGACAAGCATATTTGCCCCTGGGGCCTCAAGACCGTGCATTTGCTGAAAAGCGAAGGCTACGAGGTCGATGACCGCTGGTTGAAAACACGCGAGGAAACCGACGCATTCAAGCAGCAGCACGACGTCAAAACGACACCGCAGACTTTTATCGGTGGTGAGCGCGTTGGTGGCTATGACGACTTGCGCCGCTTCTTGGGCAAGACGGTCAATGACCCCGACGCGACGACCTACACGCCGGTCATCGCGATCTTTGCTATGGGCGCGGCGCTGGCCCTCGCCGTCAGCTGGCTGATGGGAAACGCTCTGCTCAGCGTGATGAGCGCAGAGCTCTTCATTTCAATCACAATGTGCCTGCTCGCGCTGCAGAAGCTGCGCGACGTCGACAGCTTTGCGACGATGTTCCTCGGCTACGACCTGCTCGCGCAACGCTGGGTGCCTTACGCCTATCTCTATCCTTTTGGCGAAGGCCTCGCCGGCGTCCTGATGACCGCGCACGCGCTCAATTGGTTGTCCGTGCCGGTCGCACTGCTGATTGGTGGCATTGGCGCGGTCTCGGTGTTCTACGCGGTCTACATTCAAAAGCGCGAGCTCAAGTGCGCCTGCGTCGGCGGCAATTCGAATGTACCACTCGGATTCGTTTCGTTGACCGAGAACGTAATGATGTTCGCCATGGGCTTGTGGATGATCTTCGCCTGACAGTCTCCAAAAGGAACATGACTGGAAAAACAGATATCTGAGGAGAATAAAATGAATGAGCCGATGTCCGACCACCAGATGATGAAAATGGGTTGGGGGCGCTTCTTGGCGATGATCGCCGTTTCGACGCTTGTGATGTTCCCGCTCATGTACCAGCTCGTCTATAGCGCCGATCATGCGACCTTCAGCCTTACCCGGCTCGTCTCGTCGGTCGTGATGGGCTGCGTGATGGCGGTAATCATGCTCGCCTTCATGTGGAAGATGTATGAGGGCCAGGCGATAAAGCTTGCGGTGTTGATCGGTGCGATCGTGGTCGGCGTCGTCGCGTTGGCGATCAATCGGCAGCAGATGCTGATCGGTGACGTGGACTTTATGAAGTCGATGATCCCGCACCATTCAATTGCGATCAACAACGCCCGGAAGGCTGACATCCGCGACCCGCGGGTGCGTAAGCTAGCAGACGGCATTATCAGAGCCCAGGTGATGGAAATCGCCGAGATGAAGCTGCTGGTCGCCGATATCGAGAGAAGTGGCACTCGCGGCACCACCCCACTGCCGCCCCGTACGGCCGAACAGACGCAGGATATGCAGCCGGAAATCGACGCGGCGGTTAAATAATTCAGGACTCATCGCTCCACCGCGAACCACCTGGTCAGAGGCGATCGGTGTGGAGCACTCGATGCCGAGCTGGACGGTTTTCGCACACCCTGCCCCGCAACGCCCCGGTAGCCGCCGCGCCGGGGCCCGCGCTGCGCTGCCCGTCACGGCGGTATAGGGACGGCCCTCCAGGCCGGCGTTGATTCCTCTTCTTCGCGCTGCGCGCGAGAACCCCTCTGGCCAGCTTGTGCCGACCCCGCCGGGCTTGCCCAAGGTCGCCGTCCGGCCTGCCCGCTCCGTTCCCCCGGATCAAGTCCGGGGTCCCGTGTTGGCCGGATTGCACCCCCTGCGGGGGCGGCTCTCTTGGAGCCCGTCGGATGTCGGCGCGACGCCGCCAGGCCGACTTCGCTAACGCTTCTTCACTGGTTCTCCTGTCGTCGCTCGCCGCTGGGCAGAGGTTCATGCGCGGGGCGTGTGTGCCCTGTGCAGATACCAACGACTGCACGGAGGATTGAAGCGAATGAACGACACGACAACGAACCTTGGCAGCGCATCGGCGCTGCTGACTGACGAGCAACGCGCCCGGTTGCTGGCCAATGGCCATGCCAACCGTGAGCGCATCAGCAAGGGTTTGGACGAACACGACTGGCAGCCCGTGGTGAAGCTGTTCTGCCCGTGGGGCGCGGCAACGTGGCTGTTGTCGGAGCTTGACCCCGAGGACGAGGACATTGCCTTCGGTCTTTGCGACCTGGGCATGGGCTGTCCCGAACTGGGCAGCGTGCGCCTGTCGGAGCTTGCCGCCGTCCGTGGCCCCGGTGGGCTGACCATCGAGCGCGACGAGCACTTCAAAGCCACCAAGAGCCTGTCGGCTTATGCCGACGAGGCCCGCGAACACGACCGCATCCAAGCCTGACCAACCCGCGCCCGTGCTTCGGCGCGGGCGCTCATCCCTATGAAAGGAAATCGACCCATGACCATCCAGACCATCCCCCTGAACAAACTCACCGTTGCCGAGGGCGGTAATCCCCGCCGCAGCATGGATGCCGCCGCGCTTGAAGGGCTGGCCGCTTCCATCAAGGCTGACGGCCTGTTGCAGAACCTTGTCGTCCGTAAGGACGGGCGCAAGTTCCGCATCGTGTCCGGCGAACGGCGCTATCGTGCCCTGTCGCTGTTGGCCGAGCGCGGCGACATCGAGAAGGAGTATCCCGTGCCCGTCGAGGTGCGCGGCGGCCTATCCGAGGCGGACGCGCTGCGGCTGGCCACCGTCGAGAACATCCAGCGGGAGCAGTTGGCCCCGATGGACGAGGCCGAGGCGTTCGCCACGCTCTTGGGCGAGGGTGCCAGCCTTGAGGACGTGGCCGCCAAGGCGGGCGTGTCCGTGCTCACCGTCAAGCGGCGCTTGGCGCTGGCTTCCCTCTGCGACGAGGCAAAAGCCTTGGTGCGGGAGGGGGAGTTTTCCCTGTCGGTGGCCGAGGCGCTGACGCTGGCCACCCATGACCAGCAACGCGCCATCATCGAGCGATTGGAGCAGGACTATCATTACGATGCCGATGACATTCGAGGGATGTTGACGCGGGAGAAGCCCGCCAAGTCCCTCGCCATTTTCCCGCTGGAGCAATACACGGGCACCTTCACCGCCGACCTGTTTGCGGACGAGGACGGCACCTTCTTTGACGATGCCGAGCAGTTCCACCGCTTGCAGGCCGGAGCTGTGGAGGCGTTGGCTGCGCACCACCGTGAGACGGGTGCTGCGTTCGTCGAAGTGCTGACTGAGAGCTATGCCCCATGGTGGCAGTACCGTGAGGCCGGCACAGAGCAGGGTGAGGCGCGCGGCGTGGTCATTCACTTCAAGCCGAGCGGGCGTGTGGAGGTGCGGGAAGGGCTGGTCAGGAAGGACGTGCGCCCGAGCGTGGCCGAGGCGACGGCGCAGGCTCCCGCCGCGCCGAAGCCCCAGTCCGAATACACCGGCCCAGTCGTGCGGATGGTCAACGCCCACAAGAGCGAGGCCATGATGGATGCCTTGCTGGCCGATGCCCGCAAGGCCAAGGAAGTCGCCGTCATCCAGATGATGCGCGGCATCCGCTACAACGGGCGCGTTGCGGTGGATGCCCACCCCGCGCTGGCGTTCTTTGCCGCCAGCGACAAGCCGCCCGTCAGTTACAGCGCCATCGAGCGGACCGCGCAGGAGTTCGTCGCGGCGCTGGGCTTGGAAGGTGGCAAGCGTCCTGCCTACGCCCGCCCGAGCCGGGGTGCGTGGGACGCGCTCTTGAATGACGACAAGAGTGGCAGCCAGCTTTATGCGGCAGTGAAGAGCCTGTCCGACACCGAGCTTGAGCAGCTTCATTTGCTGCTGACGGTTCTGGCCTTCGGGCAGGAGAGCATGGAGGTGCTCGATACCATCGACAGCCTGTTCAATCAGGTGGCGGCGGATTTGGGTGTGGACATGCGGGGCCGCTGGGTGCCGGATGAGGACTTCCTCACCCGCCGTCGCAAAGACCAGCTTGAGGCCATCGCCCGCGAGAGCGGGGCGGTGTCCCGTCTGGGCAAGCTCAAGGACTACACCAAGAGCAAGCTGGCGGATGCGCTGTCCCGGCATTTCCGCCGTTGCGCCGAGGACGACACGACCCTGTCCGCCGACCTGCGGGAGCGGGGCCGCGACTGGCTCCCCGGAGCCATGCTGTTCCCCGCCGTTACGTCGGACGTGCCCGCGCCGGAGGCCGAGGCCGTCGAGGATGCCGACGAAATGGAGGAGCCGTCTGACATCGAGAACGACGAGGAGGAGTACACGCAGGCGGCATAACCAGCGCCGCCCCGCCAGTCATCGCTGGCGGGGCGGACGCCTTGCGACATTCTCAGATCGAACGGTGGATGCGCATGTTAAAATTCATGGAAAACAAGGAAAGTATATTGGACGTGGCGTTTGTAGATGTTGGTTTGTATTTCGACATAGTGAGGTTCCTGGGGAACCACAAAGACAAGATAAGCGGCGACGAACTCACGACGCTACACATCGTATCGGGCGCCTACCTCCTGAAAGAGGATGTGAAGCGTAAAGTCATACTCGATGCGCTGGATATCATCGCGCGATACGAAGGAGCGCAGCAGGCGGTCAGCGTCTCCGATTTCGACCCAGACGACCGCGCTCTCATAGAATCCGCGCTTGCAAACCCTGCCCCGGACGATCCAACGGCGCGGGCAATCGCGGAACGCATTAAAGAGGCGATGGGCCGCTACTGGCGACAGGCCGAGAAACAGGGCCGCGCGCCGACGGAACTGATTCTTGTCCGTCCGAAAACCGCACTCGATGATGTTGCCTGTCGCCTGTTCTTGCAGGCGATCGCCGACACGCTTGGCCACAAGCTCACCATCGTCTGGGTAGACGATCTGCCGCGCGAGCCCGCCCAGCCCGTCGAGTAGCGGCCATCCGGCTGGTTCCTTTGAGAAAGGAGGGTTGTGCCAGTGCCAACGGTTCTCGGCGGTATCGCCGTTCTCATTGTTGCGGCCTACGTTGCCAACGTCACAGGCAGTCCCGACGCCGTGGGCTGGGTGCTCCTCGCCGCGCCGTTTGCGCTTCCAGTCGGGGCGTTTGTCCTTTGGCTGGTTGCGTCGATATTCCGGTTCGTCTTTGTCGGGCCGCGTGCGCGTGACCGATAGCATCTGCACCCTGACATGCCGGTGCGGCCCTGGACTTCTCCGATGCTGCCACCTTGCCTTTGTGCGGGCGGATAAGACTTCTCGCCGCCAGGTGCCTGCGACCGTGGCCTGTGCCTGCCGCCCGTAACTGGCGCGGCTTCGCCGCCATGTCAGGTGAGGGACCACCGAGGCAGCCAAGGCTTCCGCTCCATTGTTTGGGTCGGTCAGCGACCCCTCTGCGTCCTTTCCTGTATGGCCACATCTGAGCCCGTCGCCCGTCCCCGCAACGGCGCGCGGTCAGTTTATTCCCCTGCGGCTACGCCGCATTCCACGCCGACGCTGCGCTCCAACAAACAGCCCGCTTGCCGTCTGCCGCTTCGCTTCGCCCGCTTCGGGGTGCAGGGACGGCCTGATCCGGTCTCCGTCATGGGCCATGGAAAGGTCGCGATGGGCGCGACCGCCAGAACCAAGCAAGGAGACTTTCATCATGGCTACCATCGGCACCTTCACCAAGACCGACAGCGGCTTCACCGGCACCATCCAGACCCTCGGCGTCAAGGCCACCAAGGTCGCGATCAGCAGCGTCGAGAAGACCAACGATTCCGCCCCTGACTTCCGCGTCAAGGCGGGCACCGTCGAGATTGGCGCGGCCTGGCACCGAACCAGCAAGGGCGGCAACGAGTACATCTCGGTCAAGCTGGACGACCCGAGCTTCGCCGCTCCGATCTACGCCAACCTGGTCGAACAGGACAAAGGCTTCGCCCTGATCTGGAGCCGCTGACCACAGGCGACGCCGCCCGCCTCACGGCGGGCGGCACTGCCGCCAGAACATTTTAGCGATTTAACGAAAGGACGTTTTCATCATGATCACTTTGACCAACATCCATATGCAACGCCTGCACGCCGAGGCGGCTCGCCTCGCCGAGGACGCCGAGCATCGGCTCGCGTCCGCCGAGAAATCCGATGATCCCGACGACTGGGATGCGTGGAAAGAGGCCGATGGTCTCGCGGCCGGTTTCAGGCTCGCATTGCAGGAGGTTGTCCGCCAGGCGGCGATCCCCGAGCTTCCCATGTCTGCGCTGAGTTACGATGACTGGCATGCCCAGTACCGGCCCATCGACAACGCCGTGGATCTGATTGCGCCGTTTGAAGGTACGCTGTTTGGAACCTTCGGGCCGGAACTGGATGCTGTGCGCGCCGCCGACCCTTTGTGCGTCTGGACTTTGGTGGAGTGGGGGGATGCCGACAACATGTACGTCCTGAGCGGCTGCCACCTCGTCAATCGTGTTGGTTACTTCATCACCGACCGCCCTCGGGTTGGTGACGAGCCGGTGGGGATTTTCGTCGATTGATGCCCTCCCGAAAGCCTCTGCCGGTCCGCCGGCAGAGGCTTTCGTCATGCCGCTCGCTGCACGCGGTGGCGAGCGTCCTCTCCATCCCGACCCATCGTCCGTTGCTGCCTCCCTCGGATGGTGCGCGTTCGTGGCGGACGGCGCCTAGCCGTCCATGACCAGCCCGCGCCGGCGGGGCGGTGCCCCTCCCGTGTTGGTCAGGACGGCGGCGGCTCATGCCGCCCGCCCTTTCGGTCGCGTCCTTCGGGACGGACATCAACGAACGAAAGGGTATTCTTTATGGGATTGGATATGTACGCCTACGCCACCGCCGACACCTTCGACGCGGAAGTGGACTTCATCCCGAAAACGGCGGCGGAGATCGCCTACTGGCGCAAGCATCCCAACCTGCACGGTTGGATGGAGAAGCTCTATTACGCCAAGGGCGGCCACGACATCGACTTCAACTGCGCCAATGTCGCGTTGACGGTGGAGGATCTGGATCGGCTGGAAGCCGACATCCGCGCCAAGGCGCTGCCATTCACCGAGGGCTTCTTCTTCGGCGAGAGCGACGGGTCGGAGGTCGAAGGCGACCTCGCCTTCATCGTAGCCGCGCGCGCGGCCATCGTTGAAGGGAAGACGGTGTTCTACACAGCCTGGTGGTGAGCCGCGTCGGCCAACGGCGAGCCGCCCGGCAACGGGCGGCTCTGCAGTGCAATCGCGTCCGGCTCAGGCAGGTGTGCCACCTGGCGCGACGGACATCGAGCAGTCGGACAAGCCGCTCTGCCTCAAGCCTCGGTTCCTGAAGACGGCGTAGTTCGGCTCCGCCGAATGGTCGCGGCTTGCTCAGAGAACTAACCTCGATGCCCTGTCCGGCAAGTCCAGATGAGAGGCTGCCGGCATGTTCAGCCGGGGCTTTCCTCCTTCCTCTGGCCGTGACCGGCGGGCCTTCCTGAACTGGGCGAACGTGGCGTCGGCGGCGACCGCCGCAACGGGTCGGGCCGACTTTCTTGTCACTGCGTTCCAACAAAGTCGGCCCTCACCGTCCTCCACTTCGTTCCGTCCCTACGGGTGCGGCTGGTCGCCTATGCCGCCGCCTTTCGTCGCCCATGGAAGGCTGCGGTCGCGGCCAGGACAACGGAAGGAGCAAAGACCATGAACCGACTGAACACCACCGACAACCTCTTGGACCTGACCTGGGACGAATACGTCATCGAGGTCGAGGACAATTATCTGATCGAGACCGGCGACGACATCGACGAAGGCGACTACGCCGACATCGTCCACGCTTACGACCGAGGCATGAGCCCGATCGGTTGCGTGATCGCCCTGATCGAAGGTCAGCGCCGCGCAGGCCGGCCGTTGGCCGCCTGAGCCGGACGCGACCGCACTTCAGCCCCGCCGGCGAACCGGCGGGGTTCGTCGTCCCAGAGCACGGTCAATGACGCGGAAGGGGCGGCAGCGCCCGGCGGGCGGAAACGCGAAGCCCCGCCGGAAAACCTGCGGGGCTGGAGGTAGTGCGGCGGCAGTCTTCGCCCGCAGGCAGGGGCAGCGGTATCCGTCCGGACACTGACGGTACCAGAACGGAGCCGACAGCGTATCCGGGGCGCCAGTCGAGACCTCGGCGAAATGCGGACGCGCCGCTATACTGCCAGAAGGATCAGCCCTGGCCGATCGGTGTCGGCGGCCCCTGTCCGGCCTCTTCTTGGGGAAACAGCAGCCACACCGGCACGGGCCTTCGATAGGGGGCCAATCTGGCATCGGCGTCGCGCGCCGCAATGGGTCGGCCCGACTTTCTTGTCACTGCGTTCCAACAAAGTCGGCCCTCGCCCGTCCTCCGCTGCGCTGCGGCCCTCCGGGTGCGGCACGCTCCTGCGCCGCTGCCTGATCTTGGCCACGAAGGCCGCGCGGTGCGGCCCAAGAAACCCCAAGAGGAGACCGACCATGAGCAAGCCACACGCAATCGACATCTGCCAGAGCATCACACCCGCAGAATACATAGCTTTCGTACTGAGCGATTTCACCGACGGCTACGACCGCGCCCCCAACAAAGACGCAACCGGTGTGCTCCGCTTCTGGCACTCGATCAACGTCCATCCGGAGTGCGCAGCGGACATGCTGGCAGTGTCCGGCTACTGACAGCCGTCGCGCTCCGTCGCGCCAGCCCCGCAGGTTGTCCTGCGGGGCTTCTCGCGAGTCTATCCTGCGGCAGGTTACGGGCGGGCATAGACGGCGTTGGCCCGCCCGCTGGCGCTGTGCCGGTTCCGGCAGCGGTTGTCGTTGATGGCCATTGGCGGGTGTTGTGGCTTGTGGCAGGGGGCGGTTTTGGCTAGTATGGCGTTGTCCATTTCTGGCATTAAGTGACTGTACTGTCAGTCTGAATCGCTGCCATCCTGTGGTCCGACCCCATAAGCGGGGGAGGGTTTGCGTGTTACAGGGTGGAGGCAAGATGGATGTTGTGTTACAAAAACTCCCGCGTCGAGGCTGCCGCCCCGACGCCGGCCGCGGCTTCGCCGGCCGGCCCGACGGGAGTTTCTTCCACCCAACAGGGCGCGCATTCGACCCACTGAAGGGGTCTCAAGCAGCAGCCATCTTGCTCTGCGAGGCCCAAGGGAACGCCACTGAGACGGGGGGTATCTGAGCGATGGCACGGCCAACCCTCGACCCCCAGCGCAGGCGCTCCGAGACGCTCAACCTCCGGCTCGCTCCGACCGAGATGTATGACCTCCGGCGTCGCGCCGCCGAGGCTGGCGTGACGCTCGCCGAGTATGCCCGCGCCACCCTGACCGGACGGCGGCCGAAACCGAAACCGGTCAAGGACCGGATGATGTCGGCGCTCCTCTACGAGCTGTCCTCCATCGCCACGAACCTCTCCCAGCTTGAGGACGTGACCGGCGATGCCAACTTCGCCAAGTGGGCGCGCTATGTCGGCGGTGACCTGGTGGAGCGGGTGACGGACCGGCATGACCTGGCGCTGCTCATCGAGGAGCACCTGGAGGCGATCAACGGCGTGGGTCACATGATCAATGCCATGGCCCGGCGCGCCAATGTGGGGAAAGACCCAGACCCCGGCGAGGTCGAGGAGACCCTCTCCATTCTCGGCCGCGTGCTGGAACCCATCCACAAGGCGGTGAAGCGGCCGGCCGGCGGCAGGGGCAAGGAGCCAGATCCCGGGAGCGGTCGGGATGCGCTTTAAGGTTCCCCAGCGCCAGCCGGAGAGCTTCCGGGCCTCCGCTCTCTATCTTGCCGGCCGCGTGAAGGGCCTGTCGCCCGACCGGGTCGAGTTCGTCGAGCGGCGCAACCTCCATACCGACGACCCGCGCGCGGCGGCGGCCGTCATGGACGCCACCGCCCAGAAGTCGGCACGATGCAAGCGGCCGGCCTACCACTTCATCATCACCTTCGACCCGAACGACGCGGCCGCCGGGAAGGTGACGCCGGAGGTGAAGCGGCGGGTCGCGCGGGAGGTGATCGAGCGGATGGGCCTGACCGAGCACCAGCTCCTGGTCTATTCCCACAAGGACACTGACCATCCCCACCTGCATTTCCTGGTCAACCGCATCCACCCGACCCAGCACGTCGCCTTCAACCGGCACCAGGACGGGCGGAAGCTGACCGGCATCGTGCAGGAGCTGGCCTTGGAACTCGGGCTGAACGTCCTGCGCAACCGGGACCATGAGCGCCAGCTCGACCGGGAGGTAGTGGAGGATTTCGGTCCCAGCGTCTCCGATGCCGAATACTGGCGGGCGCGGCGGGAGGAGCGCGAGGCGCAGCTTCCCTTCGGCAAGGACGCCGTCGCCGACCTGCGCCGCCGCCTGAAAGACGACTTCATCCGCGCGCGGGACTGGGATGATTTGGCCGGGCGGCTGGCGGCCAAGGGCATCACGCTGGAGCGCAAGGGACAGGGACTGATCCTCACCGACGGCGAGCGCTTCGCCAAGCTCTCCGAGATGGGCAAGGGCGTCCGCTTCCTTGTCCTGGAACAGCGCTTCGGAGAGAGCTTCGACGACCACATGGCCCGTCAGGCCGCGCGGGTCGCGCAGCGGGACCGGAACCGCGATGCCGCCGTGCCCGACACTGCCGGCATGGCGCCGGCCGATCGTCGCACGGTGCAGGGAATGTTCGACGAGGAGCCGGACCGCGACCCGGCCGAGAATGCGGTTCGGCGTCTCGACGAGGCGGACATGGATTTCCGCTACTGGAGCCAGATCGAGGCGTCCTATCGGACGGCCGCCGGCAAGGTGCGCTACGCCGAGCGCCAGCAATCGTTCTCCGAGAAGCAGGTTCACCGCGACGAGGCATGGCTTGGCAAGCGCAGCCAAAGTCTCAACGACATCCTTGGGAAGGTTTACCGGGACGCCGCCAAGGCCCGCGCGCTCTGGGACGAGCTGGAGCAGAAGTTCGGCATCCGCGACGCCGAGCGGATGATCGAGAAGGACCCCTTCATCCTCGGGGCGGTGCGCGGCATTCGGCTCGGCGACACCCGCACGGCCGAGCGGCAGGAAGCCAAGCGGTACTACCGCTACATCGTCGAACGCCGGCGCCGGTGGCGGGATGCCCAGAACCGGCTTGAGCATACCCGCGCCGAGATCGAGCGCGCGCGCCAGCGGGTGAAGCTGGCCGTCCGGGACTATGAGATGCTCCAGCAGATCGCCGGCACGCCGCAGGTGCTGCGGGAGGTTGTTCTGGAGAAGATGAAGGCGCGTGCGCGCGCCCTGGCGCGCGTCACTGAGCGCGCGATTGAGAGGAGCCGCCTGTCAGACGAACGGCGCGAGCAGCTTCATCGCGCCTGGCGGCTGGCGAAGGAGCGGCGACTTGAGCGGGAGCGCAAACGCGAACGAGGCCGGGCGTTTGGGCTCGACCTCGATCTGTTCGATGAGTGATCTTCAATCCGCAGTGTATTTGTCAGCCACGCTAATGACGTCAATGTCCCTGCATTCCATTTTCGCCACCGCAGCGCAGGCTATTGAATTTTTGGGCGCCAAGGCTATATTGGATGTATGGAAATCGCTGGCCATCTGTTGAGCAAAAACCTCCGCCGCCTCATCGGCTTGGTGCTTGCAGCAGCTTTTCTCATGGCAAGTTTCGGTTTCGCACATGCCATGCCGATGTCCAGTTCCCATCAACATCCTGTCGAACGCGCGTGCCTTCAGGAAGGGCTGTCCCATCATGCAGACCTCTCCCAAGCGCCGGATTGCGCTGAAAACGCCGCTCAAAAGGATCAAGATGAGCCCACGAGGCATGGCGCCATAGGGAGCTGCTGTGTTGTTACTTGCTCCCCCACGATTCCGGTCGCCGTTTTCTCGGAGTTCGTGATCGTTAGCTTTTCAATGATACGGCTCAGTGCTCATGTAGACCGGTTCGCGGGCTTGGATGCCCCGGACGGTCTTTTCCGTCCGCCCCGCGCACGCGCCTGATCTCCGCGCGGCTGCCCTGGTTGGGCGGGAGTCGGACAACAAGAACTTCACGTTCCTGCTGACCTACGAATTGTGCTCGTTCGAGCGTAGCAGGTTCGGAAGTGCGCTATGGCGCGTTCTGTTTCCCTTCCGATCCGCTTGTCGCGTTCGCCGGTGAATAGCTCCCGGTCAAGGAGGTCTGTGTCCTCAAGCAGCCTCGCTTCTCTCGATGTGACAAATAGGACTCGAAAAATGTCGAAAACATTCCCGAACTTGTTCCGCGTTTCTCTCCTCGCCGGCTTCACGATGACCGCCGCTGCCGGTGTCGCGTTCGCCTCTCCTGGTCATGGCTTGCCGTTCGGCGAGCCAGCCAAAGCCTCGCAGGCGACCCGCACTGTGACGATCACCATGCGCGACAATCTGTATGAACCCGAAAGTCTGACCGTGAAGTCGGGCGAGATTGTCCGCTTCGTACTCGTGAACAAGGGTGAACTGCTTCACGAGTTCAACATCGGTACCGCCGCCATGCACGCCAAGCATCAGGAAGAAATGGCGATGATGATGGAACACGGCATGCTGACGCCGACCGGTATGAACCATGACATGGCGAAGATGGATCATTCAAAGATGGGCGGCATGAACATGGGCGATATGAAGCATGACGATCCCAACAGCGTCCTTGTCGAGCCCGGCAAGACGGCGGAATTGGTCTGGAAGTTCACCAAGCCGGCCGAACTCGAATTCGCCTGCAACATCCCTGGACACTACGAATCCGGGATGGCTGGCCTAATCAAGTTCACGAAGTGAAGGGGAGGAGCAGGCAATGAACAAGCCAATCTCTGGCTTCTCCCGGCGGGACGCGCTCAAACTCGCCGGCGCTGCGGGAATCGCTGGCACCCTCGCGGTCTATCCGGGGCGTCGCAGTTTCGCTTCCTCGACGAAGGAGTACACACTGAACGTAGAAGCTGGCCGCATTGCCGTCGATGGCGTCAGCAGCAACGCCATCCTGATGGGCGGTTCCGTGCCAGCGCCGACAATGCGCTGGCGGGAGGGTGAAGAGATCGTGGTTTATGCGACCAATCGCCTGGCCGTGCCCACTTCCATCCACTGGCACGGGCTCCTCATCGAAGGCGTCATGGACGGCGCACCCGGCTTCAACGGCTATGTCGCCATCCAGCCTGGCGAGACCTACACCTACCGCTTCAAGCTACGTCAAGCCGGCACCTATTGGTACCACAGCCACTCCGCGATGCAGGAGCAGCAGGGCATGTACGGCGCGATTGTCATCGAGCCTTCCGGGCGTGAGCCGGTGCGCGCAGACCGCGACTATGTCGTGGTTCTCTCGGACCATACCCAAGAAGACCCAAAACGCGTGCTGTCCAACCTGAAGGCCGATGCCGGGTACTACAATTACGGGAAAAGGACCCTCATCGACTTCTTCCGGGACGCAAACCGCTACGGGTTCAATACCGCTCTGAAGGACCGCATGGAATGGGGCGACATGCGTATGGACCCGACCGACCTCGCGGACGTCACCGGATACACCTTCCTGATCAACGGCCGTGGACCGAGAGACAACTGGACCGCCCTGTTCAATCCCGGTGAGCGAATCCGGCTCAGGTTTATCAACGCATCGGCCATGAGCTTCTTCGATGTCCGCATACCGGGACTTCCCATGACCGTGTTCTCGGCCGATGGACAGAATGTCCAGCCAGTTCGTGTCGACGAGTTCCGTTTCGGCGTCGGCGAGACGTACGACGTCATCGTGCTTCCACGGGATGACAAGGCGTTCACGATCTTCGCAGAGCCGGTCGATCGTTCGGGCTATGCCCGGGCTACGCTAGCGCCGCGTGAGGGTATGGAGGCTGTTATCCCCGAACAGCGACCGCGCACGATTCTCAGCATGGCAGACATGGGCATGGCACACGGTGGCATGGACCACAGTTCGATGACAGGGATGGACCATGGCTCGATGGCGGGCGGTGCCATGTCCGGTGGCGCCATGGGTGGCATGGACCATAGCAAGATGGGCGGAGCGCCCATGGCTGGCATGGACCACGGCACCATGGGTCATGGCGGAGCGGCGGCCGAGGGCGGAGAACGCCGTCCCTTCGGCTGGGCCGACGCAAGCACGCCGCCGGGGTCGAAGGCTCTGGACTACGCAGACCTGAAAGCGTCGACGCCGAACTCGGACGGCCGTGAGCCGAATCACGAGATCGAAGTGCGGCTGACAGGCATCATGGAACGGTACATGTGGAACCTGAACGGTCGTCCCTTCGGGAAGGACGAGCCGATCCGTGTGGCCTATGGGGACCGGGTACGCTTGAAGTTCGTCAACACGACGATGATGGCGCACCCCATGCACCTGCACGGCATGTTTGTCGAACTGGAGAACGGCCAGACCGACAGGAAGCCGCGCAAGCACGTCGTCGTGGTGCCTCCCGGCAAGACCGTCTCTGCGCTCTTGACGGCGAACGAGCCGGGCGATTGGCCGTTCCATTGCCACCTGATCTATCACATGGAAGCTGGGATGATGACACGTTTCATCGTCGAGCCGAAAAGCGCGTGAGGCAGAACGATGAAATCAATATTTGGACGATACAACCCTCGGCAGAAGCTCGCGTTTCTTGCCGGTTTCATGCCTGCCCTGTTCCTGTTCGGCCCGGCCCAATCCGCCGAGCCTGGTCAGCTGTTCACCTTCTTTCAGGCCGACCAGGTCGAATACCGAGCGAATGATGGGCAGGATAGTCTCAACTGGGATGCCCAGGGCTGGATCGGTAACGACGACCACAAGGCCTGGCTGAAAACCGAAGGCGAGAAACCGACCGACGGGCAGTTGGAAAAGGGAGAAATTCAGCTGCTCTATAGCCGCCGGATTTCCGATTTCTTCGATGCGCAGGCGGGTGTGCGCTATGACTTTGAACCCGGCCCTGAACGGGGGTTCGGTGTCTTCGCCTTGCAGGGACTGGCACCTTATTGGTTCGAAGTCGATGCCTCCGCTTTCGTCAGCAACGAAGGCGAGGTTTCGGCTCGCTTCGAGGTCGAGTACGATCTCTTGATCACACAGAAGCTGATCCTGCAACCGACGGCCGAAGTCAACCTTGCAGCCCAAAGCGTACGGGAGCGGGGCATCGGCTCCGGCATTAACGATGTCGAGCTTGGGCTTCGACTCCGCTACGAAATTGAGCGGAAGTTCGCTCCGTATATCGGCATCAGTTGGGAGCGCAAGATCGGCCAGACAGCGGACCTCGCGCGGGACGAGGGAGAGGATATTGACAACCTCTCTTTCGTCACCGGCATCCGTTTCTCATTCTAACGCAGGGGATGGCTATGTTTCCAAGAGGTCTATCCGCTTTCGCCATCGTACTGATGCTTGGTAGCCCGGCGGCGGCCGGGGAATTACGCATGGAGATGCGCAATCAGTCTGGAAGCGAGCGGTTCGTCTATGAGCCGGACTTTATTCGAGTCTCACCGGGTGACACTGTCGTCTTCGTCCCGATCGACAAAGGTCACAATGCCGTTTCCATAGAAGGGTTTGGCCCTGGCGGCGGTCAACCAATCAATGTCGGCTTCAACAAGGAGGTAGCGGTTACGTTCGACAAGCCTGGCATCTACGGCGTGAAATGCACGCCCCATGTCGGGCTCGGCATGGTCGGCATCATCGTTGTAGGCGAGGTCGAGGTGCCGGAGGCCGCACGTGCGAGCATTGCGAAGCTTCCTCCGAAGGCGCGCCAGCGGCTTGAATTGCTGCTGGGACAGGTCGGGCGCTCCTGATGTCCGTGGCCCGAACAGAGGAGGAGAGGCGCCGGGCGAGCGCCTCTCCGTCCACAACAAAGAAGGGAAGCACGACACTCGGCGGTGCGCGACTTGGCTGGCGTTGGTTGAGACAAGGCGTCCAAGTATTGGGGGTCGTTATCTCTCTCAACCTTCTCGCAGGCCCTGGCGATGCTTACGCTGATCCTCCGCCGTTGTCGTTGGGAAATAGCGTCCAGGTCGAGAACGCCTATGCCACGAGCGGTCCCGCTGGAAAGTCAACGGAAGTCCGGTTTCGACTGATAAATGACAGCGGTACAAGCGTCGTGCTGTTGGGCATTAGTTCCCGGATCGCGAAAAACTCAAGGCTCGTCGCCCGAATCGGAGACCAGGCCACCACCGAACTTCAATCGATCAGCGTGCCAGCAGGGGAGGTGCTCGACCTGACGACATCGCACCTTTGGTATGAGCTATGTCCCCTAGAAAGCAGTCTCGATGCGGGGGATGTTTTTGAACTGGAACTCAGTTTTGTGAACGCTCGTATTGTTGCAGAGGTCCATGTTCACTCACGAATGGGCGAACAAGAATCCTCTCGCATGATTGACTGTTGAGGCGAATGAGATGGATCGAGATTGGGATTCCTGATGGCTGAAGATATTGGATGTAAAGTACATCTACAATGTTCTCCAACCGGATACGTGCCTGTCGCGGCGGTCATAGTTGCCGGCTTGTTGCTCGCAACTCCCCCCGCTCACGCGCAACCGGCCGTTCCCGTGAGCGAACTGTTGCGATCTACGCACATTCACGGCCTCGCGGTCGATCTCGCCGATAGCCGGCGTCTTCTCATTGCCACGCATCACGGCTTACATGCGATGCGCCTCGAAACCGCAACAGTCGAACCCGTCTCCGAGCGACGCGACGACTTCATGGGCTTCACGCCGCACCCGGCCGACGAGACGAAGCTGTACGCGAGCGGGCATCCGGCACATGGCGGAAACCTTGGCTTCGTCGTATCCACGGATGGCGGCAGGAACTGGACTATGCTGTCGCAGGGAATCGGAGGGCCTGTTGATTTCCATCAGATGGACGTGAGCAAAGCCAATCCGAACGTGATCTACGGCGCTCATGGCGGGCTTCAGGTCAGTCGAGACGGTGGACGCAACTGGAGCCTTGTCGGGCCGGTGCCGGACGGCCTGATCGATCTCGCCGCATCGTCCACCTCCGTTACGCGGCTCTACGCTGCGACACAGCAAGGACTGCTCGTCAGTGAGGATGGCGGCCGTGTATGGCAGCCTGCCCACCTTTTGCGCCGCGCGTTCAGCATGGTCGAGGTCGCGACAGACGGGGCAGTCTATGCGTTCATGCTTGGCCGCGGCCTGCTTCGCGCGGAGGAGCCATCTCTCAATTGGCAGACCTTGAGCAACGGTTTCGGGGACAGATACCTCCTACATTTCGCTGTCGATCCCGTTGATCCAGCGCGTCAGTACGCATCGACACAGAATAATGAGCTGCTGACCAGCGATGACGGGGGCCGGACGTGGCGGCGGCTCGGGGCGCCGTGAAGTGGACGGTGATCCTCGTCGGGACTGTAGCAGCCAGTACCGTAGTGGCTGTCGCGGTCTTCCTCGGCAGTGTTGACCAGCGCTCACTATCTGGCCGGGCCGATCCGAAAGACCCGCAAGCGGTTGCGATGGGCGAACGCGTCTATCGCGAACATTGTGCCGCCTGTCACGGAACGAATCTGGAAGGCCAGCCGAACTGGCAGATGCGTCGGCCCGATGGGCGGTTGCCGGCTCCACCTCACGATGAGTCCGGACACACTTGGCATCATGCCGATGAAGTTCTGTTGCGCATCACGAAGGAGGGCGTCGGCGCCTTGGTACCCGGCTACGAGAGCGACATGCCGGCCTATGCGGACATACTGACCGACAATGAAATCCTGGCCGCGCTTGCATTTGTCAAGAGTCGATGGCCCCAGGCCATCCAGGCACGACAGGCGGACATTGATCGCCGAACTAGGCAAGATGGACGCTGACGGCTTGTAGGAAGAGGGGGTTACGTATGCCCGGCAAGACGAAGCGCGCCGCCGCCAACGCGGCATTCCAGCTCAAGGTCCAGATCGAGGGCATCGAGCCGGCAATCTGGCGGCGCGTCATCGTTCCGGCCGCGCTGACCCTGCGCGAATTGCATGCCGTCCTGCAGGGGGCCATGGGCTGGCAGGATTATCACCTGCATATGTTCGAGATCGACGGAAAGCGCTTCGAGGTGCCGGAGGACGACAGTCTCGGTCCGGAGGACGGCTACGCGGACGAGCGGAAGCACACGCTGCGGGCGGTCCTCACCAAAGGGATGCAGTTCCTTTATGTCTACGACTTCGGCGACGACTGGAGGCACTTGGTCACGGTCGAGGATATTGTCGCTCCCGCCGCCGTGCGCCAACTGCCGCGCTGCATCGCCGGCGAGCGCGCCTGTCCCCCGGAGGATTGCGGCGGTGTCCATCGCTATCCGGAATTCTTGGGCGCACTGGCCGATCCCGAGCATCCGGAACATCGGGACATGTTGGATTGGGCGGGCGGTTTCGAGCCAGAGGTATTCAGCCTGTCTCAGGCGAATGCGCTGATTGGCGCGGTCTGCGCCCTGTACCACGCACGCGACTGGGGCTTCCGCGAGTCATGACAGTCTTGGGGATGGCGAGATTCACCGGCCGATATCTGCCTCCCGCGACTGGTTACCGGCACTCTTTCGGAGCGATGAGAAGTAGTGCCTGATCCCGGTTCTGCACCTCTATAAACGCGCGCAGGTCATGATTGTCGCACCATTCAAGAAACGCTGACAGCGCGTGGGTTCCAAGGAAAGCGTTGTCGAGCGGAAGCCCGAGAATACGGCCCCCGCGCGATAGACAGGATCGAATCCCATTCGGCACGTCCTCAACCTTCATTCGCTCCAGACACTCCCTGGCGCGGGTCTCCCGCTCGACCGCTGCTTGATGAAAGTCCCTGGCGGATTGGAGGATGTCCTCTCTCGCGTCTGCTTGTCGCCACTTGTTCGCCAGACCCTGCATGGCAAAATAGCCTCCCGCAAATTTCATGCAGTGTCTTATGCAATCAGACCCGAACAGCGTGAATGACAGGGAGGACGACAAATGACCATCCTTGCGCTTGCTTACCAAGGGCTTCCTCACATCGACGATGTCGCACCTGTTTCCGAAGCGGATCGGGCTTGCCTCGACGATATTCGAGCCGTGCTCGTTCGCCACGGAAGGATCGAACGTTTCAGCATCTGTCTTCTGCACCAGCATTTCCCAGTCGGGGATGGCGAGATTCTGGTGGAAACCTGCAATGAGGAAGAACAGACCCTGACACTGCGGCTGGTGAACAAGGATAGTCTGCCCGCTCACTCTGTCGTAGAGACCGTGTGGCGGTTCGACAAGCCAGGAGCAGCGGCAGCGTGCTAGAAGGCGTGTGTCGCCGACGGGCCAGCCGGCTCCCATCGTAAAAGCACGTTCAGGGCCGAGGCTATACGCCGACCGCTTGATGGCGTGAGTTGTCCTGCTTCCGCAGGTCCGCTCTGTTGAGGGCGCGACGATCTCTATTCGTCAGATGCTCAATAGCTGGCGTATCGTCGCCATGGGCAGGAAGAGACGCCGTTCGCTGCCAGTGAACGCGATGAAGCCGTACTTGCGATAGAAGCTGGTGGCTGCGTCGTCTTTCGCATCGACGATCAGGGCATGAACGGCCAAGGTCTGCGTTGCAAGCAGGATGCGATTCAGGGCATCCATGAGCAGGAAAGCGCCCAGCCCTTTGCCCTTCATGCCGTCATCCACGGCCAGTCGGCCGAGCAAGGCGGCCGGTACGGGGTAACGCGGCAAGCGCTTCGCCTGGTCGGCCGGGAGACTGTCCCGCTGAAAGCTGGTGGCGCTCAGGCTGTAGTAGCCGCACACGGTCGGCTTTCCGGCTTGCAGGGCGACGAAGACGCGGGCCACGTCCCGCTTCACATCCTGCGAAGCGTGCTCCCGGATGTAGCGGTCGAGCTCAGGCGCGCCGCAGGAGAAGGCCGTTCGATCATGCGCCTTGCTGTCGAGCGGCAGGACCTGCCATGGCGCTTGCGCCCGGCTCATCCGGTCGCCTTCTTGTACTTGGCGAATGCCTTGCGCAGCGCCGCGTTGGGCGCCGGCGGATTGGTCAGCGCGTCATAGAAGACTTTCCAGTCCGGGCCGGAAAGAGTGACGACCTCGTTCTCGCGGATCACCTTCTCGGCTTCTTCCATGGCCGTCGCGAGCACGAACTGGCTGACCGTCTTGTGCCGGTAGCTTGCCGCGCGCTGAAGCACACTTTTCGACTCGGCGTCGAGGCGCACCTGTAGCCGGTCATCCTTGGTTTCCGCAGCGCGGGGCATGGCCTTACTCCTTCTGTGGACTCTCCTATAATGTACGCACAAATGGAGTACATTGCAAGGGCCGGCCCTATGGAGGCGGCAACAGGCTTTCCCCTGTCCAGAAGGGAATGCCGTTCCGCCGGTCATGCCAGCCGATGATGAACCTCAGGTGGACTTCCCCATCGCTCGTCGCCACAGTTGCCGTGCAACGCCGGTAATCGCGGTTGACGCCGCCAATCGCTTCCGATGCGGCGTAGAGACCGAGAACAGTTCGGCCGCCTTGAGCTTCGAGCGCCCCTCTCACCTGATCGAGGGACCGCGCTTCGTCGCAACGGGGCAATTCCATCTGGCTTCCATGCGCGTCGCGATGGAGGAAGACAGCCAGCGGAATGGCCCAGACCGTGGCGAGGAGCAGGCCGACGAACGCATAGGCGCCAGTATCATGATTGAACGATTTCATTAATTCATCCTTTCGTTATTTCATCATGGTGGCGGCTATCAGCGCATCGGGATCGTCCTTTGCCGCTGCCATCCGCCACGGCGTCCAGCGCCCCTTGAAGGCGCGTTCCTCGAAATAACGGAGCTTCTCTGCCAGGATGGGCCGGCAGCCTTGTACGAAGAGGAGCTGGCAGCTTTCCGGCAGCAACATGATTTCGGACGGAGCCAGCAGTGGCCGCCCAATCTCGTTGTGCTGTTCGCTGTAGTTGGATGCCAAGGCCAGCAATGGGAACCGCCCGCTCTTGCCGCCGCTGGAGACTTTCACCGTGCGTTGGCCGAGCATGAGCGAAAGCAAAAGCGCCGTCTCATCGTCCTGAACGTTGAAGGCTTGCCGCACCGCGCAGTTGGCGATCATCGAGCGCCACTTGCGATAGGTCTTCTGGAGCTGGTCGAGGTCCTGGACGAATAGCCATAGATGCGCCCCGTAGCCGGCCAGATAGCCGATCCCGTCCTCAATCGGCCGCATCGCGCCGAGGGCGGGCAGCTCATCGAGCAGGAACAGCACCGGATGTCGGGGTATCCGCTTGTTGCGGGTCATCGCAGCCGTGGTGAGGCCAACCATCAAGCGCAGAAAGGGCTGATAGACGGAGACATACTCCGGCGGGATGATCAGGAAGACCGACATGACGCCGTTCTTCAGGTCCTCCAGCCGGAAGGTGGAGCGGCTGGTGATCGCTCCGAGCTGCGGGCTGTCGAACACTTCCGTCCTGGTCTGGGCTGTCGAGATGACTGCCGAGCGCTCCTTGTTCTCCTTCTGGGAGAACCCCTCGGCAATCCGCTGAACGATGGGGTGCTTGGCATCGACCATGCCGGCGAGGACGCCGTCGAACCCCTCGCGCGACCGCATGAGCAGAACCCGCAGCTCACGCAGGTTGCGCCGGTTGGACGGGAGGTCATGGGCAATGTGAAGCAGCAGCCCGGTGACAAGCACTCGCGCCTCGCGCTCCCAGTGGTTCGGCTCATGGCCGTCGGGCGCCACGATCATTTCTGCGATCAGTCGCGCATCGTCCACATCGTTGACGGTGCCGGTCCGGATGAACTCCACCGGGTTGTAGCAGGCGCTTTCGATGTCCGGGTCGAACGGTGCGAAGGCATATACCGGTCCCAGCGTGCCGCGGTGCCGCGCGGTGATGCGGAAATTCTCACCCTTGATATCCGTCACCACCACCGAACCCGGATGGTCGAGCAGGTTGGGAATCACAACGCCCACGCCCTTACCCGACCGTGTTGGTGCGAAGGTGAGCATGTGACCCGGCCTATCGAAGCGGACGAAGCGTCCACCCTTCTTGCCGAGGATCACGCCATGCGACCGCAGTCTCGCGCGGCCGATATCGGCAGACGTTGCAAACGCGGCCGTGCCATGCGCGTCAGAGGGCGTTTTGAGGAGTCGGTGCGCGAAGTAGAGAATTGCCGCAAACGCGATTGTCCCGGCCGTGCCGAGCACGAGCAGCCGGTCAAGCCCGTAAGTGAGATTGTCGATAATCGACCAGATGAGTGCTGCGATAAGCAGGCAGATGGGCAGCTCGACGAGGACAAGCCTGACGAGGCGCCACAGCAGACGTATATGCCCCATGGTGCATTCCTTGGTAGTTGACTTTGCCAAGGGCTTATGGGGGAGACAAAAATTACATTGGCTGACGTGTGGTAATTCGTCTCGATTGAGACAATAATGGAAGTGTTGCCGATCCCGTTCGTCGCATTCCTGTCTGACGACTTTGCCAAATGAGGGGTCGGCAACGCCTTCCTGATACTGTTATTGGGATGAAGTATTCGCAGCGTAACCTGTAAACCTTCACAGCTTGTTTTTCGCCGACGAATACCTATATGGCGACTGCTTTTTAGCCGCGCCGCTGCTTAACGAGCGCGAAACCTTCCTTCAAAATATCCAGCATCGAGACGCCTTGAACTGCTGCGTAGGCTTTGAACTCGCGGTGAAACTCCGGGCTGACCTTGAAATTGAGCGGCTTCAACGTGCCGGCTTCGGCGCGGTCGAGGTTGTGAACGACCTGTGCGGGCGCAGGGGGCAATCCTTTGCCGGTTCGATGGGGCGGCAGAATCTTGGTCATGTTATGCAGCCTCCCTGTCGGCTCTTGTCTCGATTAAGTCAGCAATCTCGTGAGCGATGGCTTCCGCCCGCTCGTTGAGGGAGGGGAAGCGCGTTTCCGTCGGGGCGCGGCCTTCGTCACTGGCGCGGCGGAAGCCCGTCTTCTCTGGCAATACATTTGTCAGGTGCCGGTATCCGGCCTGTCGGACATAGGCGCTTGCCTCGGCAAGCTCGCTTTCGCTGTCGCCGACGCGAGAGAACGCGATCGCGATCCTGTCAACCGGCACCCCTTTCATGGTCAGTTCATGAGCGAGCAGAACCGTGGGCTCCAGATCGTCGAGCGCAAGTCCTGTGGGCAACACGACCAGTGTGCTCGCTTCGGCAATTTGGAGAGTCCCCATCGTGGCGTGCGGCGGGCCGTCCAAGATCATCAGATCATAGCCAGCCGCCGCCTTCACGGCCTGGCCGACTGTGCCGAAGCGTTCGACTGCCACGACCGGATCGACGCTGCGCTGAAGACGCCGCGCCTGCCAACTGAAGCTGGTGCCCTGTTGGATGTCGAGGTCGGCGATCTTCACGTTCCAGCCCGCCAGCGCGTACTCGCGCGCGATGAGCCGTGCCAGCGTGCTTTTGCCGACGCCGCCTTTTTTAGAAATGGTCCCGATGAAGAGAGTCATGTCCGATCTTTCTTGTTGTTGTTTTTGTCGATAGGACGAATTCACTAAATGATGACATACACAATTCGTCATTTCACGAATTTTTAGCGCGACCCATATGTATTACGACAACCTCATGCGAGGAGGGATCGCGCATCCGGCCGAGTATTGCCGCTTTTCTTGACAGGATACGCCAGGTCGAAGACGTGGCGTCGCTTGAAGGCGCGTTCTCGAAAGCGCTCTGGGATCTGGGTTTTCGGGAATGGGCGTATCAGGTCATTCGCACCGACGCGCTTCCGGACGAGAAGCCCCTCATCCTCACCACCTTCTCCGATGCCTGGTACAACCATTACATCGACAGCGGCTATCACCGTGTCGATCCGGTCATCCTGAACGGACCGAACCAGGTCGCCCCCTTCACCTGGAGCGCGATGTCGTTTGGCGTCGAGTCCTCACCGGCGCAACGTCGTCTCTTCGCCGAAGCCGCAGAGTACGGGGTGGGTGAGGGGGTCGGTATTCCGATCCATGGCGCGCGCGGCGCGCTCGCGATGGCGTCGATGGTCTCCGATCATGGCACCGAGAGTCTTGACCGCCTCATGTCCACAGTCGGGCATGATGTTCACCTGTTGTCGCTGGCCTTTCACAATCATGCACGAGAGCTGCTCGCGCTGGGTCGAATGGGCCGCACCACCGTCAGCCTGACGCCGCGTGAACGTGAGTGCCTGCTCTGGACCGCAGCCGGGAAGTCGGCGTGGCAGACCGCTCAGATACTTGGGATATCCCACCGGACGGTCTACTTCCACCTGGAAAATGTGCGCTCCAAGATGGGGGTGACGAACGTCTATCACGCCGTGATGAAGGCGATCATGGAAGGCATTATCTCTCCCTGAAGGCGCTTTACTCGCCAGTAACCTGTGGAGGTTCACAGGATGGCAGGCGCCGCGTTCTCTGGCTCAATGCTCCCAAACAAGATTGGGAGGGAAGCCATTGCTTCACGTTATTTCAAAGGAGAATGCACACTTGCATTGGGATGCGCTCGCATCCATGCACCAACTGCGCCGATCGGTCTTCAGCGAGCGGCTTGGCTGGAACGTCAACGTCATCAACGGGCTGGAGCTGGACCAGTTTGACCTGCCCGAAGCGCACTATCTGGTTCACTACGCGCCCGGCGGCCGTGTGAACGCTTGCACTCGGCTCCTGCCAACGACAGGCCCGTACCTGCTGGCAGACGTGTTTCCCATTCTGGTGGAGGGAGAGATTCCTCGCGCACATGATATCTGGGAAAGCACCCGCTTCTGCGCCGATCGCGCCACTGCGCCGGTGAACATCGCCGCAGTCCTCATGGCCGGCATGCTGGAGTTCGGCCAGTTCCTTGGCCTGCGCGCATATGTGTCCGTGTCGGACATCCGCATGGAGCCGATCATGCGTCGCGCGGGCTGGAATCCAGTTCGCTTGGGCGCAACCGTGGAAACCGGTACCGACACGGCGGCGGCCGAGTGGCTGGAGGTATCGCCCGAGTATCTGGCCCGTGTCCGCCGACGCGCAGGCGCGACGGGTTCGGTTATCGCCAATCTCGGTGAGCTTCGTCAGGAAAGGGTGGCGGCATGACACATGACGCTGATTGGCCCGCATCATCGCCGCTTGGCGGTGCGCGACCATCCCGTATCGAAGCCAACCGGCTCGCATGGTGCATCCGGTATCTTGCCGATGAGGCTCGCCGCAGCGGGTTCGACGAGACAGCGGCGGCATTGGAGGCTGTAGAACTGCCTCGCAAAAAGGACCGATACTGACGAGACGGTTGTTTTGAGAAGGGCGGAACGTATTTCCGCTCTTCTGTATTTCTCAAAACTGTGCGTCGAAACCTGATACACTGTCCGAGTTAAATTTACGGATTTTGAGAGAGTGAATATTGGTTACGCGAGAGTTTCGACAGCGGAGCAAAATCTGACGCTTCAAACGGACGCCCTTGACGCGGCCGGGTGTGAACGCATTTTCGTGGAAACCGCGTCCGGTGCGCAGCGCGACCGGCCTGAGCTTCTCAAGGCGCTGGACTACATGCGGCCAGGCGACACGCTTGTGGTTTGGAAGCTCGACCGCCTGGCCCGTTCCATGCGGCAGCTCATCGACACGGTGGAGCTTCTCCAGTTGAAGGGCATAGGCTTCAGTTCCTTAACTGAATCCATCGACACGATGACGCCCGGCGGCATGCTGGTGTTCCACATCTTTGGCGCATTGGCGGAGTTCGAGCGTGCCATCATTCGCGAACGGACAAAGGCAGGTCTGGATGCCGCCCGCGCCCGAGGCCGCAAGGGTGGCCGTCGGCCGAAGTTGTCCAAATCAGATATCCGCGATGCCAGAGCCCTATTGCGCGACCCTGAGATTGGCGTTGCCGAAGTCGCCCACCGCATCGGCGTCTCGCCCGCGACGCTCTACCGCTACTTGCCCGGCGGTCGATCAGGTGCAGTCTGAACGCCCATCATCCGTCCTAAATGCGCTTGTTGGCGATTTCACACAGTGTCCGGAAGCGGTCCGCCACGTCCCGTGTCACGATCTGCTTGGGGTCCGTACCCATTTTCGCAAGCAACAAGCGCATCGGCCTGGTTTTGTGAAATTCCAAGCCGGCTGTTTTGAATGCATCTTCGAAGCGCTTCGCGATACGCGGAATTTTGTCGTTCACCTTGAGGGAGACGCCCTTTAGCTCTTTTGCGTAACTTTCATGTACCAGCGTTTCGTACACCTTGGGATCAATCAGGTCTTCCATATCGGCTTCCTTCGGCGGCGACGAGCCGAACGCATCTGCAATGAAGATCACGTTCTTGTCGCTGATGAGCTTCGACTTCACCAGCTCATCGCGTGTGGTCTTCGCGTCCTTCTCATGATCGAGAAGGGCCAGCACGTTCAATTGCTCCGATGAAAGCAAGGCGACCATGTAGGGGATCTTCTGTGCACCGCCTGCTGGCGTGATCGTGATGTCCCCTCTCAGCCCACCTTCGCCGTTGGAATTCAGGTATTCGGAGATCGAGGACAATGCCCAGTAGTCGGTGACGCCTTCGACAACAAGATTGTTCGGCCCGATGAATAGGCTCTGTGCCAGGTCGTAGCCAAGCGCTGCTTGCAGCGGAAACAGTGTCCGCGCGTCCCCAGAGGGGTCGTTCGACACGGTGGTTCCGACTTCTTCAGCAATGCTGACCGTGCGAACGGTATCTAGCCGATGCGTCGGAACCATGAACGGGGAATGTGTCGTATACAGAATCTGGTTCTTAAAGTCGGCCTCGAAGTGGTTCAGCAAATCTCGTTGCGATTTTGCATGAAGATAAAGCCCCGGTTCATCGAGGAGAAGGATAGCGTCTTCGGCCGCACCGCCTTTCGTGTCGGCTGCAAAAGTCACATAGAACGAAAAGAACCACTGAAAGCCGCGACTCCGCTCGTTGAGGTTTACCTCGACATCGAAGGTAGCATTCGGGTCGGATACGAAGGTGTTGATATGCTCGGCATCCGTATCGAAGCGGACCTTCAATGGGCGGTCTTTCCAAAGCCTGCGGATTTCTGACGTAATAACTGCGCTGGCCCGATTGGCGAGCTGGTTGCGCGTCTCATGTTCTTTCTGGCCAAGGAGGCTTTGCAGTTCCTGAGGTCGAAGTCCCGCAACCTTGCACATCTTCTCGAAATTGACGTCGGCAGGCATCTGCTGGTTCTGTTCTTTTCGCTGAAGAAATTCCGCGACATTCTGGTGGCCGTTCAGTTCGGGATATTCCTCCAGATACATGAATACGGGCATCTGTGCGATCGCCCATTGGCGCGCGTTCTTCTCGCCTTCTATGTCCCCGGCGATTGTGTTGGCGAGGTCCTCCAGCTCGACCACATGAGCGTCCTGTGTGTCGGTAAGTTCGGCATCGGCTGTAGCCATTGCCTGACGCAACGCAGCAAGAGCAGGCTTCGCCTTGTTGGCCCATGCAAGCGCATCTGCCGACGGGGCAACGTCCGCGTCAAACTTGTCAGCGGCAGCCTCCAGAACGGTACGCACTTGTTCGTCCAGCTTGGCGGCTTTGGCTTTTACTGCTGGAACGATCTTGCGAATTTTCGACTTGATCGCGGCAGTATCAAATTCCTGGGCGGACACGCCCTCGAATCCCACTGTCCTCCTGTCGCCATAAGCGCGGCCAATTCGGACCGCTGTGGCGGTTCCACCGCGCGCCCATAGCTTGCCCAGTTCAGTCCTGTCCGCGTTGTCCAACTCCCACAACGTGGCGACGACAGGGGTGGTGTCGGAACACTCCTCAAGTCTGCGATGCCGGGGAAAATCCTTCACCTTGCTGAGCGCCTTGAAGCCGTCGCTCGGGTTCAAGCTGTGAAGCGCGCGCAGGAGGTTGGATTTGCCGCTTTCATTCCGGCCGAGAAGTGAGGTGAGTTGGCCGACATGAATAAGCCCGCTGTCGGTGATCGAGCGGTAGTTCTGGATGCGGAACTGCTTGAGCTTCATGATCGGCCCTTCCTTGCGTCTAATGCTTCATGTCTTTGGGCGGGTTGGGGTCGTTGCCAGGCGCAACCGTATCGGAATCGCGCCACTTTCCGTCGCGGCCCTGAATCCGCACTTCGCCGCCTCCCGCCTTTTCCACGATCTGCTTGGCCGTGCGCTCGGCATCCGCCTGTCGCTCGTGGACGCTACTGGCCCGCTCCGCGCCAGCACCTTTCACGGCCCAGCCCTTCGGGTGCTTGACCACGTATCGGTCGTTCTTCGACATCGCTCTCTCCAAATGCGTTGACGGCGATTCCCTCATGGGATAAGAAAGTATACGGGCAGCGTTACGCTGTCAATAAAGTTACTGTACGGATTGGAGCGCACATGTCGGGAGGTGGCCCAGAGCTACGGTGGGGGGTCGAGCAACGGCTTGAGTTTATTGAGTTCCGCCTCTTCTGGGAGGGCGGCATCAACCGCTCAGACATCACCGGATTTTTCGGCGTATCGGTGCCGCAGGCGTCGAAGGACCTGACCCAGTACCAGGAGCTTGCGCCCGACAACGTGCAGTATGACCGCAGCGAGAAGCGCTACTTCGCGACCGAGTCGTTCCGCCCGCGCTTCCTGAAACCGGACGCGGATCGCTACCTTGCGCAGCTTCTGTTCGCGGCCGATCCCTCTCTCCACGGTGAGCGGACATGGCTGACCAGCCCCCCGAGCGTGGATACCATGCCCGTGCCGCATCGCCGGGTGGACATCGCTGTCCTCCGTATGATCCTGGCTGCGGTCCGGGGCCAAGCCTCGGTTGAGGTTCTCTATCAGTCGATGAACGAGCAGCGGCCGGAGCCCCTTTGGCGGCGTATCAGCCCTCATGCCTTCGGCAGCGATGGCTTTCGCTGGCACGTCCGCGCCTTCTGTCACATCGACAACAGGTTCAAGGATTTCCTTCTCTCGCGATGCCTAGAGGTCCGGTCGCTCGGGGAGCCCGGGGCGCGACCCGAAGATGATAAGCAGTGGGCAGATTTCTTCGACGTGGAACTTTCGCCCAATCCGAAGATCGGAGAGAATCAACGAAAGATAATCGCGCAGGATTACGGCATGCGCGATGACAGCATCGCAATCCCCGTCAGGCGGGCGCTGCTTTACTACTTCCGAAAACGGTTGCGTTTGGACGTGGCGGATGTTCTCGACGATCCACACGAGACGCCCGTCGTCGTCACGAACCGTGCGGAATTTGATGCCGCCTTGGCTGAGGCGATGAAGTGAAACGGGGAGACGCCAGCTTGAAGGGCAAGAACAACATAATGGGGTGGGGCAAATCATGCTGACCGGCGAAATCCGCAGCCAGATCGATAGCATTTGGAACGACTTCTGGGCTGGCGGGGTCGCCAATCCGCTCTCCGTCATCGAGCAGATGACCTATCTGCTGTTCATCAAGCGCCTTGACGATCTGCACACTCTGGAAGAGCGCAAGAGCCAGACGCTCAAGATTCCGATGGAGCGCCGCATCTTCCCGGAGGGACGGGACGACAAGGGCCGCCCCTACGACGATCTTCGCTGGTCGCGGTTCAAGAACTTCGAGCCACGCGAGATGATGGACGTGGTCGATGAGCACGTCTTCCCGTTCCTGCGCGCTCTCAACGGCAGCCAGTCCAGCTACGGCAAGCTGATGCGCGACGCTCGGCTTGGGTTCTCCAATCCGGCTCTGCTGGCGAAGGTGGTCGAGAAGCTCGATCGCATCCCGATGGAGGATCGCGACACCAAGGGCGATGTCTACGAGTACATGCTCGCGAAGATCGCGAGCGCTGGCCAGAACGGCCAGTTCCGCACACCACGGCACATCATCCGGCTGATGGTCGAGATGACCGCGCCGAAGCCGACCGACGTGATCTGCGATCCTGCCGCCGGCACCTGCGGCTTCCTGGTGGCGGCAGGCGAGTATCTTCGCGAGAAGCATCCCGAGCTGATGCGCGACCCTGCATTGCGGAAGCATTTTCACGAGGGGCTTTTTCACGGGTTCGACTTCGACACGACGATGCTCCGCATCGGCGCCATGAACATGACGCTGCACGGCGTCGAGAACCCGAATGTCACCTATCGCGACAGCCTCGCCGAGGACCACGCCGAGGACGCGGGCGCCTATTCGCTGGTGCTGGCGAATCCGCCTTTCGCCGGATCGCTCGACTACGAGGCGACCGCCAAGGACCTTCAGAAAATCGTCAAGACGCGGAAGACGGAGCTTCTGTTCATCGCGCTCTTCCTGCGTCTCCTGAAGACCGGGGGCAGAGCGGCGGTGATTGTTCCTGATGGCGTCCTGTTCGGTTCGTCCGGTGCGCACAAGGACATCCGCCGCATGCTGGTCGAGGATCACAAGCTCGATGCGGTCATCAAGCTGCCCTCGGGCGTGTTCCGCCCCTATGCGGGCGTCTCCACCGCCATCCTGCTCTTCACCAAGACTGGCGTCGGTGGCACCGAGAATGTCTGGTTCTATGACGTAACAGCCGATGGCCTAAGTCTCGACGACAAGCGCGCTGACCTCTTGCCGCCCGGAAAGCAGGGGCCGACGCCCGGCGAGCCGCTGACCGAGGCGGAGCATGAAAAGAACAACCTGCCCGACATCTTGGCCCGCTGGAGGAACCTCGCAGCCGAGGCCGAGCGCCCCCGCACCGCACAGAGCTTCATGGTGCCCGTGGCCGATATCCGGGCTACGGGGTCATGGGATCTGTCGCTGAACCGCTACAAGGAGGTGCAGCACGAAGAGGTCGCCCACCAGTCTCCGCGTGAGATCATCGCCGAGTTGCGCGCGCTTGAGGTCGAGATCGCCGAAGGCCTGGACCGGCTTGAGGAGATGCTTGGATGAACTGGCCCATCGTCGAGCTGCAAGAGGTTTGCAAAACGGGAAGCGGCACGACTCCGCCGCGAAACAGGCCCGAACTCTATGAAGGCTGTATCCCTTGGGTGAAATCCGGGGAGCTTCGCGAAAACGAAATTCTTGAAACAGAGGAACATATTTCCGAAGTCGCGCTAAACACAACTTCGTTGAAAATGGTACCGGCAGGAGCGCTTCTGGTTGCAATGTACGGTGCGACAGTTGGCAGGGTAGGCCTACTTGGCATCGACGCGACCACAAATCAGGCTGTCTGTCATGTAATTCCCGACCCGAAGAAGGCGGACAAGCGCTACATGTTTCACCTTCTTCAAGCACGCGCTCAGGAACTCGTGGGCAGGGGAGTGGGTGGGGCACAGCCGAATATCAGCCAAGGCACCATCAAGCAGCTTAAGATTCCCCTCCCGCCCTTGGACGAGCAAAAGCGGATTGCGGGAATACTGGATCAGGCGGACATGCTCCGCCGCCTCCGCACCCGCGCCCTGGACAAGCTGAACACCCTCGGCCAGGCGATCTTTCATGAGATGTTCGGGGACCCGGCGACAAACCCAAAGGGTTGGCCAATGGGCGTCATTGGCGACCTGCTAAAGGAAGCGAAATACGGCTCGTCCGGTAAGGCAAACTCCGAAGGACGCGGTTTACCGATGCTGCGCATGGGCAATGTAACTTACGACGGACGCATCGACTTGTCCGACCTGAAGCACATCGAGCTGTCCGACAAGGAATTTGACAAGTACACAACATGCCCGGACGACCTTCTTTTCAACCGAACCAACAGCAAGGAACTCGTCGGCAAGACTGCGGTGGTCATTCAGCCAGAACCCATGGCCATTGCCGGGTATCTCGTTCGTGGACGGGCAAATGCACGAGGGAACACCCATTATATCAGTGGCTACCTGAACTCGACCCACGGCAAGGCAGTGCTGCGCAATATGTGCAAGAATATTGTGGGTATGGCCAACATCAATGCGAAGGAATTTCAATCGATTCCGATAGCGATTCCTCCCGTCGAACTTCAACGCGCATACGCCGATAAACTGGTGTCCCTCAGAGCTGAAGAGACCCAACTTCAAGCATCCTTGGACATTGCTTCAGCACTCTTCACCTCCCTCCAGCACCGCGCTTTCAAGGGGGAGCTATAGCTATGTCCAATGTGCCGGTTCTCACAGATGCCCAGCTTGAGCAGGTTGCCCGCCTGCTGGGTGACTGTGCCACCGGTTCGGAGATCACCCGTGTCCTGAACAGCCTGGGGCTGGACGACGTTTCAGGGGAAAGCACGAAGTGGCGGCGCCTATATGGCACGTTCCTTCACTATCAGCGGCAGGACCGGGCGGCCAGCAAGCTGATCGACTTCATCCGCACCCTGCTTGATCCGGCCGGATTTGTGGGGCGCCCGGACGAGTTCGAGGCTGTGCGCCAGCAGTTGAATGCGGTCCTAGCCTTCGCTGGATTGCAGTATGGAGAGGATGGAAAATTCCGGCGGGCAACGGCGGCGCAGACGATCGAGGAGGCCCACCAGCGGGCCAAGACGCTGCAAGCCAAGTTCAGGGGGCGCCGCATCCATTCCGAGGTCGTCAAATACTGCAAGCCCGAGCTGCTACAGGATAACTATTTCCATGCCGTGTTCGAGGCCGCCAAGGGGTTGGCGCAAAGGATCAGGGAGTTGTCAGGTGCGGATGGAGACGGCGCTGCGCTGGTCGACAAGGTGTTCTCCATCGAGCGCCCGATGCTCGCCATCAACACGCTCCAGACCGAAACTGAACGGTCGGAACACAAGGGCTTCGCATCGCTCCTGAAGGGGTGCTTTGCAGCCGTGCGGAATCCTTTGGCTCACGAGCCAAAGCTCCTTTGGAAAGGCGAAGACGACGCTGCTGATTACCTGTCGCTGATATCCCTTCTGCATCGGAAGCTGGACGACTGCGCAAGGACTGGACTCGGGGGGATGTGATGAGGGGGGAGATTATCGGGGTCTGGTCGGAGACCTGGCGTGAAATCTGGTCGAAGCTGGCGAAGCACCCGGATGCGCCGGAGGACATGTTCTGCGAACTGTTCCGCGAATTGAACGCTGCCTGCTCCGCTCCGCTCGACCCCGCCACGGAATTGGCCGATACCGTCGATAACCCCGATCAGGCCCGCACGGCGTTCCGCCGAACCAGGGCATCTGCGTTGATGGGCGAGATCGCGTTGCTGGAGTTCATGGAGCGCGCGCATGGCGTGATGGTCGACCTCGGAGGCGACCCGATGGCGAACCGCTTCTTTGTGCTGACCGAGGCTTTCCTGAACAAGTACAGCCTGCGCTATGACCTCCGCCGGCCCTTCAGCCTCAACCCGACGCTGCCGGGTGTATTTGCACGCCTCATGCGCGACCTGAAAGACGCGACGGCGCAGGACGCGGCTTTGCACCCGCTGATGATGGAGTTCGAGGATGCCATCCGCGACCTTCGTGCGGACCGCTCGGCGGGCCGGATCAAGACCTGCATTCAGAAGCAGGTCAACCTGCTGGAGGCCATCGGCCAGCGCTGCCCCGGTGTGACGACCAACACGCTTGGCCAGATTTGCGAGCAGGTCGGGACATGGCCGCACAACAAGGTCAAGGACGCGATGAAGTGCCTGTATGGCTTCGCGTCCGACTATCCCGGCATCCGGCATGGAGGCAACGCCAACAACAGCATCAGGGAGATCGAGATGCGCGACCTTGTGGGCATCACCGTGCTGCTCGCGGGGTTTGCGCCGTATCTCACCAACCTGATCAATTCTGACACCATTTACCGCGGCTCATAGGGGGAAGGATCGTGTCTCAATTTCAATTCCTCCAAGCCGAATTTTCCGAGGTGCACGAGCATGCCGTGAAGGCGGAAAGCCTGGCGCTTTCCGATCCGCGCAGTGCCTGCTTCTACGCGCGGTTGGCGCTGGAGGTGGCGGTCAAGTGGATGTACCGCCACGATCGCGCGCTTCGGTCGCCCTATGAGACGACACTATCCGCGCTGATCCACGAGCCGACGTTCCGGAAGCTAGTGGGCGATGCACTGGTCGCCAAAGGGAAGGTGGTCAAGGACCTTGGCAACGCAGCGGTTCATGAAGCCAAGCCCGTCGCCCCCGCACGCGCCATCACCGCGGTTAGGGAGTTGTTCCATATCGCCTACTGGCTGGTCCGCACCTATGCGAAGGGCGCGAAACCGGCCGCCGCAATCGCGTTTTCGGCTGATGCGTTGCCGCATACCACTCAGGTGGAGGCGTCCACTCTCGGGAAGCTCAAGGAAATCGCGAAACGCTTCGAGGAGGCAGCCAGGGAACGAGATCGCGCCGAGCAATTGCGCCTGAAAAGCGACGGCGACCGGCTGAAGCTGGAGACCGAGATTCGGCGCCTTCAGGACGAAATCGCGAAGATCAAGAAGGCCAACCAAGCCGTCCCCGACGGGCACGACTACAATGAGGCGCAGACGCGGGATGCTTTCATCGACCTGTTGCTGGCGGAAGCTGGGTGGATCTTCACCAAGCCCGGCCACGATACGGAGTATCCGGTCACCGGCATGCCCAATGCTGCGGGCGAGGGCTTCGTCGATTATGTGCTCTGGGGCGACGACGGGCGACCGCTCGGCTTGGTGGAGGCGAAGCGCACCCGCCGAGACGCGCGAGAAGGGCAGCGTCAGGCCGAACTGTACGCCGACGCGCTGGAGCGCCAGTTTGGGCAGCGGCCGATCATCTTCTATTCCAACGGCTATGAGCACTGGATCTGGGATGACCGCCGCTATCCGCCGCGCCCAATCCAGGGTTTTCTCAAGAAGGATGAGCTGGAGCTTGCGATCCAGCGGCGCGCGACACGCAAGCCGCTGGCGCCGGAGGACATCAACTCAAAAATTGTCGAGCGTTACTACCAGACTCGCGCCATTCGCCGAGTTGCGGAGGCCTTTGAGAAGGACAATCTGCGCAAGGCGTTGTTGGTCATGGCGACGGGTTCGGGCAAGACGCGCACCGTCATCGCACTTTCGGACCTGTTGATGCGCGCCAATTGGGCGAGACGCATTCTTTTCCTTGCTGATCGTGTCGCGCTCGTCAATCAGGCATCGAACGCTTTCAAGGGGTTCCTGCCGCAGGCTTCGCCCGTGAACCTGGTCACCGACAAGGCTGCCCATGGACGGGTCTACGTTTCCACCTACCCGACCATGATGGGGCTGATCGACGAGACGAAAAGCGGTGTGAGGCGCTTCGGGCCGGGGCACTTCGACCTCATCGTTATCGACGAGGCACATCGCTCGGTCTATCGGAAGTACAAGGCGATCTTCGACTACTTCGACAGCCTTCTGGTCGGCCTCACTGCGACGCCGAAGGATGAGGTGGACCGCGACACCTACGCGCTTTTTGACCTGGAGCGCGGTATCCCGACTGACGCCTATGGGTTGGACGAGGCCGTCAGTGACGGCTTCCTCGTGCCGCCCAAGGCTGTCTCCGTGCCGCTCAAGTTCCAGCGGGAGGGCATCAAATACGACGACCTCTCGGAAGAAGAGAAGGAAGCGTGGGACGCCATCGAATGGGATGAGGACGGCGCGATCCCGGACCGCGTTGAGGCGGCGGCCGTCAACAAGTGGCTGTTCAACGAGGACACCGTTGACAAGGTGCTTGAGCACGTCATGACCCATGGTCTGAAGGTCGCTGACGGCGACCGGCTGGGGAAGACCATCATCTTCGCCAAGAATCATGACCATGCGCAGTTCATCGCTGAACGCTTCGATGCGAACTATCCGCATCTCCAAGGGCGTTTTGCCCGCGTCATCGACTTCAAGACCGAATATGCCCAATCGCTGATTGACGATTTTTCGTCTGCGGACAAAGAGCCTCACATCGCCATCTCGGTGGACATGCTCGATACCGGTATCGACATCCCCGAGGTGGTGAACCTCGTCTTTTTCAAGATTGTTCGCTCGAAAACCAAGTTCTGGCAGATGATCGGGAGGGGAACGCGGCTGTGCCCTGACCTGTTCGGCATTGGTCAGCATAAGGATTTTTTCCAGGTCTTCGATTTCTGCCAGAACTTCGAGTTCTTCAACCAAAACCCCGACCTATCCGAAGGATCGTCTGGCGCTTCACTGAGCGAGCGCCTGTTCGCGGCGCGCGTCGAGCTGGTCGGTGAGCTCGACAGGCACGGGCATCCGGATGGCGATGATCCGGCCGCGGTGCTGCGCCGCGATGTTGTCGCCCAGCTTCGTGCCGAGGTAGACGGCATGAACGTCGAGAACTTCATCGTTAGACCCAAGCGGCGGATCGTGGAGAAGTATCGGGCGGACGATGTCTGGTCGAAGCTGGGTCTGGACGAGCGCACCGAGCTCATCGACCACATCGCCGGGCTTCCGTCTGCCGTAGTCGATGACGACATTTCCGCCAAGCAGTTCGATTATCTCATGTTGCAAACACAGCTAGCGGTGCTGCGGGCGGAGAGGGCATTTGCTGGCTATAGGAAGCGCATCGTTGATCTGGCATCGGCGCTTGACGAACTCGGCAATGTCCCGATGGTCGCGGCCGAGATGGCATTCATCCTAGAGATTCAGACCGACGAGTTCTGGCAGGACGTGACGCCGCCGATGCTGGAAACCATCCGCCGCCGTCTGCGGAGCCTTATCAAGCTCATCGAGTTGAAGAAGCGCCCACACGTCTACACCGACTTCGAGGATGAAATCGGAGGCCCGACCGAGGTCGAGCTTCAAGGCGTCGCCGTTGGGACCGATATGCACCGGTTCCGAATGAAAGCCAGACACTTCCTGAAGGAACATGAGAACCATATAGCGATCCAAAGAGTTCGCCGAAATGAGCCCCTGACGGCACAAGACTTGGCGGAACTGGAGCGCATCTTTGTTGAAGCCGCGGTCGCCGCTCCCGACGAGTTGGAGCGCGTCCGCAATGATGGCGGGCTCGGAATTTTCGTCCGCTCTCTGGTCGGCCTCGACCGCGAGGCAGCAAAGCATGCGTTTGATCAGTTCCAGTGCAAGCGGGCGCTGTCGGCCAACCAGATCGAGTTTCTCAACATGGTGATCGATTACCTTACTGAGCGTGGTGTGATGGACCCACGGCTCCTCTATGAGAGCCCCTTTACCGATTTTGACGCGATGGGGATTGAGGGTGTTTTCGAGAATGCTGATGTCGTTGAACTCATCGGCATCCTGGAGGAAGTGCGTCGGCGTGCGGCGGCCTGACGTGGTTTTCGACAGCGGGGCGCACATTTCCAGCCGAGAAAGAAGCCCCACCGCGAGGGTGGGGCTCCAGTCGTCGATTGGGGCCGGTCAGGCCGCGGGCTTCAACGGCTTCGGAGCCAAACGCTGGCTCTCCAGCCACTTGTTGAATTCGGCGCGGTCGATATAGACCCGGCCACCGATCTTCAGCAGCGCGGGTTTCAGTCCATTCGTCTCCGCATGGAATATCCACCAGCGCAGCGTGGCTTCCGTGATGAACGGCGCTTCCGCCGCTACCTGCCTCACGGTCGCCAGGTCCCTATAGTCCACCATGGGTTGCCTCATGGTTCGGGGCCTATAAACAGCAGGAACCTTCTCTATGCCTCAGAACAGCTTTTCGTTCAATTCCTTGACCACGCCCTTGACGTGGCTCTCCGACAGGTGGGCATAGCGCCGGACCATCTGGAGGGTCCTGTGGCCCAAGATTTCCGCGATTTCCACGAGGCTCGCCCCGTTCATGGCCAGGTAGGACGCCGTGCTGTGCCGCAGGTCGTGGAACCGGAAGTCGGCGATTTCGGCCGCGTCGCGGGCGTTTTCCCAAGCCGCCCGGATGTCGATAGGAGCTTTCCCATCCCGGCGCGGGAACAGCCAGCGTGGCCCCGGCGGTGAGCCCAGTTCCTTGTAGGTGTCCTTGACCTTATCAATCTGCGCCTCCAGCACATCGCGCAGGTGATGGACCACCGGCACCGCCCGCGTGTCACCATTCTTGGTGTCCCGAAGAACGGCGGTGTCGCGATCGAGGTCTAGGTCGGCCAGCGTCAGCCCGAGGATTTCGTTCTTCCGTGCTCCGGTCGAGAGGGCGAAGACCACCACCGGGTACAGGTGCTCGTTGTCGCTGGCTTTGCAGGCTTCGAGCAGGCGCTTGCGCTCGGCATCGCTCAGGTAGCGGATGCGCTCGTTCCTGATCTTGGTGATGCGGTTCACGCCTTCCAGCGGGCTAGAAGCCGTCCAACCCCATTGGATCGCGTATTTGAAGAGCACCGCGAGCGTGTCGCGGTAGTGCTTCATGGTCTTGCGGCTCTTTGGCTTCGGCGGCGCCTTTGGCGCCTTAGTGGTTGAGGTGCCCTCATCCTCGTCAGTTGCCTTGCGCCGGCCATCACCCGCAGCGGCCAATTCGGCGAGCTTGTCGCTGATCATGTCGGCCGTGATGTAGGCAAGGGCATAACTGCCCAGTGACTTCTCCCAGTAAGCGACGAAGGAGCCTTCCGCTCGCTTGGTGCTCTCCGCGCGGTGGATGAAGACCTCCTTGCGGAAACGGTCGATCACGTCCTGAAGCGTCTTGCTCGCTGCCGTGCGGATGACGTTCTTGAACTCACCCTTGCGGATGCCGCTCTCGGTATCCGACGCCCACTGCTTGGCGTCCGTCAGGCGCTTGAAGCTGCGCACCTGATCGGGGAAGCCCTTCATCCGAACCATGACCCGATAGGACGGGCCTTTCCTGCCTTCACGCTTCTGGATGGTCGCCATGTGAGCCTCGGGGAGCCGAGTTGGGGGAAGATGTGCCAAGATGTTTTTGGCACATTTTTGGCACAGTGAGAACCCACAAACCTCAAAAATAACCAAGAGGGCTCAATACAAAAATGTCTGATTTATAAGGGTTTATTTGTTGAGATGTGTTGGCAGAGTGTGCCAAAAATGGGTTTCCGCTTGGCTCATAACCTGAAGGTCGCAGGTTCAAATCCTGCCCCCGCAACCAAATTAAGCCCGCAATGTCATAGACTTGCGGGCTTTGGTGTGTCTGGGGCCATAGCGGCGTAGCAAGCAGGTAAGCGGGAGGTAAGCAACAAAGCTTACCCAATTCGGCTATCCGCTGTGATGAAGCGGTGGGATTCACCGTCAGCCGCTAGGCCGAAGGCTACACTCGGGGCATGAAGACCCGGCCGTCATCGATCACGACCTGCTGGTGGCGCTGCTCAATTCCGGTAGAATCAACGCCGAGGAACAGGCGTTCTTTCTGGAGAGCTCACTCAATGAGCATTGGTAAGAAATATACAGCATCGCCGGACTCTATGCCGGAGAAGACCGGCGAATCCAAAATGACGAATGTCTCGCCAAACTCGACAGCGCCTATCGCAAGGCCCTTTATCAGGACGGTGGGACAGGCGGAAAAGAGCCCGGAGCTGCAGGAGAAGCTCAGAGGCATTTTCTCGGGCGCCATTCGGATGGATTAAAGGCTCGATGCGCCTCGCAGCGCAGTAATCCGGTGGTATGCAGGCAACGGAACATTGTGGTCCCGCTTGGCGTGGGGCTCTGTTGCGGCAGGCATGGCAGGCAAATGACGAAAGGACTCTGCTCTCAGCTGGATGAGCTTAGGGGCTCACGTCACAGCCGGGCCAGGAAAACCGGCCCACAGGGCGAGACGGCCTCTGCCTCCTAAGTCCCGATGTGCCTGGGTCGTATCGGCACCCAGTCTGAGGCGGGGCGCCGCCAGTCTGGGGCGGTCTCG
>NZ_LPXN01000023.1 GCF_001618175.1 Oceanibaculum pacificum | reverse complement strand
TATACTTTTAAGCCATTTAAAATACATTCGGATGTAATTGCTCCGCCTCCTCCGAAGATGTCGTATATCGGCTTGTCTGTGCCAAAGTTCTGTTTGATAATCTCAACTATTTTCTTGCTTATCTTTTTCTTGCTTCCTTGGTATGGTAATCCAATAGGTTTACCTTTTCTGATTTTCTTCTCGTCTAAACTAAGCATTATTTATTGTCTTTCTAGTTTGGTAAAATTTATTCCAGTTTTCTATAAGTTCCAGCAACTTAGGTTCATCATATTCGGTAAATAGTTCAACCTGTGATGTAAACCAGCAGTGTAGACAGCGATCGCAACTATAACAGATGTTCACGTATCCTCTACAATCTTTGCAAACTCCTAAACCATTACTCATTGGTATATCGAAGCAGTGGCAATATCTTTTGTCATTAAAGTATTTTTGTTTCATTGTTACCTTTCTAGTTTATTCTATACCTTATTATAAGCTATTTCTTTTTATTTATCAAGCGATAAGTCCCATAGACTACTAATAAAATAATTGTTATTATAAATAGCGGTGGAATGAATACAGTTATCGCAAACCAAACAATAGATATTAAAGTATAGATCATGATTTTTAGTATTAATTTACCAGCAGGAGTTTCTTGAAAGGTTATATCCTCATCTAATGATGAATCATCTTCTTTCGAATTGCCGTAAAATATTTTGTCTTCATTTACTTCGTACTTGTTACCGCAATAATCACATTTACCATTAGTGAAACTTGAAGACCCACAGGTTACGCATTGTATTAAAATCATTTTATTACCTCCTTTCTTTAACTATATGTATTATTATATCAAAAAAGCTCTAAGCTGTCAAGCCTAAAGTTTTTATTCTTAATATTATTGTTCTTTCAATTTATTCTTGAACCAAATGATTCGTTCTTTGAACCAAGCGTCAACTCCTTCAGGACGTAGCCATTTACCTTGTTTAACTCCATTCTTTTCCATGAACTCAATCACTTTAGTTGGAGTTTCTGGTTCGTCCCACATATTATATTTTGCTGAATGGTATTTACTAAACATTTCAAGCGTTTCGATGTAGCTATCTTTCAGAAGTTCCGTGTCAAGCAATTTTTGGGCTTTCTCAGCACGTTTAGCAAGTCGTTCGTTAACTTGTTCCAGTTGTTCCTTTTGTCGCTGTAAGCTCAAATTATGGTTAATATAAGCAATTTGCTGTGCATGTCGTCCAAGTTTGCCTTGTGTATTAAGCTCGATCAGTTTAGCCATTCCCTCGCCAAGAATTTCATCAGCCACAAAGTTATGTTTATATTTTTTATTTGTGTTGCGTACATAGTTGTCAAGCGTTTGTTTAATTTTAAGTTTTTTGTGTAGCTCTCTTAATGTTGTCAATTTAATACTCCCTCATATATTTTACCAAACTTTAAAGCGTTAATTTTAACTAACTGCTTCAATTCTGATATAAATTGCTGTTCTCCGTCAAAGTCAAATGGCATTGATACGTTTTCCTTGATCCAAGCGAAAGCTCCGTCAAAGTCTTGTCTTAATAAGCTCATTTTATCCACGATGTCGATAATTTGCTCTCTCTCTTCTTCTGTGTACATGTAACCACCTTTCTAGAAAGGAAGTTCTGATTCATCAACTTCAACAGGTTCAGAACCACCAAATAAGTCTTGTTTAGCTTGTGATTGACTACTATTATCATTAGTGATAAATACTTTTTCAACCGTAGGGAAAACAAAGTTATAATTTACGTATTCTCCTGATTCCTTGGCTTGTACACGACCGCTGACCGTTACTGTGTCACCTAATTGAATGAAATCAGGCAAGAAAGCCGAACCGTACGCAACTTTTACGTTAGATCCCTTTTCTTTTTCAAATAATGGGACTGAAATAATTTTCTTATCGCCTTTTGCTGTACTTACTGTACGTGTATTTTTTTCATTCGCTTGTGCTGTTACTGTGATGATTGCCATTTAATTATTCCCCTTTTTCTGTTTCTTGCTGTGCTAACCAAATCTTCATGATGTCGGTAATTTCTTTTTTAGTCTTATTTTTCAAGCTGTCAATATTTTGGTATCCTAGTTGTTCAGCTCGTTTTATAAGTGGCTGAATCTCTCTAAGTCGTTGTTTTTCTGCTTCAAGCTCTTTTTGTTCTTCTGTTAGAACTGGTAAATCTTCATTTGCATAAATATATAGCCCTAAACCATGACGAGCAATTGCCTTAACTAGTCCACGCTGAATGGCTTTATTTACGTCCATAGAAGTCAGTTTTTCAACTGGGATAGATTGGTTACGATAGTCCATTACAGGCAAGTATTCAATGTGCTCCAAGCCCTCAATAGTCATACCAACCTTAACCCATGCTGTGCGACCGTCTGTGTGATAATTTAACCCTTGTTCATTTTCATAAACTTTACTGTTAGCTTCAGGATATACTTTTTTAACTTCAGACCATGCATATGCCCAACTAAGATAATCTAAATTATTCTTTTTGCTTTTCTTATCATTTACATTAATAACGCTTAGTTCTTCAAATACACTCATTCGATAACCTCTTCTCTCCAACCTTGGCTTTTAAGCTCTGAGGCTTTTGTCAAATCAGATTCACTAGATAAATAAAACTCCGAAGCATACTTTTTTGACAAAGTGTGAAAAGCATGCCCAAAGTAAAGTTTACCTTTCTCGCTTGCATGATTTGCTTCATTAAATTCTAAATACATTACTGACACTTTTTCCTTTGCTGTATCTGAATCTTTCTCTTTTTTAAGTTTTTCAGTAACTTTTTTCACAACTTCTTCTAGCTGTTTTTCATCAAATTTAATATTAATTGTTTCCATTTACTCCTCTTTCTACAATGAAGACGTCGCCTTGTCTTGTAATTTCAATATTATATTTAAGCATAGGCAGGATCCAACCTTTACCCCAATAGCTCCATAATTCGCTTATCAAGCCATATAAGCACTCGTTAGGCTCTGCCCTATACTTTGTTTCGTTCATTTCCTCAAGCTCTTTAGATAGCTTTCTGACACCTCTAGCGTAATGTTTACTAGCTTTTTCTTCTGCCCTTAAACTTTTGTAGTTGCTTTTCATATATGAACTTTCTAATATCGTCTTTCTGCTGTTTTTCCTCTTTATCAGACCAACTAACTTTTTGGCCTTTTCGCTTGCCACTTTGATAAACTCGTCTGTTATCATCAGGAAAGCCATTTTTTTCAAAGTACATTCTAGCATATTCAAAGTAATTTAAGCTGTTGATGTACTGCTGACTATCCTTTTTGTGATAATTAAGAGTTATCAATCGTCTTTCAGCTAGTGATTCAAAAGATGTTATCATACTTCTTCTTCAACGAAACCTAAAGCTAACAAAGCTTTATATTCCTCGCTCCCCTCTTTAACTTCAAGAGCATCTTGCTCGAATTTTGTTAATTGTTTAGACTGTCCAGCATAATATAATGCAGTTCCTCCGCTACTATCAGAAAAGTTATAAAACTTAAATTTAGGTTCAATAACTTCATAACCGTTAATGACAGCTTCAACCATTTTCAATTGCTCGTAACACTCAAAAGCACTACTTGGACATTTATCGCCGCCTATCCAATTGTATCCATAACCAAAACGAGTGATGTGACAAAGCGCTCGTTTTTTGTTTATTTCATCTTCAAGGTTTCCAAAAGTTTCAAGATAATCAGCTTGTTTTTGCGTTAATTTGACTACCATTTGTTAGTTCTCCTTTATTTCTATATATACTATTATACCAAAATTAATTATCGTTGTCAAATATTAGATGATATTTTTTTATTTATTTCTACTTTTAATTGTAATGCCCTAATCAATGCACGCTTAGAATAATCATTTTCGCAAGCTGCATGCAATTTTTTCGACTGTCTGACTAGAAATTCAGCACGTCCAAGCCATACTTTGAAAAGTTCGTCATTATGCCATTCTGCTTTTACCATTTCATCTAATGCACGATATAACCAACCGTACACTTCAGCGTGTAAAATAATAGCTTTGTTCTTGTAGTCGTTCATTGAGTTCATTTTTTGCTCTCTCTATTAATTTAAAGTCATCACTGTATAAAACAGGTTTTGAATATTGTTCATTCATGTTAAACCTTGAATAATAGTCATAGAAGTATTCATTTACTTTTTCATGGTAATAAACAACGTATTTTTTATCACTCATTTTCTGTTACTTTTCCTTTCTCTTTAGCTAAGTCTAAGAAAGCCTGTGCCGATTCTTTCGTCGTTTCGATTGGAGTTTCAGCCTTTACTTTTTCCACTAGTTCGCTATCTGGTTCTTTTTTTGATTTATTGACGCAAGTGAATACTGAATCAACGTATGAAAAGTTTAAATCATCGTCAAACTGATATCCACGCGCTTTGACTGATAACTTAGAGAAGTCGTTATGCTTGCCACGTTTAGGGCTTAACATTAACATAAATTCTGCCCATGCTGTTAGAGTAGAACCACCCAAGGCGTCACTAGGCTTTACCATATATGCTTTATCGTCCATTGAGTTTGCATAAGCTGATTTGTTTGCATGAGCTACTAACAAGAAAGTAACGTCTTGGAAAAGTAACTTTAAGCGTGTAATTCTCCTAAGCATTGGTTCAAAGTCTTTACCGTAGATAATGTCTCCATTTCTTAGCATTGTCATTAAATTATCCAAGATCACGAATTTTATATCATTTTCTTTAATGTATTCATATAATAAGTTCATGTGGTGCGAATCATCAAGCATAAACTCTCCACCTGTCAAAAAATGTAAGTCTTCTGGTGCATTATCTTTATTTCTAAGCCTTTTGTTTAACTCTCTGTCAGTATCTTCATTGTCTATGTATAGTGTCTTGCTTCGCTTTGTATCATAACCAAAAAAAGGTAACCCTTGCGATACCATTAAAGCCATGTGCATTGCTAGAGAGCTTTTAAATGACTTAAATGGAGCTACAAGTATTCCAGCTTGTGAACTTGGCATTAACGTATCAATAAGCCAGTCATCTTTTAAATTTATTAAGTCTTCACGCTCTTTTAAGTGCTTGGCTGTCTGTACTTTTTCAAATATATTGGTCACTTTTTAATTCTCCCCTTTTGGTTTATAGTTTTCAATACATATATTCCGTGTAATGTATTTTCTTGGCTAGTACACCATTCTAGGTTATTTAAATCGTTATTTTGCTTGTTTCCGTCAATATGGTTTACTATTTTTTTATTTTCTGGGTTAGGAATAAAAGCGAATGCTAATAATCTATGTTTTTTCACTTTCAAAGTTCTATTATCAAAACTTGCTGAAAATTGATAATAACCGTCTTTATCTTTGCTCTCTTTTTTTTGTTTACCGTTTTTAGAAAATAGTTTTCCGTCTTTTGTTAATGTGTATCTTTCTAACACTTTTTTATATAATTCATCATTAAACTTCATTTCTTTCTCCTTTAGTATATAATAACAAAAAAGACTTGAAAAGTCAAGCCTTAAACCTATTAAGCTCCTTAGCTGTACTTACTTTATCAAATAAATTCAACTTTCATGCCTCTCAATTTATAACCTTTTTTAATCCTACGACTAATGCCACCTGGTTTTTTCTCAATTTAGTCACTAGTTACCTCCATTGGCTCTGATTCTACGCAATAAACTTTGAACGGCTTTTCTTCTTTTGCTCCATTTCCGAAAAATAGCTCCCATTGATAATTTAATAAAACACAAGTCTTAATAGCTTCATGTTTTTTTGTATAAAGAGATAATCGTTTTCCGCTATAATTTTTAGCCACTGTGTCTTTATCAGTTGTTAGTGCCACATAGTAAATTTTCATTTATTTCTCCTTTTCTTATATCATGATATCAAATTATTTTATATTTGTCAATACTTAATTCCATTTTTTTCTTTTATGAATTTGTTTATACTATCTTGATTTAATCGTTTAGATATTATTTGAACCAAGATAAATCAATTTCATTAGCTAAATCAGCAATTTCTTTCAAGGCTTCTTCGTCTGTCATGCTTTTTAAATCACATTCTTTAAGTTTGCGTTCGATTTCATTAGCTGTTACAATCGCTTCTTCTAATGATTGAGTTCTAATAATATTTTTAGAAACTTGTTCTTGTTTAAGACGAAGTTTTTCTATTTCATCCGTTGTTTTGGGTTGTTCGTTATTTAATTTTTCTCTTATAGCGTCATCTTTTTTGCCATAAGTTTTTCTATAAATGATTTTTTCATATTCATCAGATGCCATTTTATTTGTTTTTGTGTTAAAGTTTTTCATATTTTTTCCATATTTTCTTCTAGCCCAACTTGCCAGTGATTTTTGATTAATGTTGTTTAAATATCTTTCGAAAGAATAAACTGTATGAAACTTTTGTTCATACTCAACTTTATTTGTTTCTTTGTTTATTGAGTATTTAAATGCTCTATCATACATAAAATTTAAGTAATCTGTGTGTAAATCTCCCAGAAGCGAATCATAATTGTCTCTTTTTTCTATTGTTTCTTTTGAAATTGCCTTACCTTTAGCTTTGCCTTTAGCTTTACCAACACGACATTTACGACCAGACTCTTTATATTTACATTTTGGGTTTTCTCCGTTACAATTAGAACAAAATTCTTGTTTAGGTCTAGCCATTTTTTTACCTCCTTTCTTGATGATAAATTAATTATATACTTTTATTTTAGACTTGTCAAGAATAAAAATATTGTTCGGAAATAACTATTGTTTTTATGCTTGTACATATTTATTGACATTTATTGTTCGGTTTTAGCTATTTTTTAATGTGCAAAAAAAACGTAGTAGAATATATTAATCTTTAATTTCGGACACTAATAATTATTTTTTTACGAGTTGGAAAGCTCTAAGTTATAAATCACCTAATCAATCAAACAATAAGCTAATTGTGCTTACTGATACCATACTTTACAAACAGGACACACAATGCACTTACTTTCTGCCACTTCTAGTCAAATTGCGGTTAAGCGTAAAACAAAAGCCACTAAGGTGGCAATTATTTTTTTATTTTCTCATATAATCTTTAACAATAAATAATATTAAGCAGTACAGCAAGCTAGTAAAAAACAAACTAAATGCAATTATACTAAAAAGTGGATAGAATGAACCTAAAATGCATAGACCTACTATAAAAGCTACAATTGCAAAAATTCCTAATAAAATTAATAAAGCGTAAATATATGTTTTCATTTATTTTCTCCTAAGTCAAAATGTATCGCTGGTTGACTATTCCATAGTTCTAATGTTTCCTTGTCTACTTCTGGTTGATTCATGTATTCTCTGTTCATTCTAGCTCTTGTATTAACTACTTTAATTTTAATACGTTTCTTGTATTCCTGTTGTCGTAAGTACATCAGATATTTATCTCTAGCCATAGTTACCTCCTATAAATAGTATAACACAAAATGCCTACAAAGTCAATCATAGCTTACATAACAGAGGATAAACCAAACCTGAAAAGTGCATTTGATATAATATATATATCAAGTTGAGAGAGGAAAGCAAATGACAGAGGAACAGCTACTATTTAAGCAAGAGACATTGTCAGAAGTTGACTTTAACGAGTTCTTACTTAACGCTGTTGAATGTGGTTTGATTAATCTTGATACAGCTTTAATTTTTAAGGGAGAATAAAGAAATGAATAAAGAGCATATTTTAGCACAAAAAGAAGTATTGACTCCGATTGAATATGAACACTATGTTAAGCACTTATTTGATATTGGAGAAATTACTAAAGAGCTTTATATTGAATTGAGTTCTGATTTATGAGCAAAGCCTTAGCTATTGACTTTAGCACCTCTAATACTGGTTACGCATTTCGTAATCCTTTGACAAATGAGTATGTAGTCGGTTCAATTGCAGGTGGTAAAAGTAAAGATCCTTTGGAACGTGCCAAGCTTATTGCTGACGGTATAACAGAAATTATTGAGCATTACAATTTATTTGACTACTTTATTTATATTGAAGAACCTATTATCACGTTCAAGTCTAAGGGAAACATCTCATTGATTAGAGCTAACGGTTCATTCTTGGGTGTCATGCGTAACCGTCATAACATTGGCTATGTTGATGTACCAAACAGTAAATGGTGTGGGTATCATCTAATTAAAGGTAAGAGTGCATTGCGAAAAGTACAAAGCATTGAGATACTCAAGAGCTATAACATAGTACCTGATAATGATATCAACGACGACATGGCAGACGCGTTCTGTATCTTACTCTATGTAGAAAGTCAGGAGAATGAATGATTGTAATTAATATTGCCTTGATTATTCTTGGCATTTTATATGGTGTAGGTTCGGTTACCAACTTTAAGGAGTGGTATTATCGCCATGACTATCTAGCTATTATGCTAAGTGTATTTACATCTATCTTATTGGTAGTGGCTGGAGTATTAAACGTTTTGAATTAAAAGAATAGGTGTACTGATTGACGGTACTTAAATGTCATAGAGTTGACAGCCAAGCATAGGGTGCAAACTGTAAAGCATACTGTTTGATTAAATGAGTACTAGCAACTAACAGCCCTTTGTATCTAGCGAACATAGTATAATGGTAATGCTACAGATTCCAAACCTGTAAACGTGGGTTCGATTCCTACTGTTCGTGTTCTCCTTTATTTTATTATATGTTATAAGTTATAGTTCTAGGTATTGAGCGTATTATGGCATATAGTAACAGGATATAGTGTTAATGGTAGCATGCGTGTTTTGGGAACATGTAGTGTTGGTTCGAGTCCAGCTATCCTGATGAGTGGTGTATAGTCCATAGACGAAGTGTTAAGCTATGGCACAACTATACAGATAACTGGTGCACGGTTATATCAGCTAACGAAAGTCCTAGTGTATTAAAGTGTCACAGGCATAACTAAGTGACAGCTGGTTAGAGTAATAAGGTGTACTAACGTGGTGTAGGGTTCGATTCCCTACTGCTCTATAATAAGATGCCAGCTACTGATAGTTAGTCATAGTTAGCAGTATAGTCTAATGGTAAACGTAGGTTCGATTCCTACTACTGCTATAAGACAAGGGGAGAAGCAAATGATTATATTATCTTTATTTATTATTATGTTGTTCATTAGTCCAAGTATAGCATTGTTGTTATTGCTATTGGTTATTAACCCAGTGTTCACGTTGCTATGGCTATTAGTGTGGCTTGCTATTAAACTATAAAGTAATTAGTAAAAGAAAATATTTTTTTATATATACTCCCCCCCATTAATCGCTATGTTAAGGGAAATTTTCAG
>NZ_LPXN01000022.1 GCF_001618175.1 Oceanibaculum pacificum | reverse complement strand
TACCCTTCGAGACGCCGGCTTAAGCCGGCGTCTCGAAGCATAAGGCGTCCCAAAGAACGCCCCTTTCCGCCATCCCGCAAAATAGCCATAAACTTGGCTGAAACAGCAGACTTGCCGGCATCGTGACCGGCGGCTATTGTTCCCTCAACATCTTGTGGTTTGGAGGCCGTCTTGAAGCGTATTGCGCAATTTATAGTGGGTGTAGTGGTCCTTGGCTGGAGCCTCTCCGCCGCCGCGCAGCAATCGCTGGAGGAGATGTTGGCGCCGCGCATCCTGGGCAATGCCGATGCGCCGGTGGAGATTCTGGAATTTTCCTCCATGACCTGCCCGCATTGCGGCCGGTTCCACCGCGAGACGCTGGGCCAGATCAAGAAGAACTTCATCGACACCGGCAAGGTGAAGCTGGTGCTGCGCGACTTCCCGTTCGACGGGCTGGCGCTGCGCGCTTCCATGCTGGCGCGCTGCGCCCCGCCGGAGCGCTACCATGCCTTCGTCGAGACGCTGTACCACAACCAGGATGCCTGGAGCCGCGCGGCGGACCCGATGGCGGCGCTGGCGCAGATCGCCAAGCTGGGCGGCATGAACCAGCAGCAGTTCGAGGCCTGCATGGCCGACGAGAAGCTGCTGGACGGCATTCTGCAAGGCCGGCTGGAAGCGCAGAACAAATACAACATCACCTCCACCCCGACCTTCGTCATAAGGGCCAAGGGCGAGGAGAAGACGATCAGCGGGGCGCAGCCCTATGAAGAGTTCGAGAAAGTGCTGAAACCGCTGGTCGACAGCGCCTCCTAAGGGGGCGCTCATCGGCCGGCGGCGCTCATCGCGGGGATGGCGCGTCGGTGCAGTTCAGGAAGATCCGCCTTACGGGATTCAAATCCTTCGTCGATCCGACCGAATTGATCATCGAGCCGGGGCTGACCGGAATCGTCGGCCCGAATGGCTGCGGCAAGTCGAATCTGGTCGAGGCCATCCGCTGGGTGATGGGCGAGACCTCCGCCAAGCAGATGCGCGGCGGCGAGATGAACGACGTCATCTTCGGCGGCACCTCGAACAAGCCGGCCCGCAACATCGCCGAAGTCGGCGTGCTGATGGATAATTCGGCGCGCCGCGCCCCGGTCGGCTTCAACGAGCATCTGGAACTGGAGATCACCCGGCGGATCGAGCGCGACAAGGGCTCGGCCTACCGGGTGAACGGCAAGGAAGTCCGCGCCCGCGACGTGCAGCTGCTGTTCGCCGACGCCTCCACCGGCGCGCGCTCGCCCGGCCTGGTCAGCCAGGGGCGCATCGGCTCCATCATCAACGCCAAGCCATCCGACCGCCGCATGCTGCTGGAAGAGGCGGCCGGCATCATCGGCCTGCATTCCCGTCGGCATGAGGCCGAGCTTAGGCTGCGCGCGGCCGAAGGCAACCTCGCCCGGCTGGACGATGTGCTGAAGACCATGGACGCCCAGCTCCAGGGGCTGAAGCGCCAGGGCAAGCAGGCCAGCCGCTATCGCAACCTGTCCGACCATATCCGCCGGGCCGAGGCGATCCTGCTGCACCTGCGCTGGCAGAAGGCGCTGGCCGAGCGCGAGGCGGTCGAGGCCAGGCTGCGCGAGGCCGAACGCCAGGTCGCCGCGCTGACCACCCAGGTCTCGGAAGCCACCACCCTCGCCGGCAAGACGCAGGAGGCCCTGCCCGCCCTGCGCCTGGCCGAAGCCGAGGCCGGGGCCCAATTCCAGCACCTCACCATCGCCAAGACCGAGCTGGACGCCGAGGAACGCCGCGTCGTCGAGGCCAAGGCCCAGGCCGAGCAGCGGCTGAAGCAGCTCGACGCCGATGCCGGGCGCGAATCGGCGCTGGCCAAGGATGCGGCGGCCGCCATCGACCGGCTGGCCGCCGAGGCGGGCGGACTGGAGGACGCCCGCGCCGGCGAGACCGACGCCCTGGCAGAGGCGCAGAAGCGGCTGGATTCCGCCTTCGCCGATGCCGAGGAGGTGGAGACCGCGCTGACCACGCTGACCCAGGCCATCGCCGGCGACGAAGCGCGCAAGGTGCAGCAGGAACGCCAGCTCGCCAATCTGGAGGAACGGATCGGCCGCCTCGCCCGCCAGGCAGAGGAGATCGAGGCCCAGCGCCGCCGGCTGGCCGCCGAATCCGACATCGAGGCAGAGGCAGCCCAGCTTGCCGCTGCGCTGGCCGCCGCCGAGACGGCGCTGGCCGAGGCGCGCGCCGCGGTCGAGCAGGCCGAGGCCGGCGTCGCCGCCGCGCAATCCGCCGCCGCCGAACGGCAGACGCAGAATGCCCGCCTGCACCAGGCCGAGCGCGAGGCCCGCACCCTGCGCCAGCAGGCCGAGCAGGCCGCCGGCAAGCTGCGCGCCGAAATCGCCGGCCTGCGCGAGGTGCTGACCGACAAGGCCGGCGAGAAAGCTCCGGTGCTGGGGCAGCTCGCCGCCGCCCCTGGCTATGAGGCGGCGCTGGGCGCTGCCCTGGGCGAGGATCTGGAGGCCGCCCTGGGCGGCGCCGCCCCGCGCCGCTGGGAGGATATGCCGCCGCTGGCCGACGCCCCCGCCCTGCCGGCGGGCATCCAGCCGCTCTCCGCCTATGTGACCGCGCCGCCGGCGCTGGCCCGGCGGCTGGCGCAGATCGGCGTGGTGGAATCGGCGGAGCAGGCGCTGGCGCTGCGCGACGGGCTGAAGGCCGGCCAGCGGCTGGTCGACCGGCAGGGGGCACTGTGGCGCTGGGATGGCTTCACCGTGGCCGCCGGCGCGCCCAGCGCCGCCGCCGCCCGGCTGCGGCAGAAGAACCGGCTGACGGCGCTGGAGGCCGAGATGGCGGCCGCCGAGGCGGAGCGCGAGCGCGTCACCGCGCTGCATGCCGACGCCGAGAAGGCGGTGCAGGCCGGGCAGGAGCAGGAACGCGCCGCCCGCGCCGCCGAGCAGACCGCCCGCCAGGCCGAGCAGGGTGCGCGCCAGGCGGAGCGCGGCTGTTTTTCCCGGCTGAGCCAGGCGCGCGACGCCGAATCCCGGCTGGCGCAGAAGCGCGCGGCGCTGGGGTCCCGCCAGGCGGTGCTGGTCGCCTCCGCCGAACGGTTGCAGGCCGAGCAGGTCGAGGCGACCCAGCAGCGCGACGCCGCCAAGGCTGGCCTGGCCGATATTCCCGACCTTGCCGCCCGCAAGGAGGAGGCAAACGCCCAGCGCGCACTCCTGGCGGAAAAGCGCAGCGCCGTGGTCGAGGCGCGCAGCCGCCACGATACGCTGAAGCGCGAGGCCGAGACGCGCCGCCAGCGGCTGGCCGCCATCGCCGACGAGCGCCGCTCCTGGGACAGCCGGGCGGGGGGAGCCGCCCAGCGGATCGCCGAGATCGAAGCGCGCCGGGCGGAGGAGCAGACCGCCATCGAAGGCTATGCCAAGCGCCCGGCGGAAATAGCCGAATTGCGCGACAAGCTGGTGCGCGGCATCGCCGACGCCGACGCGCGGCGCAAGGAGGCGGCGAAGCTGCTGGCCGAGGCCGAATCCGGCGCCTCCGAAGCGCAGCGCCTGCTGCGCACCGTCGAGGCCGGACTTGCCGAAGCGCGCGAGGACCGGGTGCGCGCCGAGGCCGCCGTCGAGCAGGCGACCCAGGCCCGCCAGGTGCTGATCGACCGGGTGCGCGAGCGGCTCGACTGCCGGCCCGATCAGGCGCTGGCGATGGCCAATGTCGACATCGCCGAGACACTGCCGGCGGAAGCCGAGATCGAGCAGCGCCTCGACCGGCTGATGCGCGAGCGCGACGGCATGGGGCCAGTCAATCTGCGCGCCGAGCACGAGGCCGGCGAGGTCGAGCAGCAGATCGACACGATGCAGCAGGAGCGCAGCGACCTGACGCAGGCCATCGCCCGGCTGCGCCAGGGCATCGCCGCGCTGAACAAGGAGGGGCGCGAGCGGCTGCTCGCCTCCTTCGGCAAGGTGAACGCCTCGTTCGAGGAGCTGTTCGTGCGGCTGTTCGGCGGCGGTCGCGCCTATCTGGAGCTGATCGAATCCGACGATCCGCTGGAGGCCGGGCTGCAGATCATGGCCAGCCCCCCGGGCAAGAAGCTGCAGGCGCTCTCGCTGCTGTCCGGCGGCGAGCAGGCGCTGACCGCGCTGGCGCTGATCTTCGCCGTATTCCTCACCAACCCCTCGCCGATCTGCGTGCTGGATGAGGTCGACGCCCCGCTGGACGACAGCAATGTCGACCGCTTCTGCCTGCTGCTGGAGCATATCGCCAAGGAAACCGGCACGCGCTTCCTGGTCGTCACCCATCACCGCATGACGATGGCGCGCATGGACCGGCTGTTCGGCGTCACCATGGCCGAACGCGGCATCAGCCAGCTCGTCTCGGTCGATCTCACCGGGGTCGAAAGGCTGCGCGCGATTGCCTGATTAGCCGCGGATTTCCGCCCGCCTCGACCTGCCCGATTCCCGCCTTGACAGGGTGGGGGGCGTTCCTTATGGTCCGCGTCGCGCTGACGGCGCTACCGCCGGAAGCTATAGGGTACGTGCGTTCATCTTGACTGATCGTGAACCGGAAAATTCGTCCCTGCGGGACATTGCAAGCCGCCTGAGTAAGGCGCGCGGCGCGCAGGATGGAAAGACCGGGCAGTCCGCCGACAAGGGGCTGCAATCCTCCCTCGGGATGGGGTTTCGCATCGGGGTCGAGATGGTGGCGGCCATCGCTGTCGGGCTCGGCATCGGCTGGCTGCTCGACAATTGGCTCGGCACGGGTCCTTGGCTTCTGGTGCTATTTTTCTTTCTGGGGGCTGCGGCCGGCGTGATGAACGTCTACCGCGCCATCACGGGGATCGGGTTGGCGCCTGGCTATAAGAAGCCGGCGAAGGCCCGAGCCGACGACGACAAAGACGGCGACGTGTAAACGCACCGAAGTGGGGCAAAGCCTTGGCCAGTGGTCCTCTTGAACAGTTCCAGATCAAGCCGATCATTCCGATCCAGGTTGGCGATCTCGATCTTTCCTTCACCCAATCCTCGCTGATGATGACCATCGCGGTCGTCCTGGTGACCGGGTTTCTGACTCTGGCGATGCGCGGCCACACGCTGGTCCCCTCGCGCCTGCAGTCGATGGCGGAGCTGTCCTACGAGTTCATCGCCGGTATGATACGCGACAGCGTCGGGCCGGAGGGTCGCAAATACTTCCCCTTCGTGTTCTCGCTGTTCATGTTCATCCTGCTCGGCAACCTGCTGGGCATGATCCCCTACAGCTTCACCTACACCAGCCACATCATCGTCACCTTCACGCTGGCCTTCGCCGTGTTCGTGATTGTTACGATCATCGCCCTGGTGCGGCACAAGCTGCATTTCTTCAGCTATTTCTTTCCGGAGGGCGCGCCCATCTACATGGCACCGCTGCTGATCCCGATCGAAATCCTGTCCTATCTCGCCCGCCCGGTCAGCCTGTCGATCCGACTGTTCGCCAACATGATGGCCGGCCACACGATGATGAAGGTGTTCGCGCTGTTCACCATCTCGCTGGGCGTATTCGGCGTGGCGCCGCTTGCCATCAACGTGGCGCTGACCGCTTTCGAAATTCTGGTTGCCGTGCTGCAGGCCTACGTCTTCACCATCCTGACGTGTCTGTATCTGCGCGACGCCATTCACCTGCATTAGTCGCGAATTTTCGCCGCTAATCGAACCGTTCCACCAAAACTAGAGGACCGAAGACGATGGAACTCGATGCCGCCAAGATGATTGGTGCCGGCCTTGCCGTTATCGCCCTGATGGGCGTTGGCGTTGGTATCGGCAATATCTTCTCGACCCTGATCGCCTCGATCGCCCGTAACCCGGCCGCCCGCTCGGAAGTGTTCCCGATCGGCATTCTGGGTTTCGCGCTGACGGAAGCGATCGCGCTGTTCGCTCTGCTCATCGCCTTCCTGATCCTGTTCACCTAGTAGCCGCTTTCCGGCTTCCGGCGGGCGGCCTGGCCGTCCCTCGGATGTGATGCATGGATGACCCCGGCCCTGGTGCCGGGGGGAAGCGAGACAGGATAGCGATGATGAGCGTTCGCTCTGTTAAGCGTGCTGCCGCCGGTTTTGCCGCCCTGGCCCTGACCGCCGCCCCCGCGTTCGCGCAGGATGGCGGTGCGGGTCTGCCGCAGCTCGACACGAACAGCTTCGCGACCCAGATTTTCTGGCTCGCGGTGACGTTCGTCGCCCTCTATCTGCTGATGTCGCGTATCGCGCTGCCGCGTGTCCGCGATGTTCTGGAAGAGCGCGATCGGCGCATTGCCGACGACCTCGAAAAGGCTGAAAAGCTGAAGGAAGAGGCGGAAGCGGTGCTGGCCGAGTACGAGAAGGCGCTGGCCGACGCCCGCAGCCAGGCCCAGGCCGCGATGGCCGAAGCGACCGAGAAGGCCAATGCCGAAGCCGCCAAGCGGCAGCAGGCGCTGGCCGACACGCTCGCGGCACAGGTCGCCGAGGCGGAAACCCGCATCGGCGCGGCCAAGCGGGAAGCGCTGGAGAATGTCCGCCAGGTGGCCGTGGAGGTCTCCCGCGAGGCGACCCTGCGTCTGATCGGCGGCGATATTGCCGAGGCCGATGCCGCGAAGGCGGTCGATGCCGCCCTCAAAGAAAGCGCCTGAGGGGACGGGAACCATGCTGCACGATACTAATTTCTGGGTCGCCGTCGCCTTCGTGATCTTCGTCGTGCTGGCCTACAAGCCAGTGATGAAGCAGGTTGGCGGCGCGCTCGACGCCCGGGCGGAACGCATCCGCCTGCAGATCGAGGAAGCCCAGCAGTTGCGTGAGGATGCGCAGGCGCTGCTCGCCACCTACAAGCGCAAGCAGCGCGACGCGTTGAAGGAGGCGGAGGATATCGTCGCCCATGCGCGGGACGAGGCGAAGCGCACGCAGGAGCGCGCGGCGGCCGAGCTGGAAGCCTCGCTGAAACGCCGGGAGGCGCAGGCGCTGGAGAAGATCGCCCAGGCCGAGGCCAAGGCGGTGCAGGAAGTGCGCGAAAAGGCGGTCGACGTCGCCATGATCGCCACCCGCAAGCTGCTGGCCGACCAGCTCGACGCCAAGGCGGCCAACAGCCTGGTCGATGACGCCATCGCGCAGATCCCGACCAAGCTGCACTGACCGCGCCATTCCGGAATTTTAAAGCAGCCCCCTGGCCCAGCCCAGGGGGCTGCTTTTTTGTACGCCGGGAGCGGGATATACTGCCGAGCCAGCAAGAGGTGCGGCCAGCATGAATTCCGACCCCTATAAGCGCCGGCAAGCCAGGATAGAGGCGATACGCGCCGGGCTGCGCGGCGCGGAGCAGGATCCGGATGCGCGGATCGGCCCGTTCCGCATGGGGCGCGGCGGCGGCTTCCTGCTGATCGCCGCCATCGCCGCCGCCGCGATCACCCTCGCCGGCGTGTTCTGGGACAAGGAGGCGGCCAAGCGCGCCACCGGCCCGAACCCCGACGACATCAATCAGGTGCAGCTTGGCCGCAATGTCTATTTCGGCCATTGCGCCTATTGCCACGGCGATGCGCTGGAAGGCAAGCCGGGCTGGCAGCTCACCTATGCCCAGGGCGGCCGTCCCCCGACGCCGCTGGACGCAGAGGGCGCCGCCTCGCTGCGCACCGATACCGCGCTGTTCGAGATCGTGAAATTCGGCGGCCAGCCCTACTCCCCGCCGGGCTATCGCAACGAGATGCCGGCCTATGAGCACAAGCTGACCGACCCGGAAATCTGGGCGGTCATCGCCTATATCCAGAAAAGCTGGCCGGCCGATATCCGCGCCGAGCAGAAGGCGCACAGCAAGCGCAATTGAGGCTTGGCGCGGGCGGCCCCATGCTTCGAGGCGTCGCTCAGAAATCCGTCACCCGGCCCTTGAAGGCCCAGTCGCCATAGCGCGTCGGCTCGGGGCCGGGCGGGCCGCCGATCTCCTTCGGTTCGCTTTTGGGCGGCTCCGCCTTGGCCGCGGGCTTCGCGGCCGCATCCTCGCCGGGCTTGGGCTTGCGGAAGCCGGTCTCGCGGAACACCGGCACGGGCTTCTTATCCTGGGTTTCTTCGCTCATGCGATGAGATATGGCGCAGGCCTGGCGCGCCGCCAAGTCTTGAAGGCGCATCGCCGTGGGGACATCTATCATTTCGCCGATCCATCGGGATCGGCTGCAACGAGAGGTATGACGCAGACGATGGGCTTTACGCGCACGGCGATCCTGATGGCGGGCATGACCGCCCTGTTCCTCGGCATCGGTTTCCTGCTGGGCGGCGAGGGCGGCATGCTGATCGCGCTCGCGGTGGCGGCGGCGATGAACCTGTTCGCCTACTGGAACTCCGACAAGATGGTGCTGTCGATGTATGGCGCGCGGGAGGTGCCGCCGGGCGGCCATCCCTGGCTGTACGACATCGTGGCCCGGCTGGCGGAGCGCGCGCAGATGCCGATGCCGAAGGTCTACATCATCGAGAGCGACCAGCCGAACGCCTTCGCCACCGGCCGCAACCCGCAGAACGCCGCCGTGGCCGTAACCTCCGGCCTGATCCAGCGGCTGACGCATGAGGAGGTGGCCGGGGTGCTGGCGCACGAGCTGGCGCATGTGAAGAGCCGGGACACGCTGATCATGACGGTGACCGCGACGATTGCCGGCGCGATCTCCATGCTGGCCAACTTCGCCATGTTCTTCGGCAATAACCGCAACAACCCGATGGGGCTGATCGGCACCATCCTGGTAATGATCCTGGCCCCGGTGGCCGCGATGCTGGTGCAGATGGCGATCAGTCGCTCGCGCGAATACGAGGCCGACCGGGTGGGGGCGGAGATTTGCGGCCGGCCGCTCTGGCTCGCCTCCGCCCTGCGCAAGATCGAGCTGGCCGCCAAGGGCCTGGACAATCACCAGGCGGAGCGCAACCCGGCGACCGCGCATATGTTCATCATCAACCCGCTGCACGCCCATGCGGTGGACGGGCTGTTCACCACCCACCCGAAGACGGCGGAGCGCATCCGCCGGCTGGAAGCCATGGCCGGCCAGGGCCTGGAGCCCGCCCGGCCGCGGCCCTGGGGGTGAGCGAGTAGCACGCTACGCTCCGGCCCCCTTCTCCGTCCGTCACCCTCGGGCTTGTCCCGAGGGTCCACGCTTCAGCCCGCTGGAACGACCGTCGAGTAATCCGAAGCCTGGATTCCCGGCACAAGGCCGGGAATGACGGTTAGAAAAAACGGCAAATCCCGCCTCTACTTCACCACCGGGTCGATCGGCAGCAGCGACAGGCCGGCGGCCTGTTCGAACAGTTTGGCGGCCTGCAGCATGCTGGCCTCGCCGCGCGGCTTGCCGACGATCTGCAGGCCGACCGGCAGGCC
>NZ_LPXN01000021.1 GCF_001618175.1 Oceanibaculum pacificum | reverse complement strand
TGGGGCTTGGGGCCGGGAATGACGCAGTGAGAGACAGGGACGCTCAATGCTGGTGGATCTGCGCGTGCAGCGCCTTCTGCTCGGCGGTGGCCTCGGTCTGGTGCTTGGCCTTCCATTCCTCGTAGGGCATGCCGTAGACGATCTCGCGGGCCTGGTCGTAGCCGACATCGAGGCCTTTCTCCTTGGCGGCGGCGGCGTACCATTTCGACAGGCAGTTGCGGCAGAAGCCGGCCAGGTTCATCAGGTCGATATTCTGCACGTCGGTGCGCGCCCGCAGATGGTCGACCAGCGCGCGGAACGCGGCGGCCTCAAGCTCGGTGCGGGTCTTCGGGTCGATATCGGTCATGTCTTTCTCCCGGTGACGTCTCGTTCACCCTGAATCTCGGGTCGCGGGCGCCGCATGTCAAACCGTCAGGCGATGGTTTCCGCGATCAGCCCGTCGACCACCGCCTTCAGGGCGTCGGCGCGCGCCGCGCCGGCGGCGGTGGCGGCGGCGAAGGCCTGGCGCTGGCGGTGCGCGCTGGTGCCTTCGGCCAGGATCGCGCGGGTCGCCTCCACCTCGGCACGGCAGCCCAGCGCGTCGGCATCCTCGCGCACCAGGGCGATGATCTCCTCCAGCAGATCGGCATAGGGCACGATCTGGCCCTTGCCGAAATCCACCAGCCCCTCGTCCAGCCCGTAGCGCTGGGCGCGCCAGCGATTCTCGTTCACCAGCATGTTGGCGTAGACCCGCCAGCGCTGGTTCATGCCGCGCAGCCGCCACAGCATGCGCAGCAGGCAGACATAGAGTGCCGCGATCGACAGGCCGTGCTCCAGCTTGGTGCAGATGTCGGTGATGCGCATTTCCAGCGTCGGGAAGCGCGAGGAGGGGCGGGCGTCCCACCACAGCTTGGTGCCGTCCTCGATCAGGCCGGCGGCGACCAGCACGTCGACATGACGCTTATATTCGCCCCAGCTGGCGAAATGCTCCGGCAGGCCGGTGCGCGGCACCTCGTCGAACACCGAGACGCGGTAGGACATCAGCCCGCTATCCTCGCCGCCCCAGAAGGGCGAGGAGGTGGACAGCGCCAGCAGATGCGGCAGGAAGTAGGAGACCTGGTTCAGCAGGTCGATGCGCAGATTCTCGTCCTCGATGCCGACATGGACATGCATGCCGCAGATCACCAGCCGGCGCGCCACCGTCTGCATGTCGCGCGCCAGCGTCTCGTAGCGGTCGCGCGCCGTGTGCTTCTGCGCCTGCCAGCGGGCGAAGGGGTGGGTGGAGGCGGCGATGGGCGCGAGCCCGTGGCCGGCCGCCACCTCGGCCACCGCGCGGCGCAGGGCGCGCAGCTCGGCCCCGGCCTCGGCCACGGTGCGCACCGGCTTGGTCGCCACCTCGATCTGCGAGCGCAGGAATTCCGGCATCACATCGGCCTCGATGCGCGCCTTCACCTGCTCGATCATATCCTCCGGCGGGTTGTCGACCAGATCGCGGCTCTGCCGGTCGACCAGCAGATATTCTTCCTCGATGCCGAGGGTGAAGGAGGGGGCGGCGGTCATGTCTCTTCCCGGAAGGAGCGTTGCACGGCGGGATCGGCCAGCACGGCGGCCACCGCGTCGCCGAAGATTTTCGCCCAGCGCCCGACCCCGGCCGCGTCGCAGATCAGGTCCTGGCGGATTTCCACCAGCACATGCGGCAGGCCAGCCGGCTCGGCGTGATGCTCCAGGGTAAAACCCTCCGGCTCGCGCGCCGAATAGGGTTCGTTATCGCCAACGCACAGCGCCGGGTCCTGGCGCAGATGCGCCATCAGCGGCTCGGCCAGCCGGCCGTCGCGGTTCCACAGGATGCCCAGATGCCAGGGCCGCTCCATCTGCTTGAACACCGGCGTGAAACTATGGATCGACAGCAGCACCGGCATCTCCCCGGCGGCGCGGATCGCCTCGATGCGCGCCGCTATCTCGCCATGGTAGGGCTTGAACAGCCCGTCGATGCGGCGCTGGCGGGCGGCCTGGCTCAACCCTTCATTGCCCGGCACCAGGGTGCCGTCGGAAATTTCTGGCATGGCGCTGCGGTCGGCCGGGTCGCGGTTGCAATCGATCACCAGGCGGGAATAGCCGGTCATCACCGCCGGCGCGTCGAACCGGGCGGACAGGTGGCGCGTCACCGCCGCCGCGCCGATGTCCCAGCCGATATGCCGCGCCCGCTCCGCCGCGCTGACGCCCAGATCGCCCAGCGCGCGCGGCACCCGGTTGCTGGCATGGTCGCACAGCAGCAGGATGGGCGAGGCGCTGGCCGCATTCACCCACTCAAAGGCGGGCGGCTCGTCGGCTTGCAGCAGGGCGGGCGGGGACAGATCGGCCATTCGGGCGTCTCGCTTTGCGGGTGCCTTGACTTAGCCCCGGCGACGGCGCGCTGGCAAGAGGGCGCGGCGGTAGGGTGCCGCGGTAGGGTGCCGCGGTAGGGTGCCGCGGTAGGGTGCCGCGGTAGGGTGCCGCGGTAGGGTGCCGCGGTAGGGTGCCGCGGTAGGGTGCCGCGGTAGGGTGCCGCGGTAGGGTGCCGCGGTAGGGTGCCGCGGTAGGGTGCTGGGGGAGGCATGGAGAGGGAGGGTTCTCCCCAACGGCTTCCTTGGGCTACAATCGCGGCATCGTAAACAGGCAAGACAAGATGCCGGAAACCAGACTGACGCTGACCTCGCTCCTCTCCCCCTGGATGTCGGAGGCCGTGCAGGCGCCGACACGGCAATCGGCGGCGGTGCCCTATCGGCTGGTCGACGGGCAGCCGGTCTTTCTGCTGATCACCTCGCGCCGCTCCGGGCGGTGGATTTTCCCGAAAGGCGGGTTGGAGCCGAACCTGGAGCCGTGGGAGAACGCCGCCAAGGAAGCGCTGGAGGAAGCCGGGGTGGAAGGCGATATGGGCACGGTGCCGCTCGGGCATTATCGATCCGTGCTCAGCGACGCGGCCCATACCGTGGTGCGGGTCGCCGCCTATCCGCTGCATGTGCGCAGCCAGCGCGAGGCCTGGGACGAAAAGGGCGAGCGCCATCGCCACTGGGCCGTGCTGCCGGAGGCAAAGCGCCTTCTGAACGATTCCGAGATGGCCCGCATCGCCGACCGGCTGGCGCAGCGGGCGGTGAACCTGGCGTTAGAGCATCAGGGCCGCAAGCAGTAGATACAGCACGCCCGACAGCACCGCCGTCGCCGGCACGGTGAACACCCAGGCGGCGACGATCTGCAGCACATGGCGGCGGCGCACCAGCCGCCGGCGTTCCCGCCGCCGGTATTTCGCGACCGCTTCCTCCGGGCTGGCATTCAGCCGGCCGGCATCGATGCCGATGGCGCGCACCGGCACCAACTCGCTCTGCAATCTCCGGTTCGAATAGAATTCGCGCAGAAAGCCGACGCCGAAGATGGCACCCACGGCGATATGGGTGGAGGAGACCGGCAGGCCCAGCGCCGAGGCGAACAGCACGGTGATCGCCGCCGACAGGGCGACGCAATAGGCCCGCGTCTCGTTCATCTTGGTGATCTTCTCGCCCACCGTGCGGATCAGCCGGGGGCCGAACAGCGCTAGACCCAGCGCGAGGCCGATGGCCCCAATGGCCAGCACCCAGACCGGCAGCTCCAGCTCCCCCGCCGCCGCGCCGCCATTCTGCAACACGGCGACGATGGCGGCGAACGGCCCGACCGCGTTGGCCACGTCGTTGGCGCCATGGGCGAAGGACAGCAGCGCCGCCGCGCAGACCAGCGGCAGGCGGAACAGCCGGCTGACATGCCGCTTGCGATTCTCCATCCCGCGCGAGCGCTGGCGAATCCACGGCCGGGCGGCCAACCAGACGAGGATCGCGCAGCCCAGCCCGATCGTCAGCACCAGGCCGGCGCCCGGCGACCAGACCCGGCGCAGCCCCTTGGTCGCCAGATAGGCGGCGAAGATGCCGGCCATCGCCGCCACCAGGATTGGCACCCAGCAGCGTGCCGCCGCGATGCGGTCCTTGCGTTGCAGGATGGTCTTGCGGATGAGGGCGAGGAACAGTGCGGAGAAGATGCCGCCCAGCACCGGCGAGATCACCCAGCTGGCCGCGATGGTCCCGATGGTCGGCCACACCACGACGCCGAAGCCCGCCGCCGCGATGCCGGCCCCGACCACGCCGCCGACCACGGCATGGGTGGTCGATACGGGCGCGCCCAGGATGGTCGCCAGATTGACCCACAGGGCGGAGGCCAGCAGGGCGGCCAGCATGACGAAGACCAGGCTGCGGCCTTCCAGCGCGGTATCGGCGCGCAGCAGGTCGTTCGCCACGGTGGAAACCACGTCGCCGCCGGCCAGCAGCGCGCCGGACGCTTCCGCCAGGGCGGCGATGACCAGCGCGCCGCCCATGGTCAGCGCCTTGGCGCCCACCGCCGGCCCCATGTTGTTGGCGACGTCGTTGGCGCCGATATTCAGCGCCATGTAGCCGACGATGACCGCCGATATCACCACCAGATAGCCGTAGGGCCCGCCCTGGAACGTCACGCTGGTCCAGGCCGCCGCGCCGACCAGGAACACGACGGCGATGCCCAGCGGCGCCAGCGACCGGGAGGTTGCGTGGGTCGCCGCCTCCATCCGGTCGAGCTTGCGGAGATCCTTGTCGAGCGCCGTCTTGCTCATTGCCGCCCGTGTCCGGGCTGATGCGCTGCCGTCACGTCAGGCCTTGCGGTCGGCGCAAGCGCCGGCTTGTCGGTATCCGATGATCATGGCTGTTCCCTTCGCGGCCCGAATCAGGGGCATAGCCATACACGCAAAGGCGGCCGGTATTCCAGCGCCTAGAACCGGCAGCCCCGGGTTCCGGGCGGGTTCCGGGCTGTGCTCTGGGCCGGGGTTCAGGATCGGGCTTGCTCGACCAGCGTGGCGGCGGCGGCGCGCGCCGAGGCCACGGCCGGCGCGCCGCGATAGACCGCCGTCGCCGTCGCGCCCTCGAACAGCAGCAGTATCTGTTCGGCCAGCGCTGGATTCTCGCCGCCGGTCTCGTTGATCACGATCAGGCGGATTCTCTCGCGAAGCTGTTCCTTGTGCGCCGACAGGGCAGCGGCGATTTCCGGCGTGTCGCCGCCGGTTTCGCCATGGGCGCGCAGGAACAGGCAACCCCGGCTACCCTCGACCCGCACCCAATCCCCCAGCGCGGCGAAGAGGCCGTCGACGCTGCGCACCGCCAATCGGCGCTGGAAGCGCCGGTCCCGCTCCGACAGGACAGCGGCGATGAGCGCTGTCTTGCTGCCGGCATGCTTGTACAGCGTGCGGCTCGACATGCCGGTCGCCTGGGTCAGCCGGTCGATCCCGGTGGCGGTGAAGCCGTGTCGGTCGAAGAGACGTTCGGCGGCGGCGATGAGCTTTGTTTTGATATCCATGAGTCAGATGTAAAACGATCGTTTTACATTTCAACCCCCGTCGCGCGTTCCGGTCCTTACGTCATCTCCGGCGTCCAGACGAGAACACGGTCGCGGCCCTCCTCCTTGGCGGCGTAGAGGGCGCGGTCGGCGCGGTCGATCACCGTCTTCAACGGCGCGTCGGCGCTGAGCGGCGTGACGCCGAAGGAGCAGGTGACCCGCAGGGTGCGGCCGCCGCCGATATCGATGGCTAGGTCGGCGATGCGCCGGCGCAGCCTGTCGAGGATGGTCAGCGCCGAATCCACCGTGCATTCGGGCAGGCAGAACAGGAATTCCTCGCCGCCATAGCGGTACAGCCGGTCATAGGGCCGCAGAATCTCCAGGAAAGTGTTGGATATCTGGCGCAGCACGGCGTCGCCGGCCTGGTGGCCATGGGTGTCGTTCACCGCCTTGAAGCGGTCGAGATCGGCCATCGCCACGATGCAGCTTGTCTTGGCGCGCGAGGCCCGTTCGCGCTCGCGCATCAGATCCTTCATCATGTCCTGGCGGGTATGCGCGCCGGTCAGCGGGTCGAGGTCGGAGGCGACTTTCTGGAACGCCTTCTGCAACCGGTGCGACTGGTCGATGAAGCGGTTCACCTTCTCCATCAGCGCATCATATTCCTGGGCCGGCACCTTGGGGTCCTTCCAGGCGCGCTTGGCCAGCAGGGCGGCGAGCTGGTGCAGCGCCTTGTGCGTCTCGATCAGCGCCGCGAAGGCCGGCTGGGCGACCAGCGGATCGTCGTGATGCAGGTCGCACCAGCTGCCGAAGCCGCACAGATAATGCGCATGGTCGGAGACGATCTCGGTCGGCGGCTCCACCTTGCACAGGGCGGAGCGGTGCCAGCGCGTCATCCAGGCCAGATGCTCCGCCACCGCCGAATCGAGCTGGCGCAAAATATCCTCATGCGTCAGCGGGCGCTGCGCATCGCGGCCTTTCGGCTTGGTCTCGAAAGCGGCCATGGCGGTCTTCAGACCTTGATACCGAGCATGCGCAGTAATATCGGCCGTTATGACGGCAAGAACAACCGTGCCACGCCGGTATTCCGCTCAGCTCGCCAATTCGTCACGGTCGCGGTACAGATCCAGCGCCTCCGGGTTGGCCAGCGCCTCGATATTCTTGATCGGCCGGCCATGCACCACGTTGCGCACGGCAAGCTCGACGATCTTGCCGCTCTTGGTGCGCGGAATGTCGGCCACCTGCACGATCTTCGCCGGCACATGGCGCGGCGTCGCGCCGCTGCGAATCTGCTGCTTGATGCGCTTTTCGAGAGCCTCGTCCAGCGTGATCCCGTCGCGCAGCTTCACGAACAGCACGACGCGCACGTCGCTGTCCCAATCCTGGCCGATGACGATGGCTTCCAGCACCTCCGGCAGCTTTTCCACCTGGCGGTAGATTTCCGCCGTGCCGATGCGCACCCCGCCGGGGTTCAGCGTGGCGTCGGAGCGGCCATAGATGATCATGCCGTCATGTTTCGTCAGCTCGACGAAATCGCCATGGCACCAGATGTTCGGGAAGCTGTCGAAATAGGCGGCGCGGTATTTCGCCCCGTCCGGATCGTTCCAGAAGCCTATGGGCATGCAGGGGAAGGGCTGGGTGCAGACCAGCTCGCCCTTCTGCTCGCGCACCGGCCTGCCCTCGTCGTCGAACACATCGACCGCCATGCCGAGGCCGCGCGCCTGGATCTCGCCGCGCCAGACCGGGCCGATGGGATTGCCCAGCACGAAGCAGGACACAATGTCGGTGCCGCCGGAGATCGAGGACAGGCATATATCCGGCTTGATGCCCGAATAGACGAAATCGAAGCCTTCCGGCGACAGCGGCGAGCCGGTGGAGGTCATCGCCCGCACGCTCTTCAGGGAATGCGTCTCGCGCGGCTTGAGCCCGCTCTTCAGCACCGCGTCGATATATTTGGCACTCGTGCCGAACAGCGTCATGCCCTCGGCATCGGCATAGTCGAACAGGATGCGGGCGTCGGGATGGAAGGGCGAGCCGTCATAGAGCAGCAGCGTCGCCTCGCAGGCCAGCGCGCTGACCAGCCAGTTCCACATCATCCAGCCGCAGGTGGTGAAGTAGAAGACGCGGTCGCCCGGCTTCACGTCGCTGTGCAGCTTCAGTTCCTTCAGATGCTGGATCAGCGTGCCGCCGACGCCATGCATGATGCATTTCGGCACGCCCGTGGTGCCCGAGGAATAGAGGATGTAGAGCGGGTGATTGAACGGCACCCGCACGAACTCCAGCACCTTCGGCTGATATGGGGCAACGAATTCCGCATAGGGCACGGCCCGCTCGATGCCGGTCAAATCCATGGCCTCGCGGGCATAGGGCACGACGACGACGCGCTTCACCGTCGGCAGTTGCGCCGCCACCTCGCGCAGCTTCGCCAGGCAGTCGATGACTTTGCCGTTATAGTGATAGCCCTCGACCGCGATCAGCACCGTGGGTTCGGTCTGGCCGAACCGGTCCAGCACGCCCTGCACGCCGAAATCGGGCGAGGCGCTGGTAAAGGTCGCCCCCAGCGCGCTGGCCGCCAGCATGGCGATCACGGTTTCCGGCAGGTTCGGCATATAGGCGGCCACCCGGTCACCCTGGCCGACGCCCTCCGCCTTCAGCGCCTGCGCCAGGCGGGAGACCGCCTCGTTGAGGTCGCGCCAGGACAGGCGGCGCTTCACCTTGTCCTCGCCCCAGAACACGATGGCGTCGCTGTCGTCATTCTTGCGCAGCAGATTCTCGGCGAAATTCAGCTTCGCATCGGGGAAGAACTGCGCGCCGGGCATGCGGTCTTCATCGATCAGGACACGGCGGCCCTTCTCGCCGATCACGCCGCAGAAATCCCAGACGAAATCCCAGAATGCCGGGCTGTTATCGACCGACCAGCGCCACAGGGACGGGAAATCGCCGGTCTTCGCGCCGTGCCTGGCCTCCAGTTCCGCCATGAAGCGGGTGACGGTAGTGCTGGCGATACGGTCGGGCGAGGGCTGCCAAAGGGGCGTTTCGATGGGGGGCTTGTCGGTCATCGGGCGGCTCAGCTCTTCGATTTCGGGGCCACGCGGAAGGGGCGAACCTCGATCTTCTGCCAGACGCCGCCGGTCACGTAGGGGTCGTTCTCGAACCAGGCATCGAAGGCGGCGCGGTCGGGAAATTCGAGCAGCGCCATCGAGCCGATCATCCGGCCCTCATCGTCGAGGATCGCGCCGCCGGTGATGCCGTGGCCGTCGGCCACCAGCTTGTACCAGCCTTCCAGATGCTTCTCGCGCACCGCCAGCCGGCGCTCCAGCGCCTTGTCGTCGGCGCCGTCATAGGCTGTCACCAGGAACTGCATCGCCTTGGCCTCCCTCCGCTGCTTTGTCTTCGGTAATAGCGTGCCGGGCGGCGTGCGCGCAAGGTCAGGCCAGCCGCAGCAGCGTCGCCCCCAGGCAGATCAGCACCAGCGGCGTCAGCACCCGGCGCAGCGCCAGGTACCAGCGCGGCAGCAGCCCGCGCTGCACGGCGCGGATATCGGCGGCCAGCGTCGCCAGGAATCCCGCCATCAGGATGATGATCGCGGTTGGCGCCGGCGGCATGATGGCGATCCAGGCGATCAGGGCCGGCGTGACCGACCAGGCCATCCAGCCCCACTGCCTGCCGCCCTCCGGCCGGGCGAGCGCCGCGCCCCAATGCACCGCCCCCAGGAAGGACAGGATCAGCGCGGCATAGGCCACCTGCATGTCCTGCGCCGCCCGGTTCAGCGGCTCGATCAGCAGCCACCCGCCGACAGCGCCGGCGACGAACGGAATCAGACCCGCCAGACCCAGGATCAGCACCGGCCTCGGAATGCCGGCAAATTGCGCGTCGAGTTTCATGGCCGGGAAGATAGGCCAGGATCGCGCGGGCGGCCAGGGGGCTCCTCTCGCCCAGGTCTCCCCTCACCAGGGGTCTCCCCTCACCCAGCT
>NZ_LPXN01000020.1 GCF_001618175.1 Oceanibaculum pacificum | reverse complement strand
CGGCTGGCGCGCCGCGCCCGCTGGCCGCGCAGCCGCCCACCCCGGCCGTCGCCCAGCCACAGCGCCCGCCAGCAGCCAGCAATCAACCGCCGCCGCCGCCCGCCGCCGCGGGGCAGGAGAATTTCGGCCTGCATGTCGGCTCCTACCGGGCCATGCCGGCGGCCGATAATGGCTGGAAGATATTGATGGAGCGTCACCCGGACACGCTGGGCAAGCTGAAGGCGATCAAGTCCGAATTCGATGCCGGCGATGGGCGCGGCAGCTTCATCAGGCTGATCGCCAGCGGCTATGCGACGCGTGAGCAGGCCGTCCGCGCCTGTGGCACCTTGGAGGCGCAGCGGCAATTCTGCCAGGTGGTCAGCCTGCCGGCGTCGTGACGCGGCGGGCGCGCAGCAGCGCCACCAGGATGAAGCAGATACCGGCCAGCACCAGCACGATCAGCAGCCCGTGCGGATTCCAGATATCCATGCCGACACCGCCGAGACTTGGCCCGGCGACGCTGCCCAGGCTGTACAGCATCACGAAGGCGGTGTTCCCCGCCGCCAGCAGGCCGCCCTGGAAGCGCTGCGCCAGCATGCACAGCCCGACTGTATAGACACCCATCACCACGCCACCCCAGACGAACAGCAACGGCCACACCAGCACCGTGCCGATAGCGGCGGGCAGCAGCACCGCCCCCGCCACCCCAGCGCCGGTGCAGATCACCAGCAGGCTGCGCCGGTTCATCCGATCGGCCAGCCAGCCCAGCGGCACCTGCAGCGCCAGATTGCCGGCCAGGAACACCGATAGCAGCAGCACCGCCGTCTCCGGCGCGAAACCGACGCGCAGCGCATAGACCGGCAGCAGCGCGAAGATGGTGGCGTCCGACAGGCCGCTTACAGCTGCGGCCAGCATCACCGTGGGCGCCAGCGCCACCAGCCGGACGATATTGGCCGACCCATGCGCCGGCACTGGCGGCAGCGCATGGCGCGCCAGCGGCAGCGGCAGGGCGGACAGCGCCAGCAAGCCGGCCGCCACCAGGAAGGGCGTCGCCCCCTCGAAGCCGGTCACGCCGACGATCAGCGGGCCAATGGCGAAGCCGCCAGCGAAACAGGTGACGTAAAGGCCCAGCAGCTTGCCGCGATTACGCTCGGTGACGATGGCGTTCAACCAGGCCTCGCTGCCGATCCACGCCACCCCGACGGAGATGCCCAGCGCGAAGCGCAGCACGAACCAGGCCGGCAGGCTGGTGAAGACCGGCATCGCCAACAGCACCAGAATGCCGAACCCGATCGCAACATACATTACCGGCAGCAGGCCGAAGCGGCGAACCATCGGCGGCAGCAACGGTCCGCAGACGATGATCGCAAAGGTCGACATCGCGGCGTTCAAGCCGATCAGCATGGTGTCGGTGCCGCGCAGTTCCAGCAGCAGCGTCAGCAGCGGCATGGTGATGCCGATCATAAGCCCGGCGCCCAGCGAGACGATCAGCAGCACCGCCAGCGCGGCGCGCCGGTCGCGTTCCGGCAGGTCGGACATGGAAAGCCTCGATCAGGGGTAACGGCAGCGGTCGGCGGTAACCTGGACGAAACCGCGCTGGCCGGCAATCAGGGAAAACCGGTGCTCGACCGCGCCGATGACGATCGACTGGGTCAGCGGCAGCACGCCGGTCGCCACCTTTTCCTCGCCGCCGATCTTGGTGATGGTCAGGGTTAGCGGCTTTGACTGGTCGAACCAGGCTTCCGGCCGGCCGCTAGCGTCCAGCGCCGATTCGCCCATCGCACTGACCGTTAGCGTGTTATTAGCGAAAGCGACGTAGGAATTGGCGCTGTTGGTCAGCGGGGTGCGGACAAGGAAGCGCTTGGTCTCGGCGGCCTGGCAATCGCGGCTGCTGCTGGCCTGGCCGACCACGAAGGATAGCCGGTCGAGCGTGACGCCATCCTTCAGGCGCTGTTCGATCAGCGCCATCAGCGGTCGCAGCTCCTGGCGCGGCACCTCCGTCTCGAAGCGTTTCTGCCAGTTGGCGATCTGACGTTGCTGGACGCGCGCCTGTTCCTGCGCCGTCTCCAACTCCTGCGCCAGCACCTCGGCACGCTCGCGCAACTCGACCTGCTCCTCGCGCAGCCGGTCGAGCTGGGCGCGTCGATCCTCGATGCCAAGCTGGTAGCAGAACAGCCCGATCCCGCCCAGCACCGCCAGAAACAACAGAATGCGGAATGCCCGCCCCCAGGCGCGCCGACGATAGCGCCGGTCGTAATCATAAAGATCGTAGGACATGGGCAAGCTTCACGGCAGCGGGACCAGCCGGCCGATGGCGGGCCGGAAGAAATGATAACCCCTCACAATTACGCCGATATGATGACCAAGCAAACGCTGTTGCATAGCGGCATGCGCAGGTGGCAGGCGACGCCTGCCAAAACGACAGCTAGGCTGTCCCATATGAGCCGTCCCGAAACCGACAACGCCAAAGGCATCCTGCTATTGATGCTGGCGGTCGGCTGCTTCTCCTGCATGGATGCGACGGCCAAGTTTCTGCTCCGCGATCACGCCATGCCGCAGGTGCTGTGGGCGCGCTACAGCTTCCATCTGCTGGCCATGCTGCTGGTGCTGGGGCCGGGACGCAGCCTCAAGCTGATGCGCACCAGCCGACCGGCGCTGCAAAGTCTGCGCGGCCTGCTGCTGCTGGGCTCGACAGGTTTCTTCTTCCTTGGCATCCAGCATATTCCGCTGGCGGCGGCGACCTCGATCAACTTCCTGGCGCCGCTGCTGGTTGTGGCGCTCAGCGCGCCGATGCTGGGGGAGAAGGTGGGGCCGCGCCGCTGGGCGGCGGTGGTGATCGGCTTCGCCGGCGTGCTGGTGATCCTGCGGCCGGGGCTGGGGGCGATGCACCCGGCGGCTTTCTACATTCTCGGCGTGGCCCTGATGTTCGCCTTCTTCTCGCTGATTACCCGGATATTGGGCCGCACCGAGGATCCAACCGGCATGCTGCTGTACACAGCCGTGATCGGCGCGGCGCTCGCCTCGCTCGCCGCCCCGTTCTACTGGACGGAGGTGTCGCTGCGCGGCTGGCTGCTTTTCGCGTTGATCGGCGGGCTGGGCTGCATCGGCCACCTGGTGCTGATCAAGGCCTATTTGCTGGCCGAGGCGTCGGCGCTGGCGCCGTTCAGCTACAGCCAGCTGATCTGGGCGCTGCTGCTGGGCTTCATCCTGTTCGGCGACCTTCCTGATGCGCTGACCGTCGTCGGGGCCGGCATCGTGACCTTAAGCGGCCTCTATGTCTGGCACCGCGAGCGACAGGCTCAGCACCGCGCCTAGACCGCCTTGCGCCGGCCGATGCTGCCGGCGCTGAGCACCGTCAGGATGGTGACGATGCTGAGCGCCGAGATCGCCCAGAACAGCATGTTCGGATCGGCCCGGTCGAGCAGCAGGCCGAAGGCCAGCGGCGTGATCGCCCCGCCCAGGTTGAAGCCGGTGGACACGAAGCCGAACACCTTGCCGGTGGAGCCGGCCGGGGTGACGGAGCGGATCATCATGTCGCGCGACGGGGCCACCATGCCGCTGAAGAAGCCGGCCAGGCCGAACAGCACGGTCACCGCCATCAGCGTCAGATCGAATGCCGCCACGCAGGCGACCAGCAGCCCGACAAGGATGAAGCAGCCGGCGGCAACCAGGGAATGGCGTTCCGTCCGGTCGGCCAGCCAGCCGCCGGCCAGCACGCCGGCCGCGCTGGCGAACAGATAGGAAGTCAGCGGCGCGCTGGCATCGACGATGGCGACATCGTAGATCGACACCAGCGCCGATACGCCGAAGCTGGTGAAACCGCCATTGGTCATGGCAATGCCGACGAAGAACAGGAACCCCATGACGATGGGCAGGCTGAGCAGCAGCTTCATGCCCTGCGGGCCGGCAGCCGCCGTCGGCGCGGGCTTGGCGGCGGCGTCCGGCGCGTCCTCGCGCAGCACCGAGGCGAAGGCCGCCAGCACCAGCGCAACGGCCAGGCCGGCCGCGCCGACGATCACCAGCGCCATCTGCCAGCCCACGATATCCAGCAGAAACACCATGGTCAGCGGCGCGACGGCAAAACCGAAATAGCCGGCGAACGTATGGATCGAGAAGGCCCTCCCCATACGCCGCTGGCCGACCGACGCCGACAGGATGGTGTAATCCGCCGGGTGATAGACGGAATTGGCCAGGCCGGCGACCGCCATCAAGGCGATCAGCGCCCAATAGCTGGGAAAGATTCCGATGGCGGCGATCGCGATGGCCTCGACGATCAGCCCGGCGATCAGGATCGCGCGCGCGCCGAACCGGTCCACCAGGAAGCCCATCGGCGCCTGCGTCAGCCCGGTGGCGACATTGAACACGGTCAGCGCCAGCCCCAGCGCCGCGAAGCTGACTCCATAGACGTCCTTCAGCAGCGGAAACAGGGGGGGCAGCACCAGCATGTAGACATGGCTGAGAAAATGCGCCGTGCTGATCAGCCCGATGACTTTGGTGTCGCTGCGCGGCAGGCTGGCCGTGGCGTCCATCGATCGCTCCCGGAATTTCTTTAATGATTCTTAGCTAGAACAGTGCCGCCCTGGCGGCAAGGCCGTCAATGGCGGTGCATCGCATGTCAGAAGTGCAAATAAGCCGATGATCTATGGCGTCATTGCGGCGCAGGCTCGGGCGGTCTAGAAAGCGCGCATAACATAAACATGGAGGCTTTGGGGTGAAGATCTGCATTTACGGCGCCGGCTCGGTCGGCGGCTTCCTGGGCGCGAAGCTGGCGCAGGCCGGCGAGGATGTGACCCTGATCGCACGGGGGCCGCATCTGGCCGCTATCCGCCGCGACGGGCTGACGCTGCGCCAGGGCGACCCGTTCACCGTGCGCCCGAAGGCGACCGACGATGCGGCCGAGGCCGGCGTGCAGGATCTGGTTATCTGTACCGTGAAAGCGCATGGCGTCGGCCAGGCGGCGGCCGGCATGGCCCCGCTTCTGGGGCCGGACACGATGGTCGTCTTCGCGCTGAACGGCATTCCCTGGTGGTATTTCCACGGGCTGGGCGGCCCGCATGACGGCAAGCAGATCGCCCGTCTCGACCCCGAAGGGGCGATCTGGAAGATCATCGGCCCGCAGCGCGCCATCGGCTGCGTCGTGCATATCGGCGCGGAAGTGACCGCGCCGGGCACAGTGACCGTCACCGGCGGCGAGAAATTCGAACTGGGCGAGCCGGATGGCAGCGACAGCCCGCGCCTCGCCCGCATTATCGAGCTGTTCCAACGCGCCGGCATCGGCCATGTTACCTCCAACCGCATCCGCGACCTGGTCTGGTCGAAGCTGCTGGGCAACATAACCTCTAACACGCTCAGCACCCTGACCAAGGCGACGATGGGCGATCTCTATGCCGATCCGGTGCTGAAGAATTACATGCGGCTGATGATGACGGAAGCCGAAGCCGTGGCCAACGCGCTCGGCTCCACCGTGCCGCTCAGCGTCGAGGAACGCCTGTCGAAGGGACCGCGCCTGCTCGATTTCCGCACCTCCACCCTGCAGGATTTGCTGGCCCGCCGCCCGCTGGAGGTCGAGCCGATCATCGGCGTGGTGACCGAGCTGGGCGATATGGTGGGAATCGACACGCCGTCGATCGATCTGATCTACGCCCTGCTGCGCCGCCTGGCGATCAATGAGGGGCTGTACCCGGCCGGGTGAGACCCCGTCCCTAACGTCACTCCCCGGCCCTTCGGATCAAGCCCGAAGGGCCGGGAGTCGAGGCCGACGCCAGCGCTATCCCCGCATCGATGAGCGATCCGGCAACCAGGTGACGATCTCCGGGAAGATGGTGATGAGGGTCACCGCGATCACCATCAGGATGAAGAAGGGCAGAGCGGCATAGGCGATGTACAGGATGTTCCGTCCGGTCAGCCCTTGCAGGACGAACAGGTTGAACCCGACCGGCGGGGTGATCTGCGACATCTCCACCACCAGCACGACATAGATGCCGAACCAGAGCAGGTCTATGCCGGCCGCCTCCACCATCGGCAAAATGATCGCCACGGTCAGCACCACGACCGAGATGCCGTCCAGGAAGCAGCCCAGAATGATGAAGAAGATGGTCAGCGCCACCAGCAGCATGTAGGGCGAGAGCTGCATGTCGCGAATCCATTCCGCCAGCGTGCGCGGCAGTCCGGTGTAGCCCATCGCCACCGACAGGAAGGCCGCCCCGGCCAAGATGAAGGCGATCATGCAGGAGCTGCGGGTTGCCCCCATCAGGCTCTCCATAAAGCTCTTCCAGGTCAGCGAACCGGTGACCAGGGAGAGGATCAGCGCTCCGGCCACGCCACAGGCCGCGGCCTCGGTCGCCGTCGCCCAGCCCCAATAGATCGAGCCGATGACGAAGATGACCAGCAGGATCACCGGGATCAGCCGGCGCGAGGCGTAGATTTTCTCCCGGAAGGTCATGTTGAAATCGGCCGGCGGGGTGCGGCTGGGGAAGATGGTCGCCCACACCGCCAGATAGCCCATGAACAACGCCGCCAGCAGGACGCCCGGCAGCACGCCGGCGATGAACAGCTTCACGATGGAGACTTCCGCCGCCACGCCATAGACGATCATGATGATCGAGGGCGGGATCAGCAGGCCCAGCGTGCCCGACCCGGCGAGCGAGCCGATGGTCATCTTTTCGTCGTAGCCGCGTTTGGAAAGCTCGGGGATCGACATCTTGCCGATGGTCATCGCCGTCGCGGCCGAGGAGCCGGAAACGGCGGCGAACACCGCGCAGCCCAGCACATTCACATGCAGAAGCCGCCCCGGCAGCCGTGTCAGCCAAGGGGCCAGCCCCTGGAACATGTCCTCCGACAGCTTGGTCCGGAACAGGATTTCCCCCATCCAGATGAACAGCGGCAGGGCCGTCAACGTCCAGCTTGCGCTGGAACCCCAGACCGTGGTGGACATCACGATGCCCGGCGGCGCGCTGGCGAAGACGGCGATGCCGACGAAGCCGATGGCCAGCAGCGACATCGCCACCCAGAAGCCGCCCGCCAGGAAGACGAGCAGCAGGATGATCAGCAGGATCGATTGATAAAGCTGGTCCATGGCGCTCTCCTAATGCCCTTCGCTCGGCAGCACCAGATCGGCCTCGTCGTCGTAGGATGGCTTGTTGCCGCGCAACACGGACACCAGCTCGTCGACGAAGGCGATGGCGAGCACCAGAATGCCGGCGAACATCGCCGCCTGCGGAATCGCCAGCGGCACCGGTACCAGCCCGTCGGACACCTCCTTGTAGCGGATCGAATCCTGCACCAGAACCCAGGTGTACCAGGCGAAATAGCCCATCAGCACCGTGCCGGCCACGAGGCAGAGAATATCGACATAGCGCCGGCTCGCCGGGGAAAGCCGCAGCAGGAACAGATTGACCCGGATATGCGTGCCGGCGCGGAAGGAATAGGCCAGCGCCAGGAAGGAGGAGGCCGCCATCAGGAAGCCGGCGATCTCGTTCGCCGACGGCACCAGCAGACCGAAGAAGCGGCCGATGATCTGCGCCATGATCAGCGCGCCGATGCCGGCCAGGCAGATCGCGGCCAGATAGCCGCAGAGCTTGTATAGGAGATCGAGCGCGGTGCGCATGGCATCACCACCTGGAAAATAGTTGCAGCGGGACGCGAATAAGCAAAAGCGGCCGGCGCGGTTCTTTCGTCCGCCCCGGCCGCTCCCCTGTCAGCCGATTACATCTTGTTGTAGGAATCGACGATCGTCTTGCCGTTCGCGCCGGCCTTCTCGGTCCATTCCTTCACCATGGTGGCGCCGACCTTTTCAAGCCCGGACTGCAGCTCAGCGCCCGGCTTCAGCACTTTCATGCCGTTGTCGCCCAGCGCCTTCACCGTGGCCTCTGCTTCCTTCTTGCTGGCTTCCCAGACGCGCTTCTCGGACTCGGCGGCCGCTTTCAGCAGCCCATCCTGGCTCGCCTTATCCAGCCCGTCGAAGGCGCGCTGATTCACGAACACGATGTTCTTCGGATGCATCGCATCGGTCTGGTAGAAAACCTTCAGGAAGTCCCAGGCCTTCACGTCCACGCCGGTCGCCGCCGAAGTCAGCATCGAGGTGGCGAGGCCGGTGGAGAAAGCCTGCGGCACTTCGGCATACTGCACCGTGGTCGGCACCGCGCCCAGCAGCTCGGCGAGGCGCGAGGTGGCGGCGTTATAGGCGCGGAATTTCTCGCCCTTCATCTCGGAGACCGAGCTGATCTCCTTCTGCACGAACAGACCCTGGCCCGGCCAGGGAGCGGCATAGAGCAGCTTGATGCCTTCCTCGGCCAGCAGCTTCTCCAGCACCGGCTTCTGCGCCTGGTAGAGCTTCCAGGCATTGTCATAGCCGACCGCCAGGAACGGCACGCCATCGGCCTCGAACACCGCATTCTCGTTGCCATAAGCGGACAGCAGGATTTCACCCATCTGCGCCTGGCCGGTGCGCACCGCGCGCTTGATTTCCGGCATCTTGAACAGCGAGGCGCCGCTATGGATGTTGATGGTCAGCTTGCCGCCGGTCGCCTTCTTCACATCCTCGGCGAACAGGCGCGTGTTCTTGGTGTGGAAGTTATTGTCCGGGTACGGCAGCGGCATGTCCCAGGTCTGCGCCGTGGCGAGGCCCGACATACCGGTAAGCGCCAGGCCCACGGCCATGGCAGAGAAGAATTTCCGCATTTGTTGCTCCCTGTCCGGAGAGTTGGTGAGATGTCGGCGTTTACACCGATCAACCTGTTTGCTTTGCGTACAAGCTAGACTGTACACATGCGATTTGATGGTCAAGCGATTAGGCAACATCGCCTGTCGCGCGCTCCCCCTAACCGGATGAAACCGCCGCCATGAATGACGACAGCACCCTGCTCGCCCCCGCCGACGGGCTGATGGAAACCCTGATCGGCCTGGAGCCGACCTCCGGCTTTCAGCAGACCATGGGCTATCGGCTGGTCGAATGGCGCGAGGGTTACGCCGCGCTGGAGATGGACGTCGAACCCAAGCATCTGAACCGCGCCGGCGTGATCCATGGCGGCGTCGCGGCCTCGCTGCTGGACACGGTGTGCGGCTTTTCCGGCTGCTACTGCCCGGACCCGGCGCGGGTGCGCAAGGCTGTCACCCTGTCGCTGACAACGCAGTATCTGGGCCAGGCCAGCGCCGGCACCCTGCGCGCCGTGGCCCGCGTGCGCGGCGGCGGCCGGAAGATATTCTTCTGTGCCGGCGAGGTGTTCGGTCCCGACGGCACGCTGATTGCAGCCGGTGAAGGCACTTTCCGCTACCGCTCCGGCAGCGAGGACGCCGCCGGCAGCCCGCGGGAGTAGGCGCCGCCTTCCCTCAGACCATCACCCCCGGCCTCCTTCACTCCAACCGTCATTCCCGGCCTTGTG
>NZ_LPXN01000019.1 GCF_001618175.1 Oceanibaculum pacificum | reverse complement strand
GCCTTATGCTTCGAGACGCGCACGCCAAGTTTCTTGGCGCACGCTCCTCAGCATGAGGGAGTCCTTGGCCAACTCAGCGCCGCAGAGCAGCTTTCGCGCTTTGTCCCCTCCAATTACGCCCTATATTCACACCTCCATCGCTACCCTAAGGATGCCATGACCGACCGTATCGCCCGCGCCTTCTGGATCGACAAGCCCGGCCGGGGCAGCCTTCGCGAAGAGAGCCTGCCGGCCGTCGGCGAGGGCGAGGTGCGGGTGCGCACCCTGTACAGCGCCGTTAGCCGAGGCACGGAGAGCCTTGTTTTCCAAGGAAAAGTGCCGCAAAGCCAATGGCAGGCGATGCGCGCGCCGTTCCAGGGCGGGTTTTTTCCCGCGCCGCTGAAATATGGCTACATCAATGTCGGCGCGGTGGAGGAAGGCGCGCTGCCGGCCGGCACGCCGGTCTTCTGCCTGTATCCGCATCAGAGCGCCTATGTGGTTCCGCTCGACGCCGTCACCCCCCTGCCCGCCGCGCTGCCGCCGGAACGCGCCGTGCTGGCCGCCAATATGGAAACCGCCATCAACGGGCTGTGGGACGCAGCCCCGCTGGTCGGCGACCGCATCGCGGTGATTGGCGCCGGCGTGGTCGGCTGCCTGGTCGCCTGGCTGGCCAGCCGGGTGCCGGGCGCGACGGTGGAGCTGATCGATGTCGACCCGGCCAAGCGCGCCGTCGCCGAGGCGCTGGACGTGCCCTTCGCGGAGGTGCGCGACGCCAGCCGCGACGCCGATATCGTCATCCATGCCAGCGGCAACCCGATGGGCCTGCAAACCGGCCTGACGCTCGCCGGCTACGAGGCGACGCTGGTGGAGATGAGCTGGTACGGCAGCACCCTGGTGCCTCTGCCGCTGGGCGAGGAATTCCACTCCAAGAGATTGATATTGAAGTCATCCCAGGTCGGCGGCGTCTCCCCGGCCCGGCGCGCCCGGCGCTCCTATGGCGACCGCATGGCGCTGGCGCTCACGCTGCTGCAGGATGCACGGCTGGATGCGCTGATCACCGGCGAAAGCGCCTTCGAGGAGCTGCCGGACCTGATGCCGACGCTCGCTGCCGCCCCTGGCGGCACGCTCTGCCACCGTATTCGTTACTGAAGGAAACCCGTATGTTCAGCGTCACCGTCCGCGACCATTTCATGATCGCCCACAGCTTCGTCGGCGCGGTGTTCGGCCCCGCCCAGGCGCTGCATGGCGCCACCTATGTGGTCGATCTGGAATTCCGCCGGCCGCAGCTCGACAGCGATGGCATCGTGGTCGATATCGGCCGCGCGACCGAGGCGCTGAAAGCGGTTCTGGCCGAGTTCAACTTCAAGAATCTGGACGATGAGGCGCAGTTTCGCGGCCAGAACACGACCACCGAGTTCATGGCGAAGGTGGTGTTCGACCGCGTGGCCGCGCGCATCCGGGCCGGCGATCTGGGCGCGCAGGCCGGCGGGTTGGCGGGCCTGAAGGTGACCCTGCACGAATCGCACGCCGCCTGGGCCGCCTATGAAGGCGCGCTGCCGGCTTGAGCACGCTGCATTTCCTGCTGCCCGGCGACCCGGCCACCCGCACCGGCGGCTATCTCTACGATTCCCGGATGATGCGCGAGCTGGCCGATCTTGGCTGGCATGTCGCGCATCACCGGCTGGCCGACAGATTCCCCTTCCCCGACCGGCAGGCGCTGGACCAGGCCGCCGCCCTGCTGGCCGGCCTGCCGGACGGTGCGCTGGCGCTCATCGACGGGCTGGCGCTGGGCGCCATGCCTGGCGCGGTGGCGGCCCAGGCCGGGCGGCTGCGCATCGTCGGCCTGGTGCACCACCCGCTGGCCGAGGAGACCGGCCTCGACGACGCCCAGCGCCGAAGCCTGTTCGACAGCGAGCGGGCCGCCCTGGCCCCGTTGCGGCGCATCATCGTCACCAGCCCGTTCACCGCCCAGGCCCTGGCCGCCTACGGCGTGCCGGCGGACCGGGTGACGACCATCATGCCCGGCACCGACCCGGCCGACCCGGCGCGCGGCTCCGGCGGGCCGGCGCTTGGCCTGCTGACGGTCGGCTCGCTGACGCCGCGCAAGGGCCATGACGTGCTGCTGACGGCGCTGGCCCGGCTGCGGCACCGCGACTGGCGGCTGACCCTGGCCGGCGGCGCGCGCGATCCGGCGACCGCGCGGCGGGTTAAGGAATTTATTGAAAACAATGACTTGCCGGATCGTGTTTCACTAGTCGGCGAAATCGACGAAGCCGCCCTCGCCCGGCTCTACGACAGCGCCGATCTGTTCGTGCTGGCCTCGCATTACGAGGGCTATGGCATGGTGTTCGCTGAGGCGCTGGCCCGTGGCCTGCCGGTGATCGGCACCACCGGCGGGGCGATCCCGACCACCGTGCCGCGCGAGGCCGGGCTGCTGGTCCCGCCGGGCGATGCCCCGGCGCTGGCCGATGCCCTGGCGCGCGTTCTGGACGATCCGGCCCTGCTGGCCCGGCTGCGCGCGGGCGCACTGGCGGCGCGCAATTCCCTGCCGGACTGGCGCGGCTCCGCGCTGCGGCTGGCGCGCGTGCTGGAGGAGGCATGAGCGGATTCGATGCCGGCTGGCTGCGCCTGCGCGCGCCCTATGACGATGCCGCCCGCAATCCGGACCTGCTGGCCCGGCTGACCGCCTGGCGGCGGCGGCGTGACCGGCTGGGGCTGATCGACCTGGGAGCCGGCACGGGCGCCACGCTGCGCGTGCTGGCGCCGTTGCTGGGCGGCGAGCAGCGCTGGCTGCTGGTCGACCACGACCCCGCCCTGCTCGCCGCCCAGCGGCCGGAGACGCAGGCCTGGGCCGAGGCGAAGGGCTATGTACTGACCGCACAGGAGAATGGCTTCACCGTCAGCGGCGATACCTTTCAGGCCGAGGCCCTGCCGTTCCGCGCCGATTTGTCGGCCAGGCTGGATGCGCTGCCGACCGAGGGCGCGCAGCTCGTCACCGCCTCCGCCCTGCTGGATCTGGTCTCGGCGGCATGGCTGGACCGGCTGGTCGGCCTGTGCCGCGACCGGCGGCTCGGCTGCTATGCAGCGCTCAGCTATGACGGCCGGCTCGACTGGTCGCCGGCGGACAGGCTGGATGCGGCGATGCACGCGCTGTTCGACCGGCACCAGCGGCAGATGAAGAGCTTCGGCCCGGCGCTTGGTCCCGACGCGGCTGCCCTGGCGGAGCAGCGCTTCCGCACCGCCGGCTTCACGGTGCGGGCCGGCCGCAGCGACTGGCGCATGGAAGCCACCGACCGCGACATGCAGGAAGCGCTGCTGGGATTCTATGTGCAATCGGCGCGGGAGATCGATCCCACCCAGGCCGACGCCATCGAGCATTGGCGGCAGCGCCGCCGGCTGGCGCTCGGCGCGGGCCACAGCCGGCACAGCGTCGGCCATGTCGATATTCTAGCGTTAACAGAGAGTTAAGAAGATTTTCTGAGATCGAAATCGAACAGCACGTCCTCGCCCATGCGACTGATTCGGCAGGGCGGGCGCAGTGCTTCGTCCATTTTCTGGATCGAGGGCAGGCTGATCGCCGGCACGCCGGAGCCGATCAGCAGCGGCGCGATGACAATCTGCAAGCGGTCGAGCAGCCCGGCCTTCAGAAAGCTGGAGACGGTCACCCCGCCGCCCTCAACGAACAGCCGGGTCAAACCACGCTCCCGCAGCGTCTCGACCACGGCCGCCGGGTCCAGCCCGTTGGGGCCCGGCGGCAGGACAATGCGCTCGCCCGGCCCCTGCTCCACCGTGCTCAGCACCAGCGTCGGCGCGTCACTATCCGTGAACAGCTTGCGCACGGCGGGCAGCGTGCCCTTGGGGTCGATCACCACGCGAACCGGGTTCCGCCCGGTGACATGGCGCACGGTCAGCGCCGGATCGTCCGCCGCCACCGTGCCCGCGCCGACGATCACCGCGTCCGCCAGCGCGCGCAACCGGTGCAGATGGATGATGTTCTCCTCGCCGGTCACATAATGCGAATGGCCCGTCTCGGTGGCGATGCGACCGTCCACGCTCTGGCCCAGATGGCCCAGGGTGAAGGGGCCGGCGGCGAAATCGCCATAGAGTTCCAGGAAGGCGCGGCCGGCGGCCGTCTCGGCCTCCGGCGGAGCCACGCGCCGACCGCGCTCGGCGGCCAACAGGCGGCTCCACAGATGCGGAATCTCGGTGTCCTTGGAGGAAAATCCGATCAAGAAATATCCTACTGCCGTATGGCTTCCAATTCGATGATGAGCTGGATGTCGTCGCCGACCAGCCCGTCCGCGACGCCGTAATCCATGCCGAAATCGCTGCGCTTGAAGCTGCCGCGCGCGGAGATGCCGGTCACGTAGTTCGGCTTGCCCAGCACGCCCCCACCGAACGGGTACTCGCCGCTCTTGTTCCAGGTAACGTCCAGCGTGACCGGCTTGGTGACGCCCAGCAGCGTCAGGTCGCCGGTGACCTTGCCGGTGCGCGCGCCGGTCGGCTCGGCCCTGGTCATCACGAAGGTCATTTCCGGGTATTTCGCGACATTCAGGAAATCGGCCTTGCGCAGATGCTCGTCGCGCTTCTCGTGCGCGGTGTAGACGCTGGCGGTCTTGATGCTGACCTTAAGGTCGGTCAGCGTGCGGGCCTGCTCGTCAAACGTGAAGCCGCCCTCGGCCTCGCGGAACTGGCCCAGCGTCGAGGCGTAGCCGATATGCTGCACCAGGAAGCCGATGGCCATATGCTCGGAATCGATCCTGTAGCGCTCCGGCGCTGCCTCCGCCTGGCTAGCGAAGGCCAGCGGAACCGCGACGGCCAGGGCTAATAGGGAACGGGAAAACCGGGTCATCGCGTATCCTCCTTGGCGTGCGAATAGAGCCAGAAACTATCGATGGCGAATGAGGCGGCGACAAGGCCGGCCGCCAGCAGCGCCAGCAGGTTGGCGGCCGGAACCGGCATGCCCGGCACCAGCGCGCCGACCAGCCCGACCGCCTGAGCGACGAAGATCGCCTTGCGCCGGAAGCGCGGCGGCAATTCCCGCTCGAAGCGCGGCATCAGCGTCAGCCAGCCGACATAGAGATAGCGCATCAGCCCGCACAGGATGATCCAGGGGCCGACCTGCGGGCCCTGCGCCACCAGCAGCGCCAATACCAGGATCAGGAAGGCGTCCACCTCCATGTCGAAGCGCGCGCCATAGCGGCTGGCCAGGCCGGTGCGCCGGGCGATATAGCCGTCCAGCCCGTCCAGCGCCAGCACGGCGGTGGCGGCGACCGGCACGACCCAGCCGGCGGCGGCCACCATCTCCGGCCGGCCGATCAGCCCGGACAGCAGGCAGGCGACCACCGCGCGGCCCAACGTCACCGCATTGGCCGCGCCGAAATGCCGATGCGGTGCGTGATAGGGCAGCCCGCGCAGCATCAGCAGCGCCATCACCGCATAGGGCGCGGCGACCTGCAGCCCATGCGCCGGCCCCACCTCCTCGGTCAGGATCAGCACCAACAGCGCGGCCGCGCCGGCCGCCACCGCCGCCAGCGCCTCGCGACGCAGGCTGGAGGGCACTCGACCACCGCTCATGGCTTGAAGCTGCGACAATGGACCTATTTCCTTGCAATCGTTTTCGCCGCCGCCCCTGCCCCGGACCGTTTGCGCTTGACCCGGCGGTAGGGCTCTGAAAGATGACGGGCGACACAGCGCCGATAGTCTGCGCCGCTCAGTAACCCATAATCAAATGGACGCCCCATGAGAGACTTCCACCTCCCCGGCCGCTCGCCGGTCTATGCCCGCAATGCCGCCGTCGCCACATCGCACCCGCTGGCCACGCTGACGGCGCTGGAAATTCTGAAGCAGGGCGGCAACGCGGTCGATGCCGCCGTGGCCGCCGTGGCGCTGCTGGGCGTCATCGAGCCGGCGATGACCGGCATCGGCGGCGATTGCTTCGTGCTCTACGCCCCGAAGGGCAAGGGTAAGGTTATTGCGATGAACGGCTCCGGCAAGGCGCCGGCCGCCGCAAAGGCGGAATGGTTCGTGGAAAACGGCCAGACCCAGCCAGCGCTGAACAGCCCGCATGGCGTGACCGTGCCGGGCGCGGTCGCGGCCTGGGACAGGCTGGTGGCCGATCACGGCACCCGCCCGCTCGCCGAATTGCTGCAGCCGGCGATCAAGGCGGCCGAGGACGGCTTCGTCGTCGCCCCCAAGGTCGGCAGCGACTGGGCCGGCGACGCGCCGCGCCTGGCGGCCGACCCGGTGAGCAGCAAGATCGTGCTGGTCGACGGCAAGGCCCCGGCCGTGGGCTCCATCTTCAAGGCCCCGCTGCTGGCGGCCACGCTGAAGAAGATCGCGGCGCAAGGGCGCGACGGTTTCTACAAGGGCGATGTGGCCGAGGATATGGTCAATCATCTGCGCAGCCGGGGCGGCCTGCACACGATGGAGGATTTCGCGGCCGCCGATGCCGAATATGTCGAGCCGATCAAGACCAGCTACAAGGGCCTGGACATTTATGAGTGCCCGCCGAACGGCCAGGGCATCACAGCGCTGCTGATCCTGAACATCCTGTCCGGGTTCGATCTGAAATCCGGCAGCCTTAGCGAGGCCGACCGCATCCATCTGCTGGCCGAGGCGACCAAGCTGGCCTACCACCAGCGCGACGATTACGTCGGCGACCCGCGCCAGGCCGATGTGCCGGTGGAGAAGATTCTCAGCCCGGCCTATGCCGACGCGCTGCGCGTCAAGATCGACATGGCGAAGGCCGGCGCGCCGGTCTCCGTGGATGTCGACGAGGTCGAGCACAAGGACACGACCTACATGTGCGTGGTCGACAAGGACGGCAACGCGATCTCCTTCATCAACTCGATCTTCCACGGCTTTGGCAGCTCCATCGTCACGCCGAAGACCGGCGTGGTGCTGCATAATCGCGGCCTGTCGTTCAAGTTCACCCCGGGCCATCCGAACTCCATCGCGCCGGGCAAGCGGCCGATGCACACCATCATCCCGGCGATGGCGATGAAGGGCGATGTCTGCGTCGGTCCGTTCGGCGTGATGGGCGGCCAGTACCAGTCGACCGGCCATGCCGGCTTCGTCACCAATGTGCTGGATCGCGGCATGGACGTGCAGGAGGCGATGGACGCCGCCCGAACCTTCGCCTATGCCGGCCCGCTGCAGGTCGAGAACGGCGTCTCCGCCGAGACCGTCGCCGAGCTGGAGAAGCGCGGCCACACGGTCGAGCGCGCGCCGGCGAAGAAGCCGATCGGCGGCAGCCAGGCGATCTGGCGCGATCTGGAGACGGGCGTGCTGTGCGCCGGCTCCGACCCGCGCAAGGATGGCTGCGCGATGGGCTACTAAGCCCGCATCGCCGCTAATCGTCGGAGGCCTGGCTCAGGGCGGCGCGCGCCTCCCTGAGCCGGGCCCGACGAACCAGACGGAAGGCGGCATAGCCCAGCGCCGTGCTGAGCGCCATCATGATCGCCAGCGGCACGGCGCTGTCGGCCAGGATATGGCCGATGATCAACGTCAGCAGCCCGCCCAGCGCCATCTGAAGAAACCCCAGCAGGCCGGAGGCCGAGCCCGCCAAGGCCGGATCGACGCCGACCGCGCCCGACACGCCGCTGGGCTGGCTGACGCCGTTGCCCATGGCGATCACCGCCATCGGCACGAACAGCCAGGGCAGCGAGGGCGGCATCAACAGCGTGCCGGCCAGCATGCCGGTCACCCCCAGCGACGAAATCGCGATGCCCAGCCGGATCATCCGGTCGACGCCCAGGCGCATGGTCAGCCGCCCGGCGGTGAAGCTGCCGGCCATGTAGCCCAGCGAGACCAGCACGAAATACAGCCCATAATCCTGCGGAGTAGCGTGGATCAGTTCCACCACCACATAGGGCGCGCCGCCGATGAAGGCGAAAAACGCCCCGGTGGAGAACGCCACCGACAGGGCATAGCCCAGATAGACCGGCCGGCGCATCAGGCTGGCGTAACCGCGCCGCATCGCCGCCAGATTGACGCTCTCGATGCGGTTGAAATGGGTTTCGTGCAGCCAGCGCAGGGAGCCGGCGAGCACCACCGCGCCGAAGATGGCGATGGCCGCGAAGCTGGCCTGCCAGCCGAACCACGCATCCAGATAGCCGCCGATGGCCGGGGCCATGGCCGGGGCGACCGCCATCGCCATGATGATGTAGGCGAACACGCTGGCCGCCCGGTCGCGGGTGTAGATGTCGCGCACGATGGCGCGGGTCAGCACCATGCCGGCGCAGCCGCCGACCGCCTGCACGATTCGCCCCAGGATCAGCAATTCCACCGTCGGCGCCACGATGGCCACCACGCTGGAGACGACATAGAGCAGCAACCCGGCCAGCAGCACTGGCCGCCGTCCGTACTTGTCCGACAGCGGGCCATAGATCAGCTGACCGACCGCCACGCCGGCCAGATACAGCGTCAGCGTCAGTTGGATGGTGGCGTAGCTGGTGCCGAACACCTGCGCCATATGCGGCATGGAGGGCACGAAGATGTTCAGCGCCAAGGGGCCGGTCATGGTCACGGCAACGAGAATCGCTGTCGGCGGCGCGCGGCGGTCTAGCGGCATACAGGCATAATCCGGGGGTATCGGCTGAACGGCCGGCGGCGTCCGGCCCTCACGTTTCAGTAGCACTCCTAACAGAAATACATGAGCTGATCTATATGCCGTGCGCGCTGGCCTTTCCCCCCGCGCTCGCCTAGCTTACTGCGCAAAGAAACCATCCGCCGGAGGAGCCTCCCATGTCGCACCCGAAGACCCTGCTGGAAATGTCCGGCGCGTCGTTGACGCCGTCTTCCCTGTCCGCCGCCGCCATTATCGCCATCGATTGCCAGAACGAATATGTGAATGGCGGCCTGGCCCTGCCCGACATCGAACCGGCGCTGGCCGAGGCCGCGCGCGTGCTGGCCGCCGGCCGCCAGGCGGGCACGCCGATCGTCCATATCGCCCATCGCGGCCGCACCGGCGGCGCGTTCGATCCCGACGGCCCGCGCGGCCAGATCGTCGACAGCGTGAAGCCGGCCGATGGCGAGCCGGTGATCTGGAAGCCGCTGCCCAACGCCTTCGCCCATACCGAGCTGCAGGAGGCGCTACAGAAGATCGGCCGCACGGAGCTGATCCTGATCGGCTTCCAGACCCATATGTGCGTCAGCTCGACGGCCCGCGCGGCCCTCGATCTCGGCTATCGCTGCACCATCGTCGACCAGGCCAGCGGCACCCGCGACCTGCCGATGCCCGGCGGCGGCATCATCGCCGCCCCCGACCTCCACCGCGCCTCCCTCGCAGCCCTCGCCGACCGCTTCGCCATCATCGCCCCGACAGCAGCCGACTTGCCCGCCTAGGGCAAGACGGCCCGCCCGCCCATCACGCGTAAATGAATCCCTCGCCCCGGCAGGGGAGA
>NZ_LPXN01000018.1 GCF_001618175.1 Oceanibaculum pacificum | reverse complement strand
GCGTCTCGAAGCATCGGGCGGCGTACTCCCGGCGGGACGCCGCCGCCTCAGATGCTGAAGTCGCTGCCCAGGTGGAACAGGCAGTCGCCGCGTTCGGTGCGGCCGGGGATGCGCTTGCACACCACGATGCCGGACTCGTCGAAGCAGACCTCGGCCGGCTCGCGCCAGGGCGTCTCGGGGAAATGGATCAGGGCGGCGGGCTGGCCCTTCTGCACCTCGTCGCCGAGATCTACCAGCGGTTCCCACAACCCATCCTCGGTGGCGTAGACGAACCAGTCCTGGCTGTTGGCGCGGGTCAGGCGCACCGGCAGCGGCTCGGACAAATCCGGCGTCGGGTTGCGCAGGCTGCCGATATGGCCCAGCACCCGGCGCACGCCGCGCTTGGCGATCTTCAGGATATCCGGCGTCACCGTGCCGCTGCCGCCCATCTCGGTCAGGATCGAGATCACGCCCTTGCGCGCCGCCGCCGCGGTGGAGGTGCGGTCCTCGGTGCCGGCCGGGAACATGAAGCCGATGGGCGCGCCGAAGATCTTCATCAGATCGTAGACCTTCTGGCTTTCCTCCGGCGTGCGGCCCTGGCGGCCGACCACGGTCGGCAGATAATGCAGCGAGGAGCCGCCGGAATGCAGGTCGACCATATAGTCGCAATCGGTCAGCAGTACCGATTCGATGTAATGCGCGATGATCGGCGTCGGCGTGCCGTCGGCATTGCCGGGGAAGGCGCGGTTCAAATTGCCCTCGTCGATCGGCGAGGTGCGTAGGCCGGCATGGGCCGCCGGGTAGTTCGCCATCGGCAGGATGATGATGCGGCCCTTGATATCCTCGGGCTGGAGCGTGCGGGCCAGCTCGCTGAGCGTCACCTGGCCCTCATATTCGTCGCCGTGATTGCCTGAGAGCAGCAGCACGCGCGGCCCGTCGCCATTCTTGATGCACACCACCGGGATCGGCAGCCAGCCATAGGCCGAGCGATGCACCGAATGCGGCAGCCGCAGATAGCCGGTCTGCTTGCCGTCCTTGGTGAAGTCGAGCGTGGTGGAAATCCGGCTGGGGCGTTCTGCGGGAGCGGCGGTCATGATTTTTCTTTCCGGGTTTGGCGGGCGGGATGCGGCAGCTTGGAGACTGTAATTAACCCTGCTCCTTCCGCAACGCCGCGGTATTGGCATGTTGGAGCAGGAAATATGTAAAGAATACTAACAGCAGCAGATTGTGGAGAAGCCCTAATCAGGAATTGGTGAGGTGTGTTGACATCGTTGGCCGCCCCCTGCTTTGATCCACCAGTCGAGCAGTCTGTAGGCGAGGGGCAAGAAACCGAGAGTGCCCTCTAGCAGATTGATTACAAAATAATTTCTTTGGGTTAACAGGAGGCTTTCTCTCATGCGACGACGTATTCTTTCGGCCGCGGCCCTTGCGGCGGTCCTCGCCACGGGGCTGGCGGCGGCTCCGGCCAGCGCCAAGGAGTTGCGCTGGGCGTTCTCCTCGGATACCGCCTCGCTCGATCCGATGGGTCACAATGTGACCTTCACCTATTCGGTGCTGTCCAACGTCTATGAAGGCTTGATCCGCCGCACGCCCGATCTGAAGATCGAGCCGTCGCTGGCGACCAAGTGGGAAATGGTCGAGCCGACCCGCTGGCGCTTCCATCTGCGCAAGGGCGTGAAGTTCCACAATGGCAACGACTTCAACGCCGACGACGTGATCTTCAGCTATAACCGCATCAACCATGTCGATTCCAACCTGCGCGACCGTGTCGCCGGCGTGGCGGAAGCGATCAAGGTCGACGACTACACGGTCGATTTCGTGACCAAGAAGCCCGACCCGATCATGATGTCGCAGTGGGATACCTTCTTCATCATGGACAAGGAGTGGTCGGAGGCCAACAACGCCACCGTTCCCACCAACCTGACCAAGGGCGTGGAGAGCTATGCCGGCCGTAATTCCAACGGCACCGGCGCCTTCATCATCACCGAACGCACCGCCGACGTGCGCACCGTGTTCGAGCCGAACCCCAATTGGTGGGACAAGCCGCAGCACAATCTGACCAAGGTCACGATGACCCCGATCCAGCAGGCGGCCACCCGCGTCGCGGCGCTGCTGTCGGGCGAAATCGACATGATGTTCCCGGCCCCGCTGCAGGACATCGACCGGATCAACAGCAACAAGGGCACGCGCGTCATCAGCGGGCCGGAGCTGCGCACCATCTTCCTCGGCTTCGACCAGTTCCGCGAGAAGGCGCTGGGCACCAATACGGACAAGAACCCGTATCTGGACGTGAAGGTCCGCAAGGCGATCTACCACGCGATCGACATCGAGCTGATCAAGACCCGCATCATGCGGAACTCGTCCGATCCGACCTCGATCATGATTTCGCCGAAGCTGTTCCCGCTGGCCGATCAGGTGAAGCGCTACCCGTACGATCCGGAGATGGCGAAGAAGCTGCTGGCCGAGGCCGGCTATCCGAACGGTTTCGAGACCCGCCTGGATTGCACCAACGACCGCTATGTGAACGACGCCCAGATCTGCCAGGCGATGACCGCCATGCTGGCGCGCGTCGGCATCAAGGTGAACATGCGGGCCTATCCCAACGCGCAGTACTTCTCGGACATCAACCGTCCGAAGCAGGATTTCGCGCTGTACATGCTGGGCTGGACCCCGAGCACCTTCGACAGCCACAACGTGCTGTATAATCTGATGGCGTCCTGGGACGAAAGCACCGGCCGCGGCCGCGTCAATTACGGCGACTTCAAGAACGACCGGATCAACGAGATCACCGGCCTGATCGTCTCCGAGACCGATACCGACAAGCGCAACAAGCTGATCCTGGAAGCCTACCAGATCATGCATGAGAACGCGTACTACGTGCCGCTGCACCAGCAGTCGGTGGTGTGGGCCGCGCGGGACAATGTCGAGCTCGCCCAGCGCGCCGACGACCAGTTCCACTTCAATTACGTCACCATCAAGTAATTTGGTGGCATGATGAGGGTGCCTCCCGCATAAGGGAGGCACCCTTTTATTTTGTGCCGGCGCCGCGTGGCCGGCCTGATAAGGCGTAAGACGGAACCGAAGGCGATACATGCTTAAATTCATAGCCGGGCGTCTGGTGCAATCGGTGTTCGTGATGCTGTTTGTCGGCGCCATCGCGTTCACCCTCTTCCAGTTCGTGGGCGACCCGATCAATTCGATGGTGGCCGAAGACGCGACCATGGCCGAGCGCGAGGCGCTGCGCGAAAGGCTGGGGCTGAACGATCCGATCGTGGTCCAGTTCGCCCGCTTTGCCGGCAACATGGCGACCGGCGATTTCGGCTTTTCCTACCAGCATAAGCGGCCCGTGTCGGATCTGATTGTGGAGCGGCTGCCCGCGACGCTGGAATTGGCCGGCCTGTCCGTCGTGCTGGCCCTGCTGATCGGCATTCCGATGGGCGTCTATACCGGGCTGCACCGGTATGGCGTCATCTCCAAGGTTTTCATGACCCTGTCGCTGATCGGCGTCTCGCTGCCGACCTTCCTGATCGGCATTCTGTTCATCTATCTGTTCTCGGTCATCCTGGGCTGGCTGCCCTCCTTCGGGCGTGGCGACACGGTGCAGCTTGGCTGGTGGAGCACCGGCCTGCTGACCGCCTCTGGCTGGTCGGCGATCATCCTGCCGGCGGTCACGCTGGGGCTGTTCCAGATGACGCTGGTGATGCGCCTGGTGCGCGCCGAGATGATGGAGGTGCTGCGCACCGACTACATCAAATTCGCGCGCGCCCGCGGCCTCAGCAACCGGGCGGTGCATTTCGGCCATGCGCTGAAGAACACCATGGTGCCGGTCATCACCATCACCGGCCTGCAGATCGGCTCGCTGATCGCCTTCGCCATCATCACCGAGACGGTGTTCCAGTGGCCGGGCATGGGGCGGCTGTTCCTGCAGGCCATCCGGCAGGTCGATATTCCCATCATGTCGGCGTATCTGGTGATGATCGGGTTCTTCTTCGTCGTCATCAATCTGATCGTCGACATCCTGTATTACGTGGTCGATCCGCGCCTGCGCATCGACCGGGCGAAGGGGGCCAACTGATGGCCAATAGCGAACTGACGGCCAAGACGGCGACCCCGCTGGCGCGCATGGCCGACGCCTTCCGGCGCGGCCTGGACAGCGACGTCTTCCACAGCTTCAAGCATTCGCCGGTGACCATCGTGGCCACGGTGGTGACGCTGGTGATGATCGGCGCCTCGGTGTTCGCCAATCTGGTGGCGCCGCACAACCCGTTCGACATGGCCACCATCGACATGCTCGATTCCGAGCTGCCGCCGGTGTGGGAAGAGATGGGCATGTCGAAATACCTGCTCGGCACCGACAATCTGGGCCGCGACGTGTTCTCCACCATCCTCTATGGCAGCCGGGTATCGCTGTTCGTGGGCTTCACCAGCGTGGTGCTGTCGATGGTGATCGGCATCGCGCTGGGGCTGATCGCCGGCTACAAGGGCGGGCTGATCGACGCCTTCATCATGCGCGTGGCTGAAATCCAGCTTTCCTTCCCGACCATCCTTGTGGCGCTGCTGATCAACGGCGTGATGCGCGGCGTGCTGCCGCCCTCGCAGCATGCCGACCTCGCCATCCTGGTGCTGGTGCTGTCCATCGGCCTGTCGAACTGGGTGCAGTTCGCCCGCACGGTGCGCGCCTCCACCCTGGTCGAGCGCAACAAGGAATATGTGCTGGCCGCCCGGCTGATCGGCGTGAAGCCCTTCTTCATCATGGTGCGCCATGTGCTGCCGAACGTGATGGGGCCGATCCTGGTCATCGCCACGCTGGGCCTCGCCAGCGCCGTGCTGACCGAGGCGACCCTGTCCTTCCTGGGCGTGGGCGTGCCGCCGACCGAGCCCTCGCTGGGCACGCTGATCAATGTCGGCAGCGACTATCTGTTCTCCGGTTCCTGGTGGATCACGATTTTCCCGGGCGCTGCGCTCGCCGTGCTGGTGCTGGCCGTCAATCTGGTCGGCGACTGGCTGCGCGACGCGCTGAACCCGAAGCTGAGGTAAGAGCATGGCCCTCCTGAACATCCAGGACATGAAGATCCAGTTCCCGAGCCGCCGTGGCACCGTGGAAGCGGTGAAGGGCATCTCGCTGGAGGTGAATGGCGGCGAGATCGTCGGCGTGGTCGGCGAATCCGGGGCCGGCAAATCGACCATCGGCAACGCCGTGATCGGCCTGCTGGAAGCGCCCGGCCGGATGACCGGCGGCGTGGTCTCGCTGCATAATGAGCGGATCGACAATCTGCCGTTCCAGACCCTGCAGAAGATCAGGGGCCGCAAGATCGGCATGATCTTCCAGGACCCGCTGACCAGCCTGAACCCGCTCTTCACCGTGGGCCAGCAGCTTGTCGAGACGGTGCGCACCCATCTCGACATGTCGGAATCCGACGCCCGTAAGCGCGCCATCGAGATGCTGGACGAGGTCGGCATCGCCGATGCGGAGAACCGGGTCGACCAGTACCCGCACCAATTCTCCGGCGGTATGCGCCAGCGCGTGGTGATCGCGCTCGCGCTGGCGGTGAATCCGAAGCTGGTGATCGCCGACGAGCCGACCACGGCGCTCGACGTGTCGATCCAGGCGCAGATCCTCGATCTGATCCGCAAGCTCTGCAAGGAGCGCAATGTCGGCGTCATCATCATCACCCACGATATGGGCGTGATCGCGGAGATCACCGACCGGGTGGCGGTGATGTATCGCGGCAAGATCGTCGAGCTTGGGCAGACCGAGCAGGTGCTGGGCCGGCCGGAGCATCCCTACACCAAGAGCCTGATGGCCGCGGTGCCGCGTTCCGACGTGAAGCTGGATCGTTTCCCCCGCGTCTCCTATTCCGACGGCGAGGTGAAGCAGCACCAGCATATCGACATCCACTCGCACTGGCTGGGCAAGTCCCGTGACTATGTGCAGAAGGACGGGCCGCTGGTGCGCTGCGAGAATATCTCGATGCGCTTCACCAGCCGCTATTCCATCATCCCGTCCTGGCGGAAATATTTCCTCGCCGTCGACGATGTCTCCTTCGACATCAAGCATGGCGAGATTTTCGGCGTGGTGGGGGAGAGCGGCAGCGGCAAATCCACCGTCGCGCGCATGATCTCCGGCTTGTACACGCCCAGCAAAGGCAAGATTTATTTCGACAATACCTCGGTCAGCGATCTCAAGACCGACAAGGAGCTGGACCCGTTCCGCCGGCAGATCCAGATGATCTTCCAGGATCCCTATTCCTCGCTCAATCCGCGCATGCGGGTGTTCGACGTGATCGCCGAGCCGATCCGCCATCACCGCCTGGCCGAGAGCAAGGAGCAGGTGACCCAGATCGTCGAGGATTTGCTGGAGCATGTGGAGCTGGGCCGCCAGGCCGCCTGGAAATACCCGCATGAATTCTCCGGTGGCCAGCGCCAGCGCATCTCCATTGCGCGCGCCCTGGCGACCCGGCCGCGCTTCCTGATCTGCGACGAGCCGACCTCGGCGCTCGACGTGTCGATCCAGGCGCAGATCCTGAACCTCTTGAAGGATTTGCAGCAGGAGCTGGGGCTGACCATGCTGTTCATCAGCCACGATCTGCCGGTGATCCGCCAGATGTGCGACCGGGTGGCGGTGATGCAGAACGGCAAGATCGTCGAGGTGGCGGAGACCGAAAAGCTCTTCACCGACCCGCAGCACCCCTATACCCAGCGCCTGCTGACACTGATGCCGACGCTGAACTTCCAGGCGGCGGTGTAAGGCGGCCGCCGCGCCCTACATGCGCCGGGCGAACCAGATGACGCGGCCGATGATGGTGATTTCCTCGGCCGCGCGTTCGTAGGCGCTGTAGCGCGGGTTGGCGGAGCGAATGCTGATGCTGTCGGTATTGGGCAGCCGCTCCAGCTGCTTGGCCACCAGGCCGAAACCGTCATGCAGCACGAAGATGCCAGGCGGCGAGGGGATGGTGCGGCTGAGGTCGACCAGCACCTTGTCGCCGCCCTGCAACAGCGGCTCCATGGAATCGCCGTCGATGGTGATGATGCGCAGATCGGCCGGCCGGGCCTTCAGATCGTGGCGCAGCCAATCCAGCGGAAAATGCCAGCGACCGCCATCCTCCTCGGTTTCGACCAGCGCGCCGGCCCCGGCGGCGGCGCGCACCTTCACTTCCGCAATCGCGACCACGCCGGGCGGCTCGATGGCGATTTGCGGCGGGGCGTCCTCCTCCGCCGGATGGTCGCGCAGCCGGGCTTCCGGCACGCCCAGATAGGCCGCCAGCGCGTGGCGCGCATCCTCCGGCAGGCGGCGCGGGGTGCCGCGATGAATGAATTGGTGCAGATAGGCGTGATTGCGCCCGATCGCCAGCGACGCCTTCTTCAGGTCGGTCGGCGGATCGCGCAGGGCGACGAGCTGGATCAGCGTGCGGCGGATCGGGTCGAGTTTCATGGCGATCGGATTTTACCGCTTACAAAAATCTTATCAAGTAAGAAAAATCCTCTTGAGGCGGATGCCGGACTCGCCCTAGCCTTGTGTCAACAGGCGAGGCGACTGGGCCTCCTACAGCCATTAAGAGAACAAACCATGAAAATGCAAGCCGTCACCATCTATTCCGTCAGGCCTGCTCAGGGCGACCGGGTTGGGCAGGGCGAGAGGGCCGGCCGGATGACCGGGGTCATCGTCGTCCGCCGCAAGCTGCCCGCCGTCTCGCGCGGCAAGCCGCTGCTCGACCGGTCGACGCGCGACCGTTTGCTGGCCGAGGCCGCCGAGGGCGAGAGCGACCAGGCCCTGGCCGAGGAATACGGGTTGAGCGAAGCCCAGGTGCGCAAGCTGCGGCACAATCACCGCCATCGCCTGGCCGAGCTGCGCCAGCGCGCCGAGGAGCAAGCGGCCGAGCCGGGCGACGTGCCGCCGCCGCTGCGCCTGGCCTTCCGCACCTTGGGCGACCGCACGGCGGCGCTGCGCCACGGCGCGTTCCTGCTGGATGGCCGCCCGGCCGATCTGCGCCGCATCGTCGCCGCCGCCAACCGCATTCGCCAGGCCGAGGGTGCTGCGCCAATCCGCTATCCCGGCGTGCTGCCGCTGATCGAGCGGGCCTGCCGGTAGGGAACGTGCGCGCACCCCTCACCCCCGAAAGGAGGACCCTATGACCGCCCCCCTCTGGACGCCCGAAGCCGTGAAGGCCCGCCTGGCCGAGGCGGCGGAGGCGCTGCGGCGCTTGCCCTCGGCGCGGTTGAAGGCGCGGCTGAGCGCCTGGCCGGACGTGGTGCAATCCAGCGCCGAGGCCTATGGCTATGACAGTGCGGGCATGCGTCCCGCCGCGCCCGGGCCGGCGGCGATCAGCCGGATGGACGAGACGCTGGGCTGGCTGTTCTGGCTGGAGGCCGGCGCGCGGCGAATCCTTTGGGCGCGCGCCATGGGGGTGCCCTGGCGGCGGCTGGAGGATATGGATGGGCGCAGCCATGTGACCCTCAAACGGGTACAGGACAAAGCCCTCGCAACTCTTGCTATGCGCTTGAACGACCACACAAATACGAAGATCGGGCCGGCCGTCCTGCATCCTGGGAATACCTGATCCCCCGAAGGAAATGCGTGCGAACGGTAGCCTTGCGGCGTTTAGATTGCCAAAACATCCCCCTTCGATTGTGCCGGTGACAAGTTATGGTCACCCTATGATCGAGCCGATTTTCCCCGATATCAGGGCGACCGGATGGTGAGTGACATCGTGATCTTGGGCATGGATTCCGGCGCTGGCCGGGTCGATGCGGCGGCGCTGGACAAGTTCCTGGCGCGCCATGCCGACAGCTCCATGTTCCTGCGTTCCAACCTGGCCCGCTCCGGCCTGGTCAATGGGGACGAGGCGTTCCAGGGCGCCTACGCGGTGGCGCTGGACACCGACGGCATCGCCGGCGTGGCGGCGCATTACTGGAACGGCATGGTGGCCGTGCAGGCCCCCGACGATGCGGCCGCTCTGGCGAAGGCGGTGGTTGCGGCGACCGGACGGTCGGTGAAGGGCTTCCTGGGGCCGCGCGTCCAGGTGGTCGCCGCCCGCAAGGCGCTGGGCATGGAGGCGCGCAAGACGCGGCTCGACAGCAAGGAGCGGCTGTTCTCCCTCGACCTCGCCGAGATGCAGGTGCCGGATCCGCTGAAGCGCGGCATCGTCACCTGCCGCCCGCCGCTGGAAAGCGAGATGAATTTGATGCTGGAATGGCGCATCGCCTACGCCATCGACCAGCTCGGCGCGAAGGACACGCCGGCCCTGCGCCGCCAGGCGACGGACGATATCGCCCGCTTCTGCGCCGAGAATAACAATTGGGTGCTGCTGCGCGAGGACAAGCCGGTCGCCTATGCCGCCTTCAACGCCACGGTCGGCGATATCGTGCAGGTCGGCGGCGTGTGGACACCGCCCCTGCTGCGCGGCAACGGCTTCGCGCGCTATTGCGTCGCCGGCGCCCTGATGGCCGCCCAGGAGCGCGGCGTGAACCACGCCGTACTGTTCACCGGCCGCAGCAAGGAATGGCCGCCGATCCGCGCCTATTCCTCGCTGGGCTTCCAGGAGGTCGGCGATTATTCGGTCGTGCTGTTCCTGGACGAAAAAAAATAGCGCCGGTAAGTGCGATAGGGTTCCGCCCTTTCGAAAATCGCGGCATTCTTGCCCTACGCTGAGAGTTGAAGCGCCCGCCGGTCCCCACCGGCGGGCGTTGTCGTTTTATCTCTCTGGCCGGCGCGGGTCTCCCCTCACCCAGCCTCGCCTAAGCTCGTTCCT
>NZ_LPXN01000017.1 GCF_001618175.1 Oceanibaculum pacificum | reverse complement strand
TTGACGTCGTAGGTGAAGGCCGTGCCCTGCTCGTCCAGGATGAATTCAATGCCGGCGACATCGATGCCGCTGGCCGCCAGGAAGCGCTCGTAGCTCGCTTGAAGCGACGGGGCGATGCCGTGGACGATCTCGAATTTCGGGCGCGTCGCCGCCGGCGCCTCGCCGGCCGGGCAGAAGGCGTCGCCGATGGGGCAGGCATCGGCCGGGCACAGTTCGAACCCGTCGCTGGTATCAACCCGCACGGCATAGAGGAAACGCCCGCCGATGAATTCGGCGCGGATGATGTAGGGCTCCGGCGCCTTCACATATTGCTGCAGCAGATGGATGCCATCGGCAGAAGCCTCGTAGGCGTCGCTTTCCAGATAGGCTTCCAGCGCGCCGACAGTCTGGAACAGCTGGACGCCCAGGCCCTTGCCGCCCCGGTTCGGCTTCAGGATCACCGGGCCCGCGCCGAAGCTGCGGCGCGCGGTTTCCGCGATGCGGTGCTTGCCCAACACCACGGCGGTGCGCGGCGTGCGAATGCCGGCCGCCTCCAGCGCCGCATATTGCCGCGCCTTGTTGATCTCCAGATCCAGCGCCGGGGAGCCGTTCGCCACCCGCCGGCCATGGCGCGCCAGCCAGGCCAGCACGGCGGCGGTATATTCCGCCGAATAGCGATGGCCGCGCGTATGCGACGAGGCGCTCATGCGATTGTAGAACACGCCCTCCGGCGGCGGGCTGCCCAGGTCGAAATCGCCCTCGCCCAGATGCCAGTCGGCCCAGAGCAGGCCCTGCGCCTCGAAGGCGGCGGCCAGCGGCTCTACCCAGGTGGAATTTTCATGAATAACGTGAATTTTCGTCATCGCCGGTCCATCTCCATAGGGACGGATTCGAGGACCGGCTGACCAAAAAAACCTGACGCGACGGGTCAGGGTTCGGGGCGAACTCCGACCTTTTAGCGTGTTATTTTACGTGGCCGCAAGCCGGTCGGCTCAAATCACCACTGAAATCTGGATATAAAATATTTACTGGAATCGACAAGGTCAATGAAAAAATAACACTCAAATTATGCATATTTAAAAATATACACTAAAATATCGTTATTTTGCCTTCAACTCCCCTTCCCACCAATCGCGCAAGCTGGCGTCGTTCTCGTCCATGAAGGCGTAGTCGAGATCGACCAGCCGCGCGATCTCCTGGGGCGTGAATCCGATGCGCGCATTCAAGGCCGGCGGCACGACGGCGTTGGTGACGGTCGGGTTATAGCCGAAATCGACGGCGAAGGCTTCCTGCGCGCCCTTCTCCAGGATGGCGTCCAGATAGGCGTAAGCGCCGGCCTTGTTGGGCGCGTTCCGCGGCATGACGAAGCCGGAGACGAAGGCAAGCGCCCCTTCACCCGGCGTCGCCGCCGCAATCGGCAGGCCGGCATTCTGCCACTGCACGATGCGCGCCTTCATGGCGATGCCGATGCCGACCGTCCCGGCCTTCATGGCCTGGGCGAAATCCTCCGGGTTCGGATAGAGCCGCATGCCGGCCTTCTTGCAGTCCAGCAGAAGCTGCTGGCCTGGCTCCAGATCGTTGGCGCTGCCCCCGGCGGCCAGCGCGGCGGCGACCAGCGTATATTGATATTGCTTATCGATCAGCGCGAGCTTGTCGCCCCATTTCGGGTCGAAGATATCCTTGTAGCTGGTAGGAACGGGCGCGATCAGGGCCGGGTTATAGACCCCGACAATGCCTGAATAGAGATGCGCGACGCCGTAAGGATATTTCAGCGGTTCAAGGAGATAGCGGGCATTCTTCAACTTCTCGTAGTCGATTTCCGCGGTCACCTCGGCCTGATGCAGCTGGTACATGTTCACGGCCGACAGGGCGTGCAAATCGACAGGGCCGCGCGCCAGCCGCTTGTCGGCCAGCATCTTGGTCCGGCGCTGCGGATCGCCAGCCTGGTCCTGCACGACGGTCCAGCCTTTCGGAATGAGGAAGGGCTCATCGACATTCTTGGCCAGCAAACGGGCATAATCGCCGCCATGCGTGCCGACGACGATCCGCTTCTTGCCCGCGCTCTGCGCCAGCGTCGGCGGCGCCATCAGCGCCCCGCCCGCCATTGCGCCCAGAGCCACCCCGCCCAGCGCCATCCCGCCTTGCAGCGCCGCGCGGCGCGACAGGCCGGAACGCTTGTTCTTCATTGCCCCATCCTTCCCACCGGAGAGGCGGAACGTTCGCTCAGCGCACCGGTTTCGTCAACGGATGCTTAAGCGCCGAGCCACAGCTTGATCGCGAAGCCAATCACGCTCACCGTCGCCACGCCGCCGGCCCACAGCAGCACGAACCAGCCAAGCCGCGACCAGTTCAATGGTAGCCCTCATCCGGGTCCACCTTGCCGCGGAACACCCAGTAGGCATAAGCGGTGTAGCCCAGGATCATCGGCAGCAGGAACACCGTGCCAACCAGCAGGAAGCCAAGGCTGTCATCCGGCGCGGCGGCGTCCCAGATGGTCAGGCTGGGCGGCACCATATAGGGATAGAAGCTGATGCCGATGCCGATATAGCACAGCACGAAAATCCCCAGCGAGGCCAGGAACGGCACGTAATCGCGCTTGCCTGCCAGGCCGGTGAACAGCAGGAAGGCGCACAGCAACACCAGCACCGGCACGATGCCGGAATAGAGCATCGCCGGCCAGGCGAACCAGCGTTCCAGATAGACCAGGTTCTGGAACGGCGTCCACAGGCTGACCGCGCCGATCAGCCCCAGCGTGCCGATGCCGGTCAGCCGCGCCTGCAGGCGGGCCTTCGCCTGGATGTCGCCGGCGGTTTTCATCACCAGCCAGGTCGACCCCAGCAGCGCGTAGCCGACCACCAGTGCCGCCCCGGTCAGCAGGCTGAACGGCGTCAGCCAGTCCCACCAGCCGCCGGCATAGGCGCGGTTCTCCACCTTGATGCCCTGCACCAGCGCGCCCAGCGCCACGCCCTGCGCGAAGGTGGCGACGAGCGAGCCGCCGGCGAACGCCCAGTCCCACAGGAATTTGCCGCGCTTGGTGCGCCAGCGGAACTCGAAGGCGACGCCGCGGAAGATCAGCGCCAGCAGCATGGCGATCAGCGGCGCGTAGAGCGCGGGCATGATGGTGGCGTAGGCCAGCGGAAACACCGCCAGCAATCCGCCGCCGCCCAGCACCAGCCAGGTCTCGTTGCCGTCCCAGACCGGGGCGATGGAATTCATCATCAGGTTGCGGTCATGCTCCTCCGGATAGAACGGGAACAGGATGCCGACGCCGAGGTCGAACCCGTCCAAAATGACATAGGCGAGCACGGCGACGGCGATCAGGCCGGCCCAGATGAAGGCGAGATCGATTTCCATGGCCCTGCCCTCCCTATTCCGCCGGGTTCATGACACGGTCCGCATCGACCGCCGGGGCCGGCGTGATGCCGGCCGTGCGGGTCGGCCCGATATCCTCGTCGTCGAAGCCGATATCCGGTTTGCGGCGCATCAGCCGCAGCAAATAGAACACGCCGGCGCCGAACACCGCGAAATAGACGATGATGAAGGCGATCAGGGAGCTGGCGACGGCCGGCGCTTCCAGCGGCGACACCGAATCGGCGGTGCGCAGCAGCCCGTAGATCGTATAGGGCTGGCGGCCGACCTCGGTGGTGATCCACCCGGCCAGCACGGCGACGAAGCCGCTGGGGCCCATGATCACCGCCGCGCGGGCCAGCCATTTATCGTCATACAGCCCGCCGCGCCAGCGCCGGTACAGGCTCCACAGCCCGACGCCCAGCATGGCGAAGCCGATGGCGACCATGATGCGGAAGCTCCAGAACACGATCTCGGCCGGGGGGCGATCCTCCTTCGGCCATTCCTTCAGCCCCTTCACCTCGCCATCCCAGCTATGGGTGAGGATCAGCGAGCCCAGTTTCGGCACCTCGACGGCGTAGCGCATCACCTCCGCCTCGTCGTCGGGCAGGCCGAACAGGATCAGCGGCGCGCCGGCATGGGTGTCGTAATGCCCCTCCATCGCCGCCACCTTGGCCGGCTGATGTTCCAGCGTGTTCAGCCCATGGAAGTCGCCGGCCAGGATCTGCAAGGGCGAGACCAGCGCGGCCATCCACAGCGCCATCGAGAACATGATGCGCGCGCCCCGGTCGCGGCCGTCATCCTTCAGCACATGCCAGGCGCCGACCGCGCCGACCACGAAGGCCGTCGTCAGATACGCCGCCAGCACCATATGCACCAGCCGGTACGGGAAGGACGGATTGAACACGATGGCCCACCAATCGGCCGGCACATACTGGCCGACATCGTTGATCGCGTAGCCGGCCGGCGTGTGCATCCAGCTATTCACCGACAGGATCCAGAAGGCCGACATCAGCGTGCCGATGGCGACCATCAGCGTCGCCATGAAATGCAGCTTCGGGCCGACCCGTTTCAGGCCGAACAGCATGACGCCCAGGAATCCGGCTTCCAGGAAGAAGGCGGTCAGCACCTCATAGCCCATCAAGGGGCCGATCACCGGCCCGGCCTTGTCGGAGAAAACGCTCCAGTTGGTGCCGAACTGGTAGCTCATCACGATGCCGGAGACGACGCCCATGCCGAAAGTGACGGCGAAGATGATCTTCCAGTAATTGAAGACCTTCAGATAGGCCTCGTCCTTCTTCCACAGCCATAGCCCCTCCAGCACCGCCAGATAGCTGGCGAGGCCGATGGAGAAGGCTGGGAAGACGATGTGGAACGATACCGTGAAGGCGAATTGGATTCGCGCCAGCATCGTCGCGTCTAACGTCTCGAACATCTCAGCCCTCGCTCCCTTGCGACCGCACAACTCTACGGCGAATACCGCACCTGGCCAAGCCGGGGCTATGGGGCGATTTGTCCTGCGACACTTCCGCCGCCCCGCCCATGCCGATAGGATGCGCGGAAAGGAGCCGCCCGCATGACGACCGCGCTGATCACACACCCGATATGCCTGGAGCACGAAACCGGGCCGCACCATCCGGAATCGGCCGACCGTCTGCGCGCCGTGCTGGCCGCCCTGGAAGAGGAAGCCTTCGCGCCGCTGCTGCGCGAAACCGCGCCGGAAGCGACCCTGGAGCAATTGGCCCGCGTGCATCCGCTGCCCTATGTCGAGGCGATCCTGGACATCCGCCCCGCCGCGCGGGAGCTGGTGCAGATCGACGACAGCACCTTCATGGGCGCGCACAGCGTGGCGGCCGCGCTGCGCGCCGCCGGGGCCGCCGTGGCCGCCGTCGATGCGGTGATGGAGGGCTGGGCCCGCAGCGCCTTCGCCGCCGTGCGCCCACCGGGGCATCATGCCGCCCAGCAGGAGCCGGGCGGGTTCTGCCTGTTCAACAATGTCGCCGTCGCCGCCCTGCATGCCCGCGAACGCTGGGGCGTGGCGCGCATCGCCGTGGTCGATTTCGACGTGCATCACGGCCAGGGCACCCAGGCGATCTTCGAGGCCGATCCCGGCCTGTTCTACGCCTCCAGCCATCAATCGCCGCTCTATCCCGGCACCGGCTCGGCGCGGGAGCGGGGCGTCGCCGGCAATATCGTTAACGTGCCGCTGCCGCCCGGCGCCGGCAGCGCCGAGTTCCGCGCGGCCTGGGAGGGGCATATATTGCCCCTCCTGGATAATTTCGCGCCGGGCCTGCTGATCGTCTCCGCCGGCTTCGACGGCCACCGCCGCGACCCGCTGGCCAATCTGAGCCTGGAGACCGAGGATTTCACCTGGATCACCGAAAAGCTGATGGCCCTGGCCGACCGCCATTGCCAGGGCCGCCTCGTCTCCGCCCTGGAAGGCGGCTACGATCTCGACGCGCTGGGCAAGGCCGTCGCCGCGCATGTGCTGTCGCTGATGCGGGCCGCTTGATCGGCAGTTGACAGCACTTAATTATTTCTATACTTCTTGAAGTATGGATAAGAAAAACGCCATCGAGAGTCTGTCGGCGCTCGCCCAGGATATCCGGCTGGATGTTTTCCGCCTGCTCGTCCAGGCGGGACCCGAGGGGCTGCATGCCGGCGACATCGCGGCCCGGCTGGATGTCCGGCAGAACACCTTATCGACCAATCTGGCGGTGCTGAGCCGCGCGGGGCTGATCCAGGCCAGCCGCGAGGGCCGCAGCATCCGCTACCGCGCCGATCTTGAGGGCATGCGCGCCCTGCTCGGCTTCCTCATGGAAGATTGCTGCGGCGGCAAGCCGGAAGCCTGCCGGCCACTGCTCGACGCCATCGCCTGCTGCTGACATTCCGGACCCGCCATGACAAGCACGACGCAGACCAAAGCCCCGGCCCCGGGCGGCATCGGCACGTTCGAGAAATATCTCTCGCTCTGGGTCGCTGGCTGTATCCTGGCCGGCATCGCGCTGGGCGCGCTGGTCCCCGGCCTGTTCGAGACCTTGGCCCGGCTGGAATATGCCTCGGTCAATCTGGTCGTCGCGGTGCTGATCTGGGCGATGGTCTATCCGATGATGGTGGCGGTCGACTTCGCCAGCCTGCGCCATATTGGCGACAAGCCGAAGGGACTGATCCTCACCATTGTGGTGAACTGGCTGGTGAAGCCCTTCACCATGGCGGCGCTGGGCGTGCTGTTCTTCGAGCTGGTTTTCGCCGACTGGATCGCGCCGGCCGATGCCCAGCAATATATCGCCGGGCTGATCCTGCTGGGGGCCGCCCCCTGCACCGCCATGGTGTTCGTCTGGGCGCAACTGACCAAGGGCGACGCCACCTATACGCTGGTGCAGGTCTCGGTCAACGACGTCATCATGATCTTCGCCTTCGCCCCCATCGTCGCCTTCCTGCTCGGCGTGACCGACCTTACCGTGCCGTGGGAGACGCTGCTGCTGGCGACTTTTCTCTATGTCGTGATCCCGCTGGCGGCCGGCGCTCTGAGCCGGCGGCGGCTCTCCTCCCCTGCGGCGGTGGCGCGCTTCACGGCCGGCGTGAAGCCGCTCTCCGTGATCGGCCTGCTGGCCACGGTGGTGCTGCTGTTCGGCTTCCAGGGCCAGGTGATCCTGGACCGCCCGCTGGTGATCGCGATGATCGCCGCGCCGCTGCTGCTGCAATCCTACGGCATCTTCGCGCTGGCCTATGTCGCCGCCTGGGCGTGGAAGGTGCCCTACCGCATCGCCGCCCCCTGCGCGCTGATCGGCACCTCGAACTTCTTCGAGCTGGCGGTGGCGGTGGCGATCAGCCTGTTCGGCTTGAACTCCGGCGCGGCGCTGGCGACCGTGGTCGGCGTGCTGGTCGAAGTGCCGGTCATGCTGTCCCTGGTGGCGCTGGCCAACCGCACCCAGCGCTTCTTCCCCGCCGATTGAGACCCCGCCATGAGCATCACCGTCTACCACAACCCGAAATGCGGCACCTCGCGCAACACGCTGGCGATGATCCGGCAGAGCGGCGAGGAGCCGGCGATTATCGAGTATCTGCGAACCCCGCCAAGCCGGCCAATGCTGCTGGCGCTGATCGCCGCCGCCGGCCTGACGGTGCGCGCGGCATTGCGCGCGAAGGAGCCGCTGTGCGCCGAACTCGGCCTGGACGACCCCGCCATCGACGACGACGCCCTGCTCGACGCGATGCTGGCGCACCCGATCCTGATCAACCGGCCTTTCGTGGTCACGCCGAAGGGCGTGCGGCTGTGCCGGCCGTCCGAGCTGGTGCTGGAGGTTCTGCCGAACCCGGCCATCGGCCGCTTCGTCAAGGAAGATGGCGGCACAATCGGCTGATCTGACACGGAAAATTCACGCCTTAGGGCGATCCTGTCACAATGCGGAAATTATCTTGCCTGTATAGTCCGCCGCGTCGGCAGAGGGCCGGCGCAACACGGTTAATTATTCGGTGAACCAAATCCCGCCTCCCCACGTTAGAGAGCTGGAATTACAAGGTCTTTTCCTCCTCGGATACCGTTTCGTTATCCGGCCATGCACGGCACCACAGGAAACCGGGTTCATGCTTCAGGCACGTAACGAGGCCTACGTTATCGAAGTCGATCAGCACGATGCAGGGGTGGCGATCCGCGATGGCGGCGTTTTCCACTTCGTCGCCGCGGACCGCCGCTACAGCGCCCTGGAACGCCAGCAATATCGCGATGTCGGGCAGGTGCAGCGGGCGGCGGAGGCGTTACGGCTGCGGATCGGGCCTGCCGACGACCACAGGCTGGCTTCCTGAACCGGATTATTCCGGCTTGCCGACTTTCGGCAATTTCTCGGCCATGCCGAGCCGTTCGCGGCGGCGCGCCATCTCGGCCCACACGTCGGACGGGTCGATATCCAGCTCCGACAACAGCACGGTCAGGTTATAAAGCAGGTCGGCCGCCTCGTTGATCGTGGTCGCGCGGTCGCCGCGCACCGCCTCGATGGCCACCTCGGCCGCCTCTTCGACCAGCTTCTGCGCCATTTTCGGCGTTCCGCCCGCGATCAGCTTCGCGGTGCGGGGCGACAGGCCGGGATTCGCGCGCACCTGCTTCACCGCCTGCAGCAACAGCGCAAGCTCCTCCGAGGCATCGCCGTGCGACGGAACGGATTTCAACAGGGAACGCGATTGTGCGGACATCTCAAGCAGTTCTTCCCGGAAACGGTATGTTCAAATGAACATTATCGTAAAGATATAGACCAATCCCCCGCATATCAACAATTACTGGTGGCCGTTTGAAGATTTGACCCCATTCCCATGAATCGGGATGATATCGCGAGAATCGTAAATAATAATGAACGGAGTCCGCCATGCAGGATGCGTCTTCGAGCCAACAGGCCGCCGACCTGATTTATGACCATTGGCGGCGCGGCGCCGTGCTGGACGCCCTGCCCGAGGCGCTAACGCCCCGGACCCGCGCCGATGGTTACGCCATTCAGGCCCGCCTGGAGGCCCGCAGCAAAAAGCCGCTGTTCGGCTGGAAGATCGCCGCGACCAGCCGCGACGGCCAGCGACATATCGGCGTCGACGGGCCGCTGGCCGGGCGCATCCTGGCCGAGCAGGTCTGGCCCGCCGGCTCCGAGCAGCCCTTCGGCGCCAACCGCATGGCGGTGGCGGAACCGGAATTCGCCTTCCGCTTCGGCCAGGATTTGGCGCCGCGCGAGCAAGCCTACACCCAGGAAGAGGTGCTGCGCGCGGTCGACAGCCTGCACACCGCGCTAGAAATCCCGGATTCCCGATTCGCCGATTTCGCCAGGATGGGCGGGCCGAACCTGATCGCCGACAATGCCTGCGCCCATTGTTTCGTGCTGGGCGATGCCTGCCCGCCGGCCTGGCGCGAGCTGGATTTGGCGGCGCACAAGGTGCGGGGCATGGTGGCCGACACGGTGACGCGCGAGGGCCGCGGCTCCAACGTGCTGGGCGATCCGCGCATCGCGCTGACCTGGATCGCCAACGAGCTGTCCGGCCTGGGCATTGGGCTGAAGGCCGGGCAGATCGTCACCACCGGCACCTGCCTGGTGCCGCTGCCCATCGCGCCGGGCGATGCGGTGGAGGCGGATTACGGCACGCTGGGCCGCATATCGCTGCGCTTCGCGGCTTAGGTCAGGCGGACGGCGGTGCCGTTCACGCTGACCATCAGCATGCCGTTCTCCTTGCCCAGCACCTCGTAATCCAAATCGACGCCGATCACCGCGTTCGCCCCCAGCTTCTGCGCCGCTTCGCGCAGATCCTCGAAGGCATGCTCGCGGGCATCGCCCAGCGCCGCCTGGTAGCCGCCGACCCGGCCGCCGACAATGTCGCGGATGCCGGAGAACATATCACGGAAGATATTCACGCCGATGATGGCCTCGCCGGTGACGACGCCGAGATATTCGGCGATCTGGCGACCCTCGATCCGGTCGGTGGTGACGATGAGCATAAGGCGGTCTCCCTGAGTGGATGAGCGATTGAGGTATGCGGAACCGCCCGCGCTTACAAGATGCGCGTTGATTGGAGCCAGGCGGCCCGATGCTTCGAGACGC
>NZ_LPXN01000016.1 GCF_001618175.1 Oceanibaculum pacificum | reverse complement strand
CCCCGCCGCCCTCGGTGGGCGTGGCGGCGCCGGTCGCGGACTTGCCGCCCTGCGCCTTCGCCAGCACCGCCGCGAAACCGGCGGCGGCGGGGCCGTTCGCGCCCTGCTGCGGCTGGCTGTCGGCGGCGGCCTGGGCCTGCTGGGCGACATTCGCATCGCCCTGCTGCGGCTGGCCGCCGGCATTCTGATTACCGCCCTGCGATGCCGCGGCCTGGACCGCGCCCTGGGTGCTACCCTGGTTACTACCCTGGGCTGCCGTCTGCGGCTGATTGCTGTTGGCGGCCGTCTGAGACGCTGCGGGATCGCTGGAAACCGCGCCCGTCAACACGCTCTCTAATCCTGGCTCCAAGCCTGGCTCCAAGCCTGGCTGCCCTGGCGGCTGGCCGCCCGGTTGTGTCCCTGCCTGGCCAGCCGCGGCGGCAGCCTGGGCAGCCGCCGCTTGAGTATTGGCTGACGGGGCAGTCGCCTGAGTCGTCTGCTGCGCGGCTTGCGACGTGGCATCGCCAACGGAATCGCCAGCGGCATCACCAGCGGGGGGCGCTGCGCCGGCCTGGGCGACATCGCCGACCGCGACGGGTTTCGGCGTATCCGCCGGTACGGGCGGCATATCGGCGCCGCTCGTCGGTTGCGCCTGCGCGCTTTGCGCAGCACCGGGCACATCGGCCAGGGCGGACTGCCCGCCTGCCGGAGGTTGATCGGCCGGCGGCTGAGCGGACTGGCCGCTCTCCGGCGTCGCTTCGGCAACGGTCCCGGTCGGCTTGCCGTCGGCAGCGGCTTCGGGGGTGTTGGCATCGTTCGCCGGCACGTCCTTGGCCTGTTGCTGCGCCGCCGGCTGTTCGGCCGGAGCCGGCGGCGTCTCGGACGTCTGCTCGGCGGCGGGGCTGGCTTTAGCGGCCGCCTTGTCGGCGCGGCGCGGCTCCTCGCTGGATTTTGCGACGATGCTCCGCTCCGCCGGCGCGGAGTCGCGCTCGACCGGTTTATCGGCCCGCTTGGCATTGACGCCATTACGGTCATCGGCGCGCCGCGTGGGGTTGCGATCCTCCTGGAGGCGATCCGCCTGAGGGCGATCCGCCTGAGGGCGATCCGCCTGAGGGCGATCCGCCTGAGGGCGATCCGCCTGAGGGCGATCCGCCTGAGGGCGATCCGCCTGAGGGCGATCCGCCTGAGGGCGATCCGCCTGAGGGCGATCCGCCTGGGTACGATGCTCCTGGGTGCGATGCTCCTGGGAACGACGCGCCTCGGCGCGGCTATCGTCCTCGCGGCGGTTCACCGCCTGCTTCAGGTAGGAGTCGAACGCGCCCTCCCCACCCTTGCCCGCCCGGCTGGCAGCCGACGCGGAGGGGGTGTCGCCGTAAACGCGATCGATCGATGGCAGGTCCATGGGTCGCACCTCACACATTAGGTCGACCGAACAGCAGCAATCCGCAGGCCAAGTGCGGAATCTCGTGACTTTTCAACGATATTGCCGGGGGCGAGCGAGGTCGCCGGGGCCGGGTTGGCCGGGCCGGAAACGCCCTGGGCGGCAGATTCTGCTACCGTCCCCCGGCAAAATCTGCCGGGTTGGCGCGTCAGCCGCGCGGCAGGCCGATGGCGCCGCGCACATCGGCGCCGTTCAGGATGGCGCCGCGCAGATCGGCATTGGTCAGGGTGGCGTCCAGCAGCACGGCGTCCGTCAGATTGGCACCGCGCAGGATGGCGTTCGACAAGTCCGCCGCCTCCAGATCGGCCAGCGGCAGCTCAGCGCCCGACAGGTCGCAATGGTCGAGCCGGGCATGCGCCAGCTTGGACGGCCAGTTGCTGATCGTCGCCCCCTCGATGGGCACCGGGCCGATGCGCGCGCCGATCAGCTTCGCCCCGCTCAGCGTGGCGCGCGACAGGTTCACGCCGCGCAGATCGGCATAGGACAGGTCGGCATCGCGCAGATCGGCGAAGGACAGGTCGGCCATCAGCATGCTGGCCTTGATGAGGCTGGCGCGCCGCAGCACCACGAACGTCATCTTCGCGCCGGCGAAATTCAGGTCGTTCAGATTCTCGCCGGTCATGTCGATTTCGGAGAAATCGGCCCGTTTGCCCTCGCGCCCGCCGGTCTCGATCCAGCTCACATGCTCGCTGACCGCCTGCTTCAGCACCACGGTCAGCGCCTCCAGCCGGCGCACCATGCGGGCATTGTCGGTATTGGCGACCGACAGATCGACCGCATCCAGGATCGCGCCCATCAGATCGGCGCTCTTCAGATTGGTCGATAGCAGCGTCGCCTGGCTCATGATCGCGCCATGCAGAATGGCGCCTTCCAGATTGGCGTGCGACAGGTCCGCGCCCAGCAGGTTGCAACCGGTCATGTTGGCCTTCGACATGTCGGCACGGATGAATTTGGCGTTCCGCATCACCGCGTCGGTCAGGTCGCTCTGCACGATGAAGGCGTTCGAGAGCTTGGAGCCGGTAAGGTCGGCATTGCGCGCATTGATCGAGCGGGCATCGGTCGAGGTGCCGGCATCGTAATCCAGCGGCGTCAGCTCGCCGCGCGAGGAATTGAACAGCAGCCCGTCGCGCAGGTCGGAATCCACCACTTTCGCGCCGATCAGGCTGGCCTTGCGCATGCGCACGCCGCGCAGGTCGGACTTCACGATGTCAGCGCCGTCCATGTTGGCGCTGCTGAGGTCGGCGGCGAACAGGGTGGAGCCGTGGAACCGGGTGTTTTGCAGATTGGCGCCGATCAGCTTCGCGCCGGTCAGATCGGCATCCGACAGATCGGCGTTGGAGAAATCCAGATAGGACAGATCGGCCATTTTCAGATTGGCCCGCATGCCGCCGCGATGACGCTGCAGGAACGCCTTGTGGCGCGTCAGCACCTCATCGATATCGTCCTGGGAATAGCGCCGCCGTCCCGGCTCCTTTCCCCGCTGCTCACGCTCGGCGGCCATTGCACCCCTGTCATAAGCCGGGGAGGTCCCGGACCGACAGCGATTCTACCCTGCTTTCAGCCGAAGTCACCTGCCGATGCGTCCTGCAGCAGCGCGGCGGCTTCCGCCGCCCGCCGGGCATAGGGCCGCAGGAACCGGCTGCCCGGCCCGAAAGCCGCCTCCGCCTCGGCGAAGGCGGCGCGCAACGCCGCCGCTTGGCCGGGCGTGGCGATGCCCTCGCCAAAGGCCCGACGTAACGCCGCCAGCGCCGCCAGCCGCGCCTCCGCCCGCGCGGCAAGTTCTGTCAGATCGGGCACCAGGGCGTTCCCCAGCGCGCGCCCGGCCGGCGACAGCTTCCGCCAGGCCAGGGCGATGGCCTCCGCATCGTCGGGCGCGCGCTCAGTCAGATGACGCAGCCGCTGGGCCACCGGCAAGGCCTCGGCGAGTTCGTCCAGCGCCGGCCGCTGCGCCTCGAAGCCGGCGGCGAAGCGATGATGCGCCCACAGGAAGGCCTGGCGCGGCAGGTCGCCGGCATCGATGGCGCGATGCAGCAGGGCGGCGACCAGCGCGCGCGGCGCCGCCGGATCCGGCGGCGGGGGGAAGTTTCCCCGCGCGCACCAGGGGCACGGGCCGGCGGCGGCGGCGCGAAAATGCGTCGGCGCGCGGTCGCACAGCACCAGATCGTCCAGCGCCAGGGTCAGCGCCGCCGCCCATTCCGCCGCTGTGGGACGCAGGGCCGGGCGTCGATGCCCGTCGACGAAGCAGCGCCGCAACAGCCCGCGCAACGCCGGATGCAGCGCGTTCGGGCCGACGGCGAAGGGGCCGGGCCGCTGCGGGCTGACCGCCAGGCCGGGCAGATGGCCGGCCTTCACCAGCGCGTCCAGCCCCGGCGGATCGCCCGGCCCGCGCCAGACGCCGGCGAAAGGGTGATGCCCCAGCAGCAGCAGATGCACCAGCACGCCCAGCGCGAAGCCGTCATGATCGGCCGTCCGCTCGACCGTCGCGAGTTCGGCCCCGACCAGCTCGGGCGCCAGGAACCCTTCCGCGCCGACCGCGCAGGGATGGCCGGCAAGCTGCATCGAATCGGCATCGACCAGCGTGACCCGGCCGCGGGCGTCGATCAGCGCATTCTCCGGCTTCAAATCGCCAACCACCAGGCCGGCCGCCTGCGCCGCGCCGACGATGCGCGCCAGATCACGCGCCGCCGCATGCAGGTAGAACCAGGTGAAGCCGGGGGCCTGCTGCCGGCGCAGGCGCGGGCTGGCCAGCACGGTGAGCGGCTGGGCGTCCGCCACCTCGTTCATCAAATAGCCGATGATTCGGCCCCTGTCGGTCAGCAGGGCGAGCGGCCAGGCAATGCCGGCCACCGGCTGAATCGCCAGCAGCGCCGCCAGCTTGCCGGCGGGCGCGGCCTCGATATGGTGATACAGCTTCGCCACCACGCCCGGGCGGTCGGTGCGGTGGATGCGCCCCTCCCCGCCCTCGGCCAGCAGCGCGCCTATTTCGACCGGCTGGCCGGTCGCCCGCTCGGTCAGGATCACGGCTTGGCGACCCAGCCATCGACCGGCGGCAGCTCCAGCCGGTCGGGATCGATGCGCGCCGTCGACAGCCGCCGCATTGAGCTGGAGAGCCAGCGGAACAGCGCGCCGAAGCGCACGCCCTTCAGCTTCAGCGGCGGCTTTGTGGGCGGCGATATCTGTGCCAGCAGATCAAAATCCGCCCCGCCGACGCCGATGGCGAAGAAGGCCAGCTTCTTGCCGGTCTCGCCGTCCTGGATCGCGGCCGCCGCCTCGCGCCACAGTTCGCCATCGGTCGGCGCGCCGTCGGAGATCAGGAACAGCCAGGGCCGATGATAGGGCACGCCCGCCTCGCGATAGAGCCGCTTGCGTGCCTCCAGCATGTCCAGCGCGGTCAGCAGCGCCCCGCCCAGCGGCGTATCGCCCGCCGCCTCCAGCCGGGGCGGCGCGAATGCGTCGATCGGCGAGAATTGCTTGGCCACCCCGATGCCACCGCCACAGGTAACGATGGCAAGGTCGAGCCTCAGGCGCGCCAGCGGATCGGCCGCCACCTCCGCCTGGAACGCAGCCAGCCCGTCATTCAGCTCGGCAATCGCCGGGCCGTCCATCGAGGCCGATATGTCGAGCACCAGCACAACCGGGCAGCGCGTCTCCAGATTGTCGGCGAAGTCGGCCGCCTCCAGCTCCGTGAACTCGGCGTCGATGGCCCCCGTCAGATCGCGCTTTTCCGGCATGCGAGCAGAATAGCGGCTATGCCCGCATAGGTTGAGTCGAATTTTGCGGCAAGAGAGGGAAGAGGGCGGAGGGAAGGACGGCACATGTTCGCCCGCCTTTTACTCCGCTGCTTGCGCCTCGGCTTCGTAGGCTTGTTTCAGGTGCTGGTACTTGTTGCGCAGATGGTCCGACAGCAGGCGGGAGAGCAGCGCGGAATCGCGCCGGGTCAGGGCGGCGAGGATTTCCTCATGCTCGGCCACGGCGTGGTCCCAGCGCGCGCCCGACAGGTTCGCCATGTAGCGGAAGCGGCGGATGCGGCCGTTCAGGGCCCCGTAGGTCTGGACCAGCGTGGCGTTGCCGGCCCCCTCGATAATCGCCAGATGGATCGCCTGGTTCAGCTTGAAATAGCTGTGCAGATCGGCGCGCGCGTGGCAGGCCAGCATCTCGTAATGCAGGGCCTTCACCTCGACGATGCCGGCATCGCTCATGCGGGACGCCGCCAGCAGGCCGGCCAGCCCTTCCAGCGCCACCATCACCTCGATGATCTCGTCCAGCTCCACCACGGTCAGCGGGGCGACCACAGCGCCCCGATTGGGCAGCAGCTCGACCAGCCCTTCGGATGCCAGCACCTTGAGCGCCTCGCGCAGCGGCGTGCGGGAAATGCCGAAACGCTCGCACAGCACCCGTTCGGGCACACGCTTGCCAGGCTCCAGCTCGCCCTCGACGATTAGGTCGCGCAGCCGCTCCACCACCTCGTCATGCAGCGAGCGGCGGGCGATGCGCTGTCCGGAATCCTGTTCGGGCGTGCTATCGGGGATGACGGTGGCCATGGCCCATCCTACGCCTTCGCCAGCGCCATTTCGAGCACGCGCACGACATGCACCGCCTCGCGCGCCGCCCCATCGTGAATCTGATGCCGGCAGGAGGTGCCGTCGGCGACCAGGATGGCGTTCGCATCGGCCTTGCGGATGGCCGGCAGCAGCGAGGCCTCGGCCATCTTCATCGACACGTCGTAATGCTCCGCCTCATAGCCGAAGGCCCCGGCCATGCCGCAGCACGAACTCTCGATGGTCTCCACAGTCAGGCCCGGCACCAGCTTCAGCACCTGCTGGACCGCCGGCATGGCGGCGAAGGCCTTCTGGTGGCAATGGCCGTGCAGCAGCGCCTTGCCAGCGGCAATGGGCTGCAACGCCAGCTTCAGCCGGCCGGCGCGCGATTCGGCGGCCAGGAACTCCTCCAGCAGCATCGCCTGGGCCGCCAGCGCGTCGGATTCCGCGCCCGGATGCATCGAGCGGAACTCGTCGCGCAGGGTGAACAGGCAGGACGGCTCCAGCCCCAGCACCGGCACGCCGGCCTCAATATAGGGTTTCAGCGCGTCCAGCATGCGGCGCGCTTCAGCCTTCGCCTCGTCGACCAGCCCGGCCGCCAGGAAGGTACGCCCGCAGCATAGCGGCTTGTCCTTCGGCGGCAGGGCGAAATGCACCCGGTAGCCGGCGGCGGTGAGCACGACGACGGCGGCGCGGGCATTCTCCGCATCGAAATAGCGGTTGAAGGTATCGACGAACAGCACGACGGCCTGGCCGTCCGCCGGGCCGGTGGAGAGGCCGGGGGCGCGGAAGGCGTCGGTGCGCCATTGCGGCAGGCTGCGCTTGGCGCTGAGGCCCAGCAGCTTTTCGGTCAGTTGCGGCAATCCCGGAATCCGGTCGCGCAGATTCAGCAGCGGCGCCAGCTTTGAGGCGATACCGGCATAGCGCGGCAGGAAGGCGACCAGCCGGTCCTTCAGGCGCAGCCCATGCTTCCGGCGGTAGTGATGCAGGAATTCGATCTTCATCTTCGCCATGTCGACGCCGGTCGGGCATTCGCGCTTGCAGCCCTTGCAGCCGACGCACAGATCCATGGTCCGGTACATATCGTCCGACAGCAGCGCGTCGGGACCAAGCTGACCGGACAGGGCAAGCCGCAGGGAATTGGCCCGCCCGCGCGTCACGTCCTTCTCTTCGCCGGTGGCGCGGTAGCTGGGGCACATGACGCCGGGGTCCGCCTTGCGGCAGGCGCCGTTATTGTTGCACATCTCGACCGCGCCGCCGAGGCCGCCCCACTCGTTCCAGTCCAGCGCCGTCTGCAAGGGCTGGATGGCATAGCCCGGTTTGAAGCGGAACAGGCTGCGATCGTCCATCTTCGGCGCGCGGACGATCTTGCCGGGGTTCATCATGCCCTCGGGGTCGAAGCTGTCCTTCACCTCCTCGAAGGCGCGGACAATGCGGCTGCCATACATCGGCTCATGGAACTCGGAGCGCACGATGCCGTCGCCATGTTCGCCGGAATGGCAGCCCTTGTATTCGCGCACCATGGCGAAGGCTTCCTCGGCGATGGCGCGCATGTTTTTGGCGCCCTCCTCGGTCTTCATGTTCAGGATCGGGCGCACATGCAGCGTGCCGACCGAGGCGTGGGCGTACCAGGTGCCCTTGGTGCCGTATTTGGTGAAGATGTCGGTCAGCCGCTCGGTATAGTCGGCCAGATCTTCCAGCGGCACCGCGCAATCCTCGATGAAGGAGACGGGTTTGCCGTCGCCCTTCATCGACATCATGATGTTCAGCCCCTGCTTGCGGATTTCCCAGATTTCGCTCTGGAATTTCGGATCGGTGGCCTCGACCACCGCACCGGGGAAGCCCAGATCGCCCATCAGCTCGACCAGGCTGGCGAGTCCGCGCAGCTGCGCCGCCTTGTCCTCGCCGGCGAATTCGACCAGCAGCAGCGCGTCGGGCTCGCCGACGACGAATTTATCGACCGTCTCGCGGAAGGCCGGAATGTCGCGCGCCAGGTCGATCATCGTGCGGTCGACCAGCTCCACCGCCGTCGGCCCCAGCTTCACAATGTGCTGGGTGGCCTCCATCGCCTTGCGGAAGGTCGGGAAGTGGCACACCCCCAGCGTTTTGTGCGGCGGGATCGGCTTGAGGTCGAGCTGGATACGCTGGAACCAGCCCAGCGTGCCCTCGGAGCCGACCAGCAGATGGGACATATTGTGCCCCTCCGGCTTGATCGTCTCGATGTTATAGCCGCCGATCTTGCGCAGGATGTCCGGGATGCGGGCTCTGATCTCGTCGGCCTCGCGCAGACCCAGCGCCCGCATCTTCTGCACCAGGGCGATATAGGCGGGGTCGCCGCCCAGCCCGTCCAGATTGCCCGGCACCGGACCGAAGCGCGCCTGGCTGCCATCGGCCAGCACGGCGTCGATGGCGCGGACATTATGTACCATGTTGCCATAGCGCAGGGACCGCGAGCCGCAGGAGTTATTGCCGGTCATGCCGCCGATGGTGGCCCGGCTGCCGGTCGAGATATCGACCGGGAAGAACAGGCCGTAGCCCTTCAGATGCTTGTTCAGCTTGTCCAGCGTGATGCCGGGATGCACCCAGGCGGTCATGCCCTGAGGATCGACCGAGATCACGTCGTTCAGGAAGCGGCTATGGTCTATGACCAGCGCCTCGTTCACCGTCTGCCCGCATTGCGAGGTGCCGCCGCCACGCGGCAGCACCGGCACGCCTTCCGCGCGGGCGATGTCCAGCGCGCGCAGCACGTCCTGCTCGCGCCGGGGCGCCACCACGCCCAGCGGCTCGATCTGGTAGATCGAGGCGTCGGTGGAATAGCGCCCGCGGCTGAAACCGTCGAACAGCACGTCGCCCTCGATCTCCCGGCGCAGGCGGGCGGCGAGGCCGCTGTCGCCCGGCGCGATGCGGGCCTTGCGGGGAGGGGCTTTGCTGACAGGCTGGATGGCGGACACGGGCGTCGGCTTTCCGAAGGGGGACGGGATGGACGGAACATGCCCGCTTTCGCGCGGATTGCAAGCGAGCGCGCCAATGCTAGCATTTTGAATGCAAAATTCAATGCAACAACAGGCTTTCCCGACAACGCATCCGATATGCATAGAATGCCATGTTTTACGCCAGTTTTGCTGCAACGCACAAGGAGCCCAGCAAGACTCGGGCTTGACAGGCTTCGTAAAATTGCATGCACTATGCAAAATTCTGAAACTGGGCCGGCGACGGCTCCTCCTAATTGAGAAGATAACCACCATGACCCATCGTGCCGGCCGCCATTTCCTGCAGATTCCGGGCCCGACCAACGTGCCGGACCGCGTGTTGCGCGCCATCGACGCGCCAACCATGGACCATCGCGGACCGGAATTCGGCGAGCTTGGCAAATATGTGCTGGACGGGCTGAAGCCGATCTTCAAGACCAAGAATCCGGTCATCATCTACCCGGCCTCGGGCACCGGCGCGTGGGAAGGCGCACTGGTCAACACCCTGTCGCCCGGCGACAAGGTGCTGATGGTGGAGACCGGCCATTTCGCCACCCTATGGCAGGAAATGGCGGGCAAGCTGGGCCTCACCGTCGAGTTCGTGGCCGGCGACTGGCGCACCGGCGTCGACCCCGCCGTGGTCGAGGCCAAGCTGAAAGAAGATAAGGGCCACACCATCAAGGCGGTGTGCGCCGTGCATAACGAAACCTCGACCGGCGTCGCCAGCCGCATCGGGCTGGTCCGCAAGGCGATCGACGCGGCCGGCCATCCGGCGCTGCTGCTGGTCGACACCATCTCCTCGCTGGCCTCCATCGACTACCGGCATGACGAATGGGGTGTCGACGTCACCGTCGCCGGCTCGCAGAAAGGGCTGATGCTGCCGCCGGGCCTGTCCTTCAACGCGATCAGCGACAAGGCCATCGCCGCCGCCAAGACGGCCAAGCTGCAGAAGGCCTATTGGGACTGGCAGCCGATGCTGGCCGCCAACGCCAAGGGCTTCTTCCCCTACACCCCGGCCACCAACCTGCTCTATGGCCTGAAGGAGGCCATCGACATGCTGCTGGAGGAAGGGCTGGAGAATGTGTTCGCCCGCCACGACCGCCATGCCGAGGCGACGCGCCGCGCGGTGCGCGGCTG
>NZ_LPXN01000015.1 GCF_001618175.1 Oceanibaculum pacificum | reverse complement strand
GCTTGCGCCGGCTCCTCAGGGTGAGGTCATTTCAGGACGTTCTGCCGGTGCAACTTGGTGACCTCATGCTGAGGAGCCCCGTAGGGGCGTCTCGAAGCATTGGGCGGCGCTCCCCTCAGCCCTGCCATCCGGGGGGCCTCAGAAACGGCGCAGCAGGCGGTCGATATAGTCGCGTTCGTAATCGGGACGGCTGGTGTCGCCGGAGCGGCGGCGCAGCTCGTCGAAGATTTCGCGGGCGCGTTGCAGGTCCGCTTCCTCGGGCACCTGAACGTCGCCGGTGGCGAAATTGCCGTCATTGTTCAGCGGCCGGCCGAACGGGTCGCGGTCGCTGCGCTGCTGACCGCGCTGGCCGGCCTGGTCGCGGCCCTGCTGGCCCGGCTGCCGGCCGGCCATCATCTGCTGCTGCATCTGCTCGGCCATCTGCTGCGCGCCGGAGCGGAGCTGGTCCAGCGCCTCATTCTCCGACGGGATGGCCTCGCCCGGCTGGTTGCCCTGGAGGGCCTGGGAGGAATCGCGCATCGAGCGTTCCGCCTGGCCGAGCTGGCGCGGGATTTCCCCGGCCTCGCCCATGCGGCGCATCAAATCGCCCAGCGCGCGGCGCAGCGCCTCCTGTAGGGCGGCGCCCTGCTGCGGGGTCATCTGGCCCTGCTGCTGGCCTTGTCCCTGGGCCTGACCCTGGGCATCGCCGCTGCGGCCCTGCTGGCCCTGCTGGCGGTTCTGCTGGCCCTGCTGCGGCCCCTGCTGGCCTTGCTCGCCGGGTTGCTGGCCCTGCTGGGATTGCTGCTGGCCCTGGCCTTCCATCTGCTGCTGCATGCGGAAGGTCTGGTCGAGCAATTGCTGTTGCCGGCGCGTCAGATCCTGCAATTCCTGCATCTGCTGCATTTGCCGCTGCATCTGCTGGTTGCCCTGTTGCTGCTGCTGTTGCTGCATGCCGGCGCGCAGATTCTCCATCATCTGCTGCATCTGGGAGAGCATCTGCTGCGCCTTGTCGCGCGCGCCGGAGCGCATCATCTCGCGCATCTGGTCCATCATGCGCTGCAAATCCTGGCGGTCGATCTGCTGCATCTGCGACGGGTCGAACGGCTCGGGCTGGATGCCCTGCTCGGCCATCTGCTCCATCTGCTGCTGCATCGCTTCCAGGAAGCGGTCCATCGCCCGCTCCAGCTCGTCCATCAGCCGCTGCAACTCCTCGTCCGAGGCGTCGCGGGCGAGGGCCTCCTGCAAGCGGCGCTGAATGTCGCGCAGATCGCGTTCGGCCAGGGAGACGCCGCCATCCTCCAGATGCAGGGCGGTGTCCCACAGCAGGGCCTGCGCGTCGCCGATGATCTGCGGGCCGTTGCGCGGGTTCAGCAGCCGGGCGATGGCGGTCTTCAGCGCCAGGAAGACGACGGTGTCGTGATTATAGAGCTGAGGCCGGCTGGCGATCTCGGCGAGCTGGTCGGCGATGCCCTTGCGCTGGTCGGGTTCGGTGGTCAGCCGCTTGCGCTGCTCGATGATGGCGCGGGCGACCGGATGGCTGAAGGCCCGCTCCGGCAGCACGATCACCTGGCGCTCGCTCCGCCCGGTCTGGCCGATGGCGTCGCTGGCCGTCAGGGTGACGCCGACCGGCGTGCCGGCCCAGGGATGCGCGGTCAAATCATGATAGCCGGCGGCGCGGGCCTGCTTCGGGGCCAGGGCCGGCATCGGCAGGGTCAGTTCGATGGTCTCCTCGCCGACGAAGGCGGCCTCGGGCTGCTGCTCGGCCACCCGGCGGATGCTGGCGGTGACTTTTTCCAGCCCGTAATCGTCGGTCGCCCGATATTCCAGCCGCAGCGCATGGCGCTCGCTCTCCGACGGGTCGCTGGCGAAGGCGATGTCGGGCGCGCGGTCGGGCACGATTGTGACCTGCCAGCTTTGCAGCACCTTGCCATTCTGCTCGATGGCCAGGCTGGAGCCCTGGGTCAGTTCCAGCTCCAGCCGGTGGTTGATCGGGTCGACTGTCTGGAACGCGGTGCGCTGCCCGTCGATCACCAGCGCCGGCTGGCCCTCGCCGCCATGCACCTGGGCCAGCAGCTTGCTGCCGGTCGGGATCGACAGCGCGCCGCCGGCGGCGTCGGCGGTGTTCTGGTCCTTGCGCAGATAGAGCGGCGCCATGCCGGTATAGGAGGGCGGGTTCACCCAGGCGTCGAGGCGCGGGGCGATCTGCGTCGAGCCGCCGGTGAAGGAGGGCGTCACCGCGCGCGCCAGCCGCTCGCCGGCATCCGGCCAGCCGATGGCGACGGCGATCACCAGCACCAGGCCGAGCGCCGCGCGCAGCCCTCCCGTGTCGCGCCGGGCAAGGCCGGGCGAGGGGTAGCCGACGCGCAGGCTGCGCGCCAGAGTGCGCAGGCGGGTCTGGTGCGCCTGCCACAGGGCGGCGGCCATCGGGTCCTTCGGGTTGGAGCCGAGTGAATCGCGCAGGCCGGAAAGCGGGCGGTGCGTGAGGCCGCTGGCCGTCTCCAGCCGGCGCAGCGCCGCCCCCGGCGCGGGCAGCGGCAGCCGGCGCAGATTGCGCCAGGTAAGGCCGATAAAGACGATGAGGAAGCCGGCCAGCGCCGCCGCATGGGCGTAGAAGCCGAGAGTGGGCAGGATATCGAACAGCGCCAGGGCCAGGAACAGGCCGGCCACAGCGACGCTGGGCCAGAGGGCCGGCCACAGCGCCTCCCAGAACAAATTGAGCCAGGCGAGGCGCTGTTTCACGCCGCCGCCGATCCCCACCGATTGAGCTGTGCCACCGCCCGGCTGAGGGGCGGTCGGCTGGATGTCGGCGGGGTGTCTGTCCATCCTGGCTCCTAGTCTAGGCGGCGCCTCTTGCTCTCACCGGGGTCGTCGCGTCTTGCTGCGGCGATAGCCAGTCCGGCATCCGGTCCTGGCCGATAAGCTCCTCGTAGCTGGGCCGGGGGCGGATAACGGCATAGTCGCCGTCCCGCACCAGAACTTCCGGCGTCATCAATCTAGTATTGTAGCTCGATCCCATCACCGCGCCATAGGCTCCCGCGGATTTGATCGCCAGCAACGCGCCCTCTGCGACGTCCGGCAAGGGGCGATCCTTACCCAGGTAATCGCCACTCTCGCAGATGGGACCGACGATATCGGCCGGATGCGGCGATTCTGAGGCGCCCTCGGCGACCGGCACGATCTGGTGATAGGCTTCGTACAGGGTCGGGCGGATCAGATCGTTCATCGCCGCGTCGACGATGACGAAGCGCTTCGCCGTGCCCTGCTTCACGAACACCGTGCGGGTCAGCAGCACGCCGGCATTGCCGACCAGCAGGCGGCCCGGCTCGCACAGCAGCTCGGCCCCCAGGGGCGCGATCTCGTCGCGCACGATGGCGGCATAGGCGTCCAGGTCGACCGTATGGTCGCCGCTATAGTCGATGCCGATGCCGCCGCCCAGATCGACGCGGCGGATATCGTGCCCCTCGGCGCGCAGGCCGCGCACCAGATCGGCCATGCGGCGATAGGCGGCGCGGTAGGGCTCCAGGTCGGTGAGCTGGGAGCCGATATGCATCGCCACGCCGACCGGGTCGATATTCGCCATCGCGGCGGCGCGGGCATAGACCGCCTTCGCCTGCTCGATCTCGATGCCGAACTTGTTCTCCTTCTTGCCGGTGGTGATCTTGGCGTGGGTCTTGGCGTCCACATCCGGGTTGAAGCGCACGGCCACGGGCGCGACCACGCCCAGCGCGGCGGCGACCTGGTTCAGCAGCTCCAGCTCCGGCTCCGATTCCAGGTTGAACTGGTGGATGCCGGTTTCCAGCGCGAAACGCATCTCGCCCGCCGTCTTGCCGACGCCGGCGAAGACGATCTTGGAGGGCGGCACGCCGGCGGCCAGGGCGCGCCGCAGCTCGCCCTCTGACACCACATCGGCGCCCGCGCCGCGCGCGGCCAGCGTGCGGATCACCGCCTGGTTGGAATTGGCCTTCAGCGCGTAGCAGATGCCGACCTTCATGTCGGCCAGCGCGGCCGCCAGCGCGTCGTACTGCGCCTCGATGGCGCCGGCGGAATAGACGAAGACCGGCGTGCCGACGTCTTCGGCGATGCGCGCCAGCGGTACCTGCTCGGCATGGAGCTGGCCGTCGCGATAAGTGAATGCGTCCATCTGTCTTGTCCGATCAGCGGGCCGGATAAGTGCGGGGATAGGTGTTTTCTTTCTCCGGCGGCGGCTCCAGGGGGCCTTTCTTGCCGCAGGCGGAGACGGCGCCCGCCAGCAGCAGAACCGCCAGCAGCGTCACGAGCAGCGTTTTCATCCCAGAACCTCCCGCCAGCGCTTCGCCTGGGCGCGCACCTGGTCCGGCGCGGTGCCGCCATAGCTGACCCGGCTCCTCACCGAATTATCGATGCCCAGCCGCTCGAACACCGCCCCGGTGATGCGCGGCTCGGCCTCTTGCATCCGCTCCAGGCTCAATTCGGAGATATCGACGCCCTGATCCTCCGCCAGCTTCACGATGCGGCCGGTGATGTGGTGCGCGTCGCGGAACGGAATGTCCAGCGTCTGCACCAGCCAGTCGGCCAGGTCGGTGGCGGTGGCGAAACCGGGCAGGGTGGCCTCGCGCATCGACTGCACATTGGCGGTCAGGTCGCGCACCATGCCGGTCATGGCGGAGATGCAGAGGTCCAGCGTGTCGCGGACCATGAAGATCGGCTCCTTGTCCTCCTGCATGTCCTTGCCGTAGGTCATCGGCAGGCCCTTCATGACGATCAGCAGCGTGTTCAGCGCGCCAATGACGCGGCCGGACTTGCCGCGCACCAGCTCGGCCGCGTCCGGGTTGCGCTTTTGCGGCATGATCGAGGAGCCGGTGGAAAACGCGTCCGACAGCCGCACGAAGCGGAATTGCGCGCTACACCAGATCACGATCTCCTCCGCCAGGCGCGAGAGATGCATGGCGGCGATGGCGGCGGCGGCCATGTAATCCAGCGCGAAATCGCGGTCGGCCACGGCGTCCAGCGAATTCGCCATCGGCCGGTCGAAGCCCAGATCCTGTGCCGTCATGTGCCGGTCGATCGGGAAGGAGGTGCCGGCCAGCGCCGCCGCGCCCAGCGGCGATTCGTTCATCCGCCGGCGGGCATCCTGCAACCGGCTGCGGTCGCGCGCGAACATCTCGACATAGGCCATCATATGGTGGCCGAACGTCACCGGCTGCGCGGTCTGCAGGTGGGTGAAGCCGGGCATCACCGCGTCGGCATATTCCTCAGCGCGCTCGACCAGCGCGGATTGCAAATCGGCGAGCTGCACGTCGGCGCGGTCCACCGCGTCGCGCACCCACAGCCGCACATCCAGCGCCACCTGGTCGTTGCGCGAGCGCGCGGTGTGCAGCCGGCCGGCGGCCGGGCCGATGATTTCGGTCAGCCGCGCCTCGACATTCATGTGGATGTCTTCCAGCGCGCGTTTGAAGGTGAATTGACCGGCCTCGATCTCGCCCAATATCTGGTCGAGACCGGAGAGTATCTTCTCGCCGTCCGCCTGGGTGATGATGCCGGTGGCCATCAGCATGCGGCAATGCGCCTTCGAACCGCCTATATCCTGGGCGTACATGCGCTTGTCGAAATCGATGGAGGCGTTGATCTTCTCCATGATTTCGGCCGGGCCGGTGGTGTAACGTCCGCCCCACATGGTGTTCTCGGCGGCATCGGCGGGGATCGGCTTCTTGGTCTCGGCGGTCATGAATGGCTCGCGGGATATCGATGAACTGGGTTTAGACGATGAAGATCAGCAGACGTACTAGCTTCCTTGTCGCCGGCGCCGTCGCCGGCCTTGGCATTATCGCCGCCCTCGGGCTGCCCGCCAGGGCGGAGCCGCCAATTCGCGGCGCGATGGCGGACTTTACCCCCATAGAGCCGCCGCGACCAGCACCGCAAACGCCATTCTCGGCGGCGCAGGGCGAGACGCTGACCTTCGATAATTTCAAGGGCAAGGTGCTGCTGGTCAATCTCTGGGCCACCTGGTGCGCGCCCTGCGTGCAGGAGATGCCGTCGCTGAGCAATTTGCAGGGCAAGCTGGGCGGCGAGGATTTCCAGGTGCTGGCGATCTCCACCGACCGCGGCGGGCTGAAGCAGGTGCAGCCCTTCTACGACAAGCTGGGCATCCGCAATTTGCCGATCTATCTCGACCCGAAGACCGCGCTGACCCGCGCGCTGGGCGCCAAGGGCCTGCCGACCAGCATTCTGATCGACCGCAACGGCAAGATGGTCGGCCAGCTGGTGGGCGACGCGCATTGGGATTCGCCCGACGCCCTCGCTTTGATCCGCCACTATATCGACCAGCCGGTCCCCGCCAGCCTGCAACGCGCGTCGGCGGAGTAGGGGCCAAGCGCCGTTCCCCTTCGCCACCCTTGGGCCTGACCCCAGGGCGACGAAGGAGGAGGACATGCGGAATTTTCCTACACCGGGAACCCCATCGCCTTGCCGGGCATGCCGTCGAAGCTTTCCAGCAGGCGGGCGCGCCAGGCGTAAACCGGGTCGTCGCTCGCCAGCAGTTTCAGCGGGCTGCCGCAGCGTGCCCATTGGAAGCTGCCGAACAGGCAGTAATCGGCATAGCCGGCCGCCTGGCCGCAGAGGTAGGGCTGGTCCTGCAGGGTCAGCCGGGCCGGGGCGAGGGCGGCGCGGAAGCGCTCGATCTGCGCGTCCGACTGATCGACGAATTTCTCCAGCGGTATGCCGAAGCGCTTTGCCCGTGAGTCCAGGAAATAGGGCTGATCCACCGGCCGGGCGATCTTGTAGATGTCGCCGGCGATCAGCTTCACCAGCGTGGGGTTGACCGTGGCGTTCACCCAGTTCGCCACCGTCCGGGTCACGCTGCGCCCGGCATCGCCGCCGAACAGGCTGGGCCGGTCGGGATAGGCGTCCTCCAGATGGCAGGCGATGGTCCAGCTGTCGAACACCGTCTTGCCGCCGTCGACGATGATCGGCACCAGGTTCTGGCCGGAAAAGGCCAGCTTGTCCTTGTCGGTGAAGCCGATCGGAACAAGCTCGTACTCCAGGCCCTTATGCGCCAGCGCCATGCGCACCCGCCAGCCATAGGGGCTCATGCGCCGCCCGTTATCGCCGATAAGGTCGTAGAAAGTGATGGTCATGGGAACTCCCCCCGGATTGTTCATTTCCTTACCCTATATGTCATTGCCGGGCTTGACCCGGCAATCCAGAGCGACGCTTTGCCTCGAACGTCTCCGCCGCTGGATGCCCGGATCAAGCCCGGCATAACTGACGCGCATGGAGGGATCGGATCAGACTTTACCGCTGTACGAACGGCAATTCCGGATCGCGAAACGCGGCGGATTTTTATGGCTTGTAAGCGGCGCTGACAGGCAGTTTCCCTGCGTCAAGCTGTGCATTGACGCGATGCAGCAATATGCGCTTAGTATCCGCCCGCGCCGCGCCGGCCTGCGCGCGGCTCCGCTTTCAGGGAATCTCGCGCCATGAAGCCCACCGCCCGCCCCGCCGTTCCGTATTTCTCCTCCGGCCCCTGCGCCAAGCGCCCCGGCTGGACGCCCGACGCGCTGAAGGACGCCGCCCTGGCGCGCTCCCATCGTGCGAAGCTGGGCAAGGCGAAGCTGGCGGAAGCCATCGACCGCACCCGCGCCATCCTGGGCGTGCCGGCCGATTGGCGCATCGGCATCGTCCCGGCCTCCGATACCGGCGCCTTCGAGATGGCGATGTGGACCATGCTGGGCGAGCGCGGCATCGACGCGCTGGCCTGGGAGAGCTTCGGTTCCGGCTGGGTCACCGATATTCTGAAGCAGCTGAAGCTGAAGGATGTGCGCGTGCTGGAAGCCGATTACGGCAAGCTGCCGGATCTGGCGCAGGTCGATTTCGCCCGCGACGTGGTGTTTACCTGGAACGGCACGACCTCGGGCGTGCGGGTGCCGAATGGCGACTGGATCGCGGCCGACCGGGAAGGGCTGACCTTCTGCGACGCCACCTCCGCCGTCTTCGCCATGGATTTGCCGTGGGACAAGCTGGATGTCGTCACCTATTCCTGGCAGAAGGTGCTGGGCGGCGAAGGGCAGCACGGCATGCTGATCCTGTCCCCGCGCGCCGTCGCCCGGCTGGAGAGCTACAGCCCGGCCTGGCCGCTGCCCAAGCTGTTCCGCATGACCAAGGGCGGCAAGCTGAACGAGGGCATCTTCAAGGGCGAGACCATCAACACCCCGTCCATGCTCTGCGTCGAGGACGTCATCGATTCGCTGCGCTGGGCCGAGGGGATTGGCGGGCTGAAAGGGCTGATCGCCCGCAGCCAGGCGAATTTCAAGGCCATCGAGGGCTGGGTTGCGCAGAGCGACTGGGCGGCCTTCCTGGCCGAGAAGCCGGAGACCCGTTCCAACACCTCGATCTGCCTGGTGATCAAGGATGCCTGGTTCCAGGGCCTGTCCGCCGAGGCGCAGGCGGCCGCCGCCAAGAAGCTGGCCTCGCTGGTCGAGGCCGAGGGCGTGGGCTACGACATCGGCGCCTATCGCGATGCGCCGGCCGGCCTGCGCATCTGGGGCGGGGCGACCGTCGAGACTTCCGATATCGAGGCCCTGTTGCCCTGGCTCGACTGGGCCTATGCCCAGGTGAAGGCCGAGGCCGCCAAGGCCGCCTGAGACACATACGCTGCAAACGAGTAGGACGATTATGCCCAAGGTTCTGATCTCCGACGCCCTGTCGGAACGCGCCGTCGACATCTTCCGCGAACGCGGGATCGAGGTCGACTACAAGCCCGGCATGAAGGCCGACGAGTTGATCGCGGTCATCGCCAATTACGACGGTCTCGCCATCCGCTCCGCCACCAAGGTGACGGAAGCCGTGCTGGAGCAGGCCGGCGGGCTGAAGGTGATCGGCCGCGCCGGCATCGGCGTCGACAATGTCGATGTGCCGGCCGCCACCAAGAAGGGCGTGGTCGTCATGAACACGCCGTTCGGCAATTCCATCACCACGGCGGAGCACGCCATCTCGCTGATGATGGCGCTGGCCCGGCAGATTCCGATGGCCAATGCCTCGACCCATGCCGGCAAGTGGGAAAAGAACCGCTTCATGGGCGTGGAGCTGTTCGGCAAGGTGCTGGGCGTCATCGGCTGCGGCAATATCGGCGCCATCGTCGCCGACCGCGCGCTGGGCCTGAAGATGAAGGTCGTCGCCTTCGACCCGTTCCTGACCGAGGATCGGGCGCAGGATCTGGGCGTGGAGAAGGTGGAGCTGGACGAGCTGCTGGCCCGCGCCGATTTCATCACCCTGCACACGCCGCTGGTCGACTCGACCCGCAACATCCTGAACGCCGACACCCTCGCCAAGACCAAGCCGGGCGTGCGCATCGTGAACTGCGCGCGCGGCGGCCTGGTCGACGAGGCGGCGCTGAAGGCGGCGCTGGAAAGCGGCCATGTCGCCGGTGCGGCGCTGGACGTGTTCGAGGCTGAGCCGGCGAAGGAGAACGCGCTGTTCGGCATGGACAATGTCGTGGTCACCCCGCATCTCGGTGCCTCGACTTCCGAAGCGCAGGAGAATGTGGCTTTGCAGGTCGCCGAGCAGATGGCCGATTATTTGCTGACGGGGGCGATCTCCAACGCCGTGAACGTGCCGTCGGTCTCGGCCGAGGAAGCGCCGAGGCTGAAGCCCTATATGCTGCTCGCTGAGCAGCTGGGCAGCATGCTCGGCCAGCTGACCGTCGAGGGCATCGGCTCGGTCACGGTGGAGCTGGAAGGCCTTGCCGCCCAGCTGAACAGCAAGCCGATCCTGGCGGCAGCGCTGGCCGGGCTGATGAAGCCGATCAGCGACAGCGTGAACATGGTCAACGCGCCGACCTTCGCCCGGCAGCGCGACATCGCCGTCAGCCTGACCGCGCATGACCGCGATTGCGACTATCAGACGCTGATCCGCGTCACGACCACCGACGGCTCGCAGACCCGCACGGTCGCCGGCACCCTGTTCGGCGGCCGCCAGCCGCGTCTGGTGGAAGTGCGCGGCATCAAGATGGAGGCCGATTTCGGCACCCATATGCTCTATGTCCGCAACCGCGACGAGCCGGGCTTCATCGGCAAGCTGGGCGGCGCCCTGGGCGAGGCCGGCATCAACATCGCCAGCTTCTATCTCGGCCGCACCGAGAAGGGCGGCGTGGCGCTGTCCCTGGTCGATGTCGACGCCAAGATCGACGACGCCATCCTGCAGCGCATCCGCGCCCTGCCCGGCGTCATCCGCGTCGAGCTGCTCTCGTTCTGAGGGCTGAGGGGCTGAGAGCTGCCGGCGCGTGCCGCCTGGTCCTTCGAGACGCCGCTTCGCG
>NZ_LPXN01000014.1 GCF_001618175.1 Oceanibaculum pacificum | reverse complement strand
ATGCCCAGCGTCTCGCCGCGCGCCACGGAGAAGCTGATGCCGTCCACCGCGCGGAACACGCCCTCGCTGGAATGGAACTCCGTCACCAGGTCGCGAACGTCCAGCAGCTTTCCTGCGGGGGTGGCGCTATCGCTCATCAGGCGCTCTTGCTTACGGGCTGCGGGGTGGAGACGGCGGATTTTACCGGGAACACCATCGGCGACATATCCTCGACCTGGCGATGCGCCCAGTCGCGCTCCGACACGGTGGCGATGGTCTTGGCCTGGGCCTCGCGCAGCGTGTCGATGGCGGCCTCGACATCGATGGTCAGCACCTTGCCGTCGCTGACCACCTTCTGGCCATCGACATAGACATCCTTCACCGCGCGGTCGGAGGTGGAATAGATCAGGCTGCGCAACGGCTCGCGCAGCGGCTGCATGTAGGGGTGACTGAGGTCGACCAGCGAGAAATCGGCCTTGGCGCCGATGGCGACGCGGCCGACATCCGGCTTCTTCAGCGCCGTCGCCCCGCCAACCGTAGCGGCGGTGAACACTTCCTGCGTCGACGCGCCCTTGAAGTCGCCCTTCAGGATGCGTGCCGCCAGGCAGGCCATGCGCATCTCGTCGATCATATTGTGCGGGAACGTATCGGTGCCGAGGCCCAGATTGATGCCGGCCTCGACATAGCGATGCACCCAATGCAGCGCGATGCCCCGGCGCGAGAACACGGTCGGGCAATGCGCCACCGACGCGCCGGACTCGCGCAGCATGCCGAAATCGTCGGCATGCGGCCAATGCAGCCAGGGATGGTCGTTCAGGAAAATGCCGTGGCCGATGATCATCTGCGGCCCCAGCACGCCCAGCGAGTGCAGCCACTCGATCGGCGTCTTGCCATGGCGGCGGGTGATCTCGTTGAACTCCACCACGCTCTGCGCGGCGTGGAGCTGCACGGCGATGCCGCGCTCCTCGGCGGCGGCGTAGCTGTCCTGGATCAGCTCGGGCGTGCAGGTATCGATCTGCGACGGCCCCAGCATGCCGGAAATCCGGCCCGAGGGATGCTTGGCGGCGGCATCGACTACATCGAGCGCGCGCCGCATCGCCTGCTTGCCGGCCTCCACATCCCACTGATACTCGACTGAATGGCCGTCCTTCGTGGTCCAGGCGGCGGAGCGATACATCGGGCACAGCACGGCGCGGATGCCGGTCGAGGCCATGTCGTCGGCCCAGCCCTCGCGCGCGCCGGACAAATCGGCGATAGTGGTGACGCCGCTCTTCAGCAGCTCGCTCATCGCCACCAGCGTGGCGGCGCGGGCGGCGGCCGGGTCCAGGCGAAACACCGGCATGAATTCATACAGCGAGGATTGCCCCAGGCCGGGGCTGCCCAGCTCCTCCAGCAGGCCTTTATTGCCCGGCTCGGAGGAAGGGTGGGAATGGATGTTGACCAGGCCGGGCATGACCATCAGCCCGGCGCCGGCGATCTCCTTGTCGGCCGGGCCGGCATAGCCCTTGCCGACGAAGACGAACTCATTGCCGCGAAAGGCGACATCGGCGCCTTGCAGATAGGCATGGCTGCCGGCCGCCGCGTCCCAGGCGATCACATAGTCCGCGTTGCGGATCACCGTCGTCTGCATGGTCTTGCACCCTGAAGAATGAATGACTGCGAAATGTCCAAACGAATGGGAAAGCCGCCGGGCGGAAACACCCCGCCCGGCGGCCGGCCGATTATTTCAGGGCGAGGTCGATGCCCTTGTAGAAGCCGGCACCATAGATGCCGTGCGCGCGCACCGGCTGCAGCTTCGCGCCGGCGACGGTGAACAGCGGCTCATGGTACAACGGGATCATCAGCGCATTGTCCTGCACCTTGGCCAGCACCTTGCCGAAATTCTCCTTGCGGTCCTTGTCGGTCAGCGCGGCCGAGCCGGCTTCCAGCCAGGCGTCGGTCTCGGCGTCCTTCCAGTTGGCACGGTTCGGGGTCGGGATGTTGGCGGAGCGGAAATACAGGTTCATCGCGTCGCCGGTCGACACATAGGGGAACGACATGGTGTAGACGTCGAACTCCTGGGTCGCCAGCTTGCCCCACACCACGGTGGCGTCGAACAATTGCAGCTGCAGATCGATGCCGACCTTGCGCAGGTCGCTCTGCGCCGCCTCGACGATCTGCCGCCAAGTGCCGTCGTTGAAGCCATAGACCTGCAGTTCCAGCTTCTTGCCGTCCTTCACGCGGAACCCGTCGGGACCGACCTTCCAGCCGGCTTCTTCCAGCAGCGCCTGCGCCGCCTTCGGGTCGTAGCGGAACGGCTCTTCGCTGACCGCCTCGTTGAAGTCCAGCACATTGCGGTCGATGTAGGAGGTCGCCGGGGTGGCGTAGCCGAAGGTCACCGCGTCGGTGATGGCGGCAACGTCGATCGCCAGGTTCATCGCCTTGCGGACGCGCACATCCTGCATGAACTCACGGGTCACCTTCATGCCCATGAAGTAGGTCCAGTAATAGGCCTCGGCCTGGGTGACCGTCATCTTGTTGTTGGCCTTGAACTGGTCGATCGACCAGTAAGGCACATACTGGCTGGCATCGGCCTGGCCGGTCTGCAGGGAGGCGACGCGGGTGCTCTCCTCCGGCACGATCTTCCAGGTGATCTTGTCGACCTGGGGTTCCTTGTTCTTGTAGAAGTCCGGCCCCCAATTATAGCCCTTGTGCTTGGTCAGCACGGTCTGGTTGCGCGGCGCCCAGCTATCGAAGCAGAACGGGCCAGTGCCATCCAGCGCCTTCACGCCGAAATCGTCGCCAAGCTGCTTGGCCTGGTCGACATTGATGATGGTGTGGAAGTGCTGCGTCATCTGGAACAGCAGCTCGGAGTAGGGCTTGGTCAGCTCGTACTCGACCGTGTACTTGTCCTTGGCGCGGACTTCCTTCAGCGGGCCGGCGCGCCAGGTGACGACGCCCTTGGTGGCCGGATCGCGCCAGCGGGTGATGGTGTCCACCACATCCTGCGCGGTGAATTCCTTGCCGGAGCAGAATTTCACGCCTTCCTTCAGCTTGAAGGTGTAGAGCAGGCCGTCGTCGGAAACCGTCCAGCTCTTCGCCAGGCCCGGCTTCACGGTCTTCAGATCGTAGTCCAGCGCCACCAGCGTATCGCCGACCATGAACAGGATTTCCGCCGCCGAGCGCGCCGTGGAGCGGTGCGGGTCGTAACGGTCGGTGTCGATCGTGCGGATGATCGAGATTTCCTTCTGCGCCATCGCCGGGCTGGCGACCGCCGCCGTGGCGGCCAGCGCCGCGCCGGCCAGCAGCGTCAATGTCCTTATCGTCTTCATGTAGCCTCCTTGTTGGCCTTGCTCTAGCAGTTAGGGTTTCTGCCGCCTTATGCCGGCGGTTGTTCTTATTGCCGTAGCCGGGGGTCGAGCACGTCGCGCAGCGCGTCGCCCAGCACGTTGAACGCCAGCACGATCAGGAAGATCGCTACGCTGGGAATGGTTGAGACGTGCGGCGCGAAGAACAGGAAGTTGCGCCCTTCCGCCGCCATGGTGCCCAGTTCCGCGGTTGGCGGCTGCGCCCCCAGGCCGAGGAAGCTGAGCGCCGCCCCCAGCAGGATGGTCTGGCCGAATTGCAGGGTCAGATAGACGAAGATCGCCGACAGGCAGTTCAGCGTCAGATAGCGCCAGATCAGCGTCCAGTCCGACAGGCCGACGGCGCGGCCGGCCTCCATATATTCGTTCTGCATCACCACGGTGGCCGCACCGCGCGAGATGCGCGCCACGGTCGGCACGGCGGCGATGGACAAGGCGACAATCAGGCTGAAAGTGCCCGCCCCCAGCACGGCGGCAATCGCCAGGCCGAACAGAATCGACGGGAAGGACAGCAGCACGTCGACGACGCGCATGATGATGTTGTCCAGCTTCTTATAAAACGCCGCCAGAATGCCCAGCGTCGCGCCGATCAACCCGCCGAACAGCACGCCGCACAGGCCGATGACCAGCGTCGTACGAATGCCGAACAGCAGCCTGGTCACCATGTCGCGGCCCTGGGCGTCGGTGCCCAGCAGGAAATCCCCGCCGGGCGGCCGCAGACGAACGCGCATATTGGTGTTGTAGGGATCGTAGGGCGTGAGATACGGCGCGAAGATCGCCGCCAGCACGACCAGAATCAGGAAGATCGCCGCAATCACCGCCGGCTTGTCGCGCAGCAGCCGCTGAAGGGCGGATTTGCGCTTGATCGTGTCGCTTTGGGTGGCGGCAGCGGGTGCTAGCGTCTGGCTTGCATCGGTCATCGCCATTAATCCTATTTATGCCCGACCCGGGGGTCGAGATAGGCATAGAGCACGTCCACGATCAGGTTCACCGCCAGGAAGGCGACGGCCAGCATCAGGATTGCACCCTGGGCCAGCGGGAAGTCGCTGGAGACGATGGCGCCGACCGCCAGCCGGCCGACGCCGGGCCAGGCGAACATGGTCTCCGTCACCACGGCGCCGCCCAGCAGGAAGCCGATCTGCAGGCCGACCAGCGTGACGATGGGGATCAGCGCGTTGCGCAGCGCATGCTTCACCACCACGCGCTTTTCCGGCGCGCCCTTGGCCCTGGCGGTGCGCACGAAATCGGCGTTCAGCACCTCCAGCAGCGAGGTGCGGGTCATACGCGCCACCGGGCCGACGAAGACGCCGCCCAGCGTAATCGCCGGCAGGGCGATGAAGCGCAGCCCCTCCAGCGTCCAGAGCGGCCCGCCGCGCCCCTGAAAGGGCAGCAGCTCCATCTTGAAGCCGACATACTGGATCAGCATCAGGCCGAACCAGAAGATCGGCATGGACACGCCGGCGACCGAGAAGGCCATGATGATGCGGTCGGCGGTCCGGCCGCGCCGCACGGCGGCCAAGGTGCCCAGCGTGATGCCCAGCGGCACCGCCCAGATCAGGCTGGCGATCATCAGCTCCACGGTCGGGCCGATAGTGCTGATCAGCTCGTCGACCACGCTGGCATTGCTGATGATGGAATGCCCGAGATCAAGCTGGAGGACGCGAAAGATATACAGGCCGAACTGATACCACAGCGGCTCATTCAGGCCGAGCGCCTCGCGCAGCGCGGCGACATCGGCCTCGGTCGCGGTCGGGCCGGCCATGACGGTGGCCGGGTCGGTGGGCACGACCTGCAACAACATGAAGCCGACCAGCAAGACCCCGAACAGAACCGGGATCGAAATCAACAGGCGATGGGCGATATGCCGGGACATCGTGTCAGCCTCTCACAAGCCGGGCGGTCAATGCATCACCTCGCCTTTACGATCATGGACCAGGGCGCCATCAAGGATGGTCAGGTCGGCCACCGCCGGCAGGATATCGTCGGGGGCGACCGTGAACAGGTCGCGGTCGAACACGGCGATATCGGCCAGCATGCCCGGCGCCAGCGTGCCCTTCACCGTCTCCGAGAAGCTGCCATAGGCGCCGTTATACGTCATGGCGCTTATTGCCTGCTCGACGCTGATGCACTGGTCGACGCCCATCGGCGTGCCGCGGTCGGTCTTGCGGGTGACCATCTCGTAGAGATTTTTCATCGGGTTGAAGTCCGACACCGGCGTGTCGGAACTGGCGATGGGGTGCAGCCCGGCCTCGATCCAATCCTTCATCGGGTAGGAGGTCGCCGGCCGTTCCTCGCCCAGCACCTCGATATACAGGTCGCCGAACTCGTAGATGAAAATCGGCTGCGGCGCGGGGATCATGCCGAGACGCCGCATCGAGGATATCTGGTCCGGCGTGGTGAAGCCGCAATGCTCGACCCGGTGCCGGCGGCCGGCCACGGGCGTCTTCCGGTTCGCCGCCTCGACCGCGTTCACCGCCTGGTCGATGGCGGCGTCGCCGATGGCGTGGATCGAGAGTTGGTAGCCGAGGTCATTGTATTTCTCGACCCACTCGTTCAGCTCGCCATCGCTGTAGATGAAGATGCCGATGGAGCCGCAGGAGCATTTATAGGGGTGCCGCATGGCCGCCGTCTTGCCGCCGGCGCTGCCGTCGGTGAACAGCTTCACCGAGCCGACCTTCAGGAACTCGTCGCCCACGCCGGTCAGCAGACCTTGCGGAAAGGCCTTGTCCATCACGCCCGCCGGGCCGCCGGTCAGCGACATGTAGGTGCGCACCGGCAGACGGCGCTGCCGCCGGGCCTCCTGATAGGCCAGATAGTGATCGTAGCCCTGCACCAGCCCGACGCCGGCATCCATGACGCTGGTGATGCCATATTGCTGGAACACCTTGCCACCTTCCTCGATGCCCTGGATCAGACTTTCGATGGGCAGCGGCGGCATCGCCTTGGTCACCAGCTCCTGCGCGCGCTCCTGCATCAGGCCGGTCAGCCTGCCGTTCTGCGTCTCGATAAAGCCGCCGGTCGGCTGCGGCGTGCTCTCGTCGATGCCGGCCAGCTTCAGCGCCAGGGAGTTGGCGACGCCCATATGGCCGCAGGTGCGCTTGATATAGACCGGATTGTTCGGCGAGACCTTGTCCAGCTCCTCGCGAAACGGGTGACGCTTGATATCGAGGTGGAAATGGTCGTAGCGCCCGCCGAAGATCCACTCGCCCGGCTTCGCCTTATCGACGAAGGCCTTCACGCGGGCCAGCACCTCGTCCAGCGTCTTCACTTCGCGGGCCGAAAGGTCGACCTGGCGCAGCCCCATGCCGAAGGGCAGCAGATGCTGGTGGCCGTCATTGATGCCCGGCGTGGCGCAGCGCCCGGCAAGATCGATCACCTGGGTGCCTGGCCCGACCAGCGTATCGATCTCCGAACTCTTGCCCGCCGCCAGCACCCGGCCCTGCCAGACCGCCAGCGCCTCGACGAACCCTTCCTTCAAGCCCTGGAAAATACGGCCGTTCCTCAGAACGATATCGGCCTTCGGCAACGCCATCAACCTACCCTCTCCCTCATCGGCAATAGACGGGCCGACCGGCAACCGCGCCGGCTGGCCCGTCGCAAACGCGTAACGGCAACCTTAATCGCGGTAGCTCGAATCCTCGCGATCCAGCGTGCGCAGCAGGGCCTGCCAGGGGCGGTTCGCCCCTTTCTCGCCGCCGCGCTCGAACTGCTGGGCGGCATGCTCCGCCACCTCGGCGGGAACCATTTTCAGCTCACCGCCGCCGGCCATCGCCGCGACCTGCGCCTCGCAGGCCTTCTGCAGGTAGAACATGATGGTAAAGGCTTCGGCCACGCTGCGCCCGCAGGTCAGCAGGCCGTGGTTGCGCAGTATCATGGCGTAGGTATCGCCCAGATCGCCGACCAGCCGCTCGCGCTCGTCGAGATCGAGGGCAATGCCTTCGTAATCGTGATAGGAGAGCCGGCCATAGAAGCGCATGGCGTGCTGGCTGATCGGCAGCAGCCCCTGCTTCTGCGCCGCCACCGCCATGCCGGCCGCCGTATGGGTATGCAGCACGCACAGCGCATCCTCGCGCGCCGCGTGCACGGCGCTGTGGATGGTGAAGCCGGCCGGGTTGAAGCTGTAGGGCGTCTCCATGACGATCTGGCCGTCGAGATCGACCTTCACCAGGTTGGACGCCGTCACCTCGTCGAACATCAGCCCGTAGGGGTTGATCAGGAAATGATGCTCCGGTCCCGGCACGCGGGCGGAGATGTGGGTGTAGATCAGGTCGGTCCAGCCCATGCGCGCCACCAGGCGGTAGCAGGCGGCAAGGCCGACCCGCGCGGCCCACTCCTCGGCGCTGACCTGTTCGCGGACGGTACGCTGCTTCAACGGCGTCACGGCACCCGACATGAAACTCTCCGTTCTATCGCGCCCAAGTTAACGGCCTGCGGACCGCCTCTTGAACATCGGTTGTAAAGTCTGCATACAAGTGTGGCGCAGGGTTCCCCCGGAAGTCAATCGGCAGCTTCACCCAATCGCAGGTTGAATGGGCAACGCCAGCGTCCACAAGGCAAGCCGCGACCAGGCGGCGGAGGAATCGCACGATGAACAGCCTGTCTCCCACCGCGACCAGTTGCGGCGTCGCCGCCATTCGCCTGCTCGAAGCCTATGGCGTCGACCTAGTGTTCGGCATTCCCGGCGTGCACACGCTGGAACTCTATCGCGGCCTGGGCAATTCGCCTATCCGCCACGTCACTCCGCGCAACGAGATGGGCGGCGGCTTCATGGCCGACGGCTATGCCCGCGTCACCGGCAAGCCGGGCGTGTGCATCCTGACCACCGGCCCCGGCCTGACCAATGCGGCGACGCCGATCGGCCAGGCCTTCTCCGACAGCGTGCCGATGCTGGTCATCACCTCGGTCAATGCCCGCAGTGAACTGGGCATGGGGCGCGGCCGGCTGCACGAGATCACCAACCAGAGCAACGCCATCGCGCCGCTGGTGGCCTTCAGCCAGACCATCCTGGACCCAAGCGAGCTGCCCGAGGCGATGGCCCGCGCCTTCGCCGTGTTCAGCGGCGCGCGCCCGCGCCCGGTGCATATAGAAATACCCATCGACGTGCTGGAACTGCCGGCCGCCTTTCCGATCCGCGCCCGGCTGCCGCTCGCCCTGCCGGCCCCGAACCGCCAGGCCATCGCCGATGCCGCCGCCCTGCTGCGAACCGCCGGCAAGCCGCTGACCATCGTCGGCGGCGGCGCGCTGAAGGCCGGCGCACAGGTGACGGCGCTGGCGGAATGGCTGGGCGGGCCGGTCATCACCACCGTCGCCGCCAAGGGCGTATTGCGCGCCGACCATCCGCTGAGCCTGGGCAGCTCCATGCCCTCGCCCGCCACCAAGCAGGCCATCGCCGAGGCCGATCTGGTACTGGTCGTCGGCTCCGAATTGTCGGAGACGGACATCTGGGCCGAAAACAACCTCAGCTTCGGCGGCAAGCTGATCCGCATCGATATCGACGCCGCCAGCCTGACCCGCGACTATCACCCCGACGTGGCGATCCTGTCCGATGCCGGGGCGGCGCTGGACGCATTGCTGGCGGAGCTGGGCGCAGCCCCCGACCGTAGCGCCCGGCAGGCCCGCACGGCAGCCTTGCGGCAAGAGATCGAGACCGCCATCGCGCAGGATCGCACCGCCGTGAAGCGCAAGCATGTGAGGTTGCTGGAAGCGCTGCGCACGGCCCTGCCGGAAGATGGCGTGGTCTTCACCGACATGACGCAGATCGCCTATACCGGCAACCAGGCCTATCCCTGCTTCGCGCCCAGCACCTGGCACCATCCCAGCGGCTACGGCACGCTGGGCTTCGGCATGCCCGCCGCCATCGGCGCACAGCTCGGCAAGCCGGAAACGCCGGTGGTCGCGCTGGTCGGCGATGGCGGGCTGCTGTTCACCGTGCAGGAACTGATGACCGCGGTGGAAGAGCAGCTCGGCCTCGTCATCCTGATGTGGAACAATGACGGCTACGGCCAGATTCGCGACGGGCTGATCCAGCGCGGCGTGCCGGAGATCGGCGTCAATCTGCGCAACCCGGACCATATGGCCCTGGCCCGCGCCTTCGGCTGCGACGCCGTGCAGCCGGACAGCCTGGAAGCGCTGGTCGAGGCTGTCCGCGCCGCGCCGGCAAAGGACCGGCCGACCTTCATCCAGGTCCGTCAGGACGCCCCTTTCCTCGATTAGCCAACACCCTCAGATTCCTTGGTTTTCCGCCGCGTTTCCTTGACAGTTAACCAACCTCATACGACACTTGAACAAAGGTTGTAGGGGGTGGCGTTGGGGAATCGCATGCGCTGGACGGCGACACTGATGGGTGCGGCCCTGCTGGCAGGCTGCACGATGGCCGGGGATGGCTCCCCCACGGCCGGTCGTCCCGGCGCCGCTTTGCTTCCCCCCGCGCCGCTGCCCGAATATGCCCCCGGCGACACCTTCGTGTACCGCACGGCCGGCGGCCAGGTGCGCGAGCAGGTACTGGCGCTGACGCCGGAAACCGTCGCCTGGACCGACGATCAGGGACAAATATGGACCACCCGCTACGATGTGGTCTCGCCGATGATCTCCTGGGAGAAAGACCCGGAGCTGGGCCGCGGCCGGCAGAATGTCGTGCAGGGCGATCCGGCCGACCTGTTCCCGCTGCAAACCGGCCAGGAAGTCGCCTTCAAGGTCGAGGGTTCCAGCGAGAAATGGCCGAGCGGCTGGACCATGGAGCAGAATTGCAAGGTGATCGAGCAGGCCGCGATCACCGTCGAGGCCGGCGCCTTCAACACGTTCCAGATTTCCTGCCAGCGCGGCAATCATCTGGAAACGCTGTATTACTCGCCTGTAGTGCAGAATTACGTGCTCCGCGTGCGGGAGTTTCCGTTCGGCACCCAGCGCAAGGAACTGGCCTCCTACACCCACGCCTCCCTGCCGATGCAGCAGGCCGCCGAGCCCCCGGCCATGATGGCCCCCGCGCCGATGATGGCCGCTCCCGGCGCTATGGCCTTGTCCCCAGCCGAAATGCAGGCGCTGGCCACCCGGCTGGAAGTCGCCATCGCCCGGCTTGAACAATTGACCGGCGGCCGCCCACCGGCGGCGGCGGCCGCCGCTCCGCCGCGCCCCGCGCCACCGCCTGCCG
>NZ_LPXN01000013.1 GCF_001618175.1 Oceanibaculum pacificum | reverse complement strand
CGAAGCGGCGTCTCGAAGGGTATGGCGGGCTTAAGGAGAGCTACTCCACCGTGAAGCTGTAGCGCAGCTCCCGCTTGCCGGCGCCCAGCCCGTTCTTGCGCTCGACCGAGGCGACGCCGGTATATTCGCCCTTTTGCCACTCCAGGGTGCGCTTCTTGCCGATATAGAGGAACTGGCGGACCTTGGCGGCATCCATCGGCTGGTCCTTGGTCGCCATGACCTTGCCGTCCGGGCCGGTCAGCGTCATGTGCAGGATGTCGCCGGGGGCGAGGCCGTTGAACTCCGCCCACAGCACCACCGCCTCGGCGGCGCCGGGCAGGGTATCGCTTTCGAAAGCGCCTTTCTGCACGTCCGCGTATTTCGGCGGCCGCGCGGCCGCGCCGATATGATAGGGCGCGGGGCCATAGGCCAGCGCCTTGCGGGCCATCGTGTCCCAGACCGGCTTCTTGCCGATGCCGCAATCCGGGCCGCCCTGATCGCCGCGGAACGGATCGACCGTCTTGCCGTCCTTGCGGACAATGAATTCGAGATGCGGGAAGTCGGTCGAGCCGGACAGGCCGACCTCGCCCAGCTTTGCCCCCGCCTCGATCTGCTGCCCGGAGCGCACGGCGAGGGAGCCCTTGCGCATATGGCAATATTGCGTCTGCCAGCCATCGCCATGCTCGATCAGCACGCCATTGCCGCATTCGCGGTCCTTCACCGCTTCCTTGCCGATCTCAGAGACCAGTGCGTCCTGCATGCCATCGCGCACGCCCTTCACCGTGCCGGGCGCGGCCGCGAAGACCGGCACGCCGCGCTCAATCTCGGCCAGGCTGGCGAGGCCGATATCGGTGCCGTCATGGCCGTCATAGGCGAGCTTGCCGCAGGCGTAATCCTGGCGGTTCGGTCCGGGGTCGACATCGGGATATTGAAAAGCCCAGCAATCCTTGCCGGGCGTGCAGCCGATCGGCAGCCGGGCGGTGAAGTCCTGCGCCCAGGCCGGTGCGGCCAAGGCGAATAGGCTGGCGGCCAGTCCGGCCGCGAGGGATGTGCGCATCGTCATGACCCTGCTGATGTCGGGCGCTTAGGCAGGGGCGTCAACCTTATTTGCATCGGGAAGGACGGAGGGACATATTGGTTATGTCAATCTTTGCCATAGGGTTGCGATGAGCACCAATGTAAGCCTGACGCCCAAATTGGAGATGTTCGCGCGGGAATGCCTGGAAAGCGGGCGCTACACCAGCGTCAGCGAGGTTGTCCGGCATGCCTTGCGGCTGATGCAGGATGCGGAGCGCCGACGCGAGGGCTTCGAGGCCATGCTGGTCGAGGCGCGCACCGAGGCGGATGCCCAGGGCGTGCACCAGATCGATGACGTTCTCTCGGAACTGGATGAGATTATCGGGAAGGCGCTCTGATGCCCTCTGCGGTTTTGTCGCCGGGGACGCGCCGCGATCTGCTGGAGGCCGTCTTCTGGATTGCCAGGGAGAATAGGGCCGCCGCGCTGGGACTGCGCGACAGCATTAAGGGCGCGGCTCTGCGGATCGGCAGGCATCCCCATCTCGGCATCGAACGGTCGGCCCTGGCCGGCCTGCCGATCCGGTTCCTGGTCCTGACCGGCTATCCCTACGTGCTGGTCTATGATGCCGACCGGCAACCGGCCCTGATCCTGCGCATCCTGCATGGTGCGCGGGACCTGCCGGAAATCTTCGCGCGCTGACTACTCCGCCAATATCCGCAGCAGATATTCGCCATAGCCGCTCTTGGCCAGCGGCTTGGCGAGCGCTTCGAGTTGGCCGGCGTCGATGAAGCCGAGGCGATAGGCGATCTCCTCCGGGCAGGCGATCTTCAGGCTCTGGCGGGCCTCCACCGTGCGCACGAACTCGCCGGCCTGGATGAGGGAATCGTGGGTGCCTGTGTCGAGCCAGGCGAAGCCCCGGCCCATCTGCTCGACATTCAGGTCGCCGCGCTCCAGATAGGCGCGGTTCACATCGGTGATTTCCAGCTCGCCACGGGCCGACGGCTTGATCGACTTGGCGATCTGGACCACGTCATTATCGTAGAAATACAGGCCGGTCACCGCCCAGCGCGAGCGCGGCTGCTTCGGCTTTTCCTCTATGCTGAGCGCCTTGTTGTCGCGGTCGAACTCGACCACGCCATAGCGCTCCGGATCGCTGACCAGATAGGCGAAGACGGTGGCGCCGGTTTGGCGCGAGGCCGCCCGTTGCAGCCGCTCGGTCAGCCCGTCGCCGTAGAAGATGTTGTCGCCCAGCACCAGGGCGCAGGAATCGCCGCCGATAAATTCCTCGCCCAGGATGAAGGCCTGCGCCAGCCCGTCGGGCGAGGGCTGCACGACATAGGAAATCGCCAGCCCCCATTGCGCGCCGTCGCCCAGCAGGGCGCGGAAGATCGGCTGGTCCTGCGGCGTGGTGATGATCAGAATGTCGCGGATGCCCGCCAGCATCAGCACCGACAGCGGGTAATAGATCATCGGCTTGTCATAGACCGGCAGCAGCTGCTTGGAGACGACCTGGGTCAGCGGATATAGCCGCGTGCCGGACCCGCCGGCCAGAATAATGCCCTTCATGACGTACTCGTATCCTCCGCTGACGTAATATTCTTATGCCTGTCCATGGCGTAATGCAGGATGCGGATGATAGCCACTTCATCCTCCGATGCGCGGTAGAAGATAACATGCCGGCCCGCCGCCAGCGTCCGGCAGCCCGGCCGGATTTCTTCGCGCGCCGCACCAAGATCAGGCGCCCTGCGCAGCGCCGAGAGCCGGTCGCGCAACAGTTTCAGATAGCGCTGTTTGGCCAGTGTTCCCCAGCGCTTCTCAGTATAACGGGCAATCGCCTCCAGATCGCGCTCGGCTGCCTGCGAAAGGCGGAGAATTCTCATAGCTTGGCGAAAAACGCCTCCAGCGAATCATCGTCCGGCAAGACGGCATATCGGCCGGCGGCGAGATCCGTGTCGCCCTCGCCCAGCGCCTCATGCAGGCGGGCCAGTTTCAGCCGGCGCAGCGAATCATGCTCCTGCATCAGGCGCAACGCCTCGCGGACAACCTCGCTGGCATTGTTGTACAGGCCGCTCTCGACCTTCTCGCGCACCAGCTCTTCCAGCTTCGGCGTCAGGGATACATGCATGGCATCCTCCTGGTTCCTGAGGGAAGAATGGCGTGGACCTCAGGCTTTGTCAAAGATTGGTCACCTATAGCGCGATCACGGTGCGGATTTCGGCATAGTCGGCGTGTAGGCCGGCGTCGTCGCGGTCGATCAGGCCGGCGGCGGATAGAGATTCCACATCCTCATGGACGCGCTTGTAGTCACGCTTCAGGCTACGGGCGAGGGCGGCGACGCTGGCGGCGGGATGCCGGTGCAGGTGGCGCAGCAACTCCATGCGCTTGGTGGTCATCACCTTCGAAAGCGCATCCCAGGAAACGAAGGTCAGATTATCTTGGGCGGCAATCTTGCCTTCCTCCGCTGCGTGCCAGGCATCGGCAACGCGCTTGGCCATCGCATCGAAATTGCCGCCGACGTGAATATTCATTTTACGGCTCATATCGCCTCTCCTCTCAAGGCTTCGACATCGGCGCGGAAATCGGCAAGCAGCTTCTCGATGCTTTCGAAGCGATACGCTTCTTCCCGTGCCTCATAATGCCGATGATCGCCCTTGCCGCGCTCATTGTCGTAGCCGATCAGGCGTTTGCCGGGGCGACCATAGAATAGCGAGTATTTCAGCGCATGGTCGGACGGCGGCAGCGATGTGGGGAGCCGCCATATCCTGATCTCAAGAATGGCGCCATCCTCGAAGATCATGCGTTCTCGTATCACCAGCTCGGCAGACATATGGCATAATATGCCATATGTAATCTATGGCGCAATGCGCCATAGATTACTGCGCCCGAATCTCCGCCAGCACGTCTGCCAGGGCCGCGCGCCAGTCGCGGCGGGGTGGGGCGAAGGCGGCCATTGTGCTGCTGCAGTCCAGCGCGGAATTGAGCGGGCGGCGGGCCGGGGTGGGGTAGGCGCTGGTCGGGATCGGCTCGACGGCCGGGCGCTTGCCGAGATGCGTTTCGGACAGCTCGAAGATCGCCTCGGCCAGGCCGTGCCAGCTGGTGAGGCCGGCGGCGCTGTAATGGTAGGTGCCATAGTCGGTGGAGCCGACCAGCAGTTTTTCCGCGATGGCCAGGAGGGCGGCGGCGATGTCGCCCGCTGCCGTCGGCGCGCCGTGCTGGTCGGCGACCACGCGCAGGCTGTCGCGCTCCGCGCCCAGGCGCAGCATGGTCTTCACGAAATTCCTGCCATGCGCGGCATAGACCCAGCTGGTGCGCAGGATGATGTGCTGCGGCAGGGCGGCGCGCACCAGCCGCTCGCCTTCTTCCTTGCTGGCGCCATACACGCCCAGCGGAGCGACCGGATCGTCGGGCCGGTAGGCGCCTTTCCTACTGCCATCGAAGACATAATCGGTGGAGATATGGATCAGCGGGATGCCGCGCGCCGCACAGGCCCCGGCGAGCAGGCCGGGGGCAATGGCGTTGATGCGGTAGGCGGCCTCGCGCTCCTCCTCCGCCTTGTCGACGGCGGTATAGGCGGCGGCGTTCACCAGGATATCCGCACCCTCGACCAGCCGGGCGATGGCGGCGGGGTCGGCGATATCAGCCTCGGCGCGGGTGAAGCCCACTATCTCCCAGCCGGGCGGTGGCGTCAGGCGCGCCAGCTCCGTGCCGACCTGGCCGCCGGCCCCGGTGACGACGAGGCGCGGCATCAGCCGGCCCCCAAACGCTGGCCCTGATAGGAGCCGTCGAGGATCGGCCGCCACCAGGCTTCGTTGGCGATGTACCAGTCGACCGTCTTGGCCAGACCGCTCTCGAAATTCTCCTCTGCCTTCCAGCCGAGATCGCGCTCAATCTTGCTGGCGTCGATGGCGTAGCGCTTGTCGTGCCCCGGCCGGTCGGCGACGAAGCTCTTCAGCCCGGCATGCGGGCGGTGCGGCGAGGCGGGCAGGCGCTCGTCCAGCAGGGCGCAGAGCGCATCCACCACCTGCAGGTTGGTGCGCTCGTTGCGGCCGCCGATATTGTAGCTCTCGCCCACGGCGCCCTTCTCCAGCACCAGCCGCAGGGCGCGGGCATGGTCCTCGACATAGAGCCAGTCGCGGATATTGTCGCCCTTGCCATAGATCGGCAGCTTCTCCCCGCGCATGCCCTTCAGGATCATCAGGGGAATGAGCTTTTCCGGAAAATGATACGGCCCGTAATTATTCGAGCAATTGCTCATCACGATGGGCAGGCCATAGGTCTCGTGCCAGGCCCGGACCAGATGATCGGCCGAGGCCTTGCTGGCGGAATAGGGTGAGTTGGGCTGGTAGCGCGAGGTCTCGGTGAACAGCCCGTCCGCGCCAAGGCTGCCGAACACTTCGTCGGTCGAGACATGGTGGAAGCGGAAGGCCTGCTTGTCCGCATCCTCCAGCGCCCGCCAGTAGGACAGCGTCACGTCGAGCAGCGTGTAGGTGCCGACGATATTGGTTTCGATGAAGGCGGCCGGCCCGTCGATCGAGCGGTCGACATGGGATTCGGCGGCCAGATGCATGATCGCCGCCGGCCGGTGTTCGCGGAAGATCGCCTCCATTGCCGCGCGGTCGCAGATATCGGCCTGCACGAAGCGGTAATTCGGGGCGTTCGAGACCGGCGCGACCGAGGCGAGATTGGCGGCGTAGGTCAGCTTGTCGAGATTGACCACATTCCATTTGCCCTCGGCCACCGCCTGGCGCACCACGGCGGAGCCGATGAAGCCGGCCCCGCCGGTGACGATAAGGGTCGGCAGCTGGCTCATGGAATCAGACCTCGAAGTAAGCGGGAATGTCGGCCAGGCGCGGCAGCTTTTCGTCCTTGGCGGAGAGGACCGGCTCGCGCCCGTCCAGCGGCCAAACGACGGCGATCTCGGGATCGTTCCACAGCACGCCGCGATCATGCTCCGGCGCGTAGGGGGCGTCGACCTTGTATTGCACCTCGGTATCCGGCTCCAGCGTGACGAAGCCATGCGCGAAGCCCCTGGGAATGAACATCTGGTTCCATTCCTGGGCGCTCAGCACGGCGCCGACCCAGCGGCCATAGCTGGGCGAGCCGCGGCGGATATCGACGGCGACGTCGAACACCGCGCCCCGGCTGACGCGCACCAGCTTGGCCTGGGCGAAGGGCGGGATCTGGAAATGCAGGCCCCGCAACGTGCCGGGCGCAGCCGAGAGCGAGTGATTGTCCTGCAGGAAATCCGCGCCGATGCCGGCCTGCTCGAACGCCGCCCGATTCCAGGTTTCGGAAAAGAAACCGCGATGATCGCCGAAGCGCTTCATGCGGATCAGCTTCACCTCGGGAATGTCGAGCGGTGTGACGTCCATGCGCGCCTGTCCTGGCTGTGTGCGGGAAATCCGTGGGCGCTCTTAACATGCCGGCTTCATCGTTCGCAAGGCGGGGCCATGCGCACGCAGCCCGTTTATATGTTATTAACTGACTATTGATTATTGTCAGAAAATCACGCAACATAAAACTCAGACGGCAAGCGGCGACCCTGGGCGGCAAAGCCTCGCTCCTGCGGTGTTAGGCCCCCTCTCCCCGCATTTGTTGCCCCGTCGGCAGCCGGACCCCCACCTCCGACTGTCGCCCGCCGCTTCCGTCGCCCCATCCCTGCGGCCGCCCGGCAACGAGGCGGTCGGCGTCACGCCCGGACCGGCAGCCCGTTCCGGGCGTGACGTTATCGAGGGCGCGCTAGGGCCGCTTGGCGACGAGGTCGATCTCCACGCGGGCGTCGCGGGCCAGGCCGATCACGCCGATGCAGGTGCGGGCCGGGCGGGCGTCGGCCGGGAAATAACGGGCATAGACGGCGTTCATCGCCGCGTAGTCTTCCTTGAAATGCGTCAGAAACACGCGGGCCTGCACCACATGCTCGAAGCCGAGGCCAAGGCCTTGCAGCACGAAACGCAGATTCTCCATCGTCTTCACCGTTTCCGCCTCGATGCCCTCGGGCAGCGGCTCGGCGGAATCGACGCCGCTGGCGAGCTGCCCGGTTATGAACACCCAGCCCTCCGCCTCGACGGCATGGCTGTAGGGGGCGACCGGAACCGGCGCGCCGGCCAGCATATGAAAGATCGGACTGCTCATCAGGCGGCTCTCCAGTTGAGGAAAGCCGCAGCGTAGGGGAGGGTGGGGCGGAATGCCAAGGGACTGGGGTGAAGTTTCCCCTCACCCAGCACAAACAAAAAGCGCCGGCCCTGGGGGGCCGGCGCTCGAAGTCGTCGCTGGGGACCGATCAGGCGGCCTGGTCGGTCAGCGTCTCGGCATAGTCGGTGACGGTCTGCTTCAGGCGGTCCAGTACGTCGGCGATCTGCTCGCTGCCCTGGGCGGTGATCAGCATGCCGTCGGTCACGACCGGCTCGTCGCTCCACACCGCGCCCTTGGTGTCGGCGGCGGTCTTGGCGTCTTCCGAGCCGGTGACGGTGCGGCCGGCCAGCTCGTCGGCGGTGGCCAGCAGGCTGATGGCGTCGCCGAAGGCGGCCACGGGCTGGTTGCCCTTCAGGAAAGCCTTCACGATGCGCTTGGCATGCGGGTCGTCCAGCAGCTTGGAGACCGAACGCGCGCCGCCGGGAATCAGCAGCGCGTCGAAATCGACCGCCAGGGTCTGGGTCAGGTCGGCGTCGATCGGGAAGAAATGGCCCCAGCTATTCTCGTGCCAACCGTTGACCAAGCCGTTCTCGCGGGAGATCACCTTGGTCTGCGCGCCGGCGGCGATCAGGGTCTTCTGCGCATCGGTCATCTGCACTTCCTCGAAGCCGCTGGCGACGAGGATGGCGATTTTGCGTCCGGCGAGAATGGTATCGGTCATGTTGGACTCCTTCTGGTTGTTGCCCAACGCATCGGCCGTCGCTGACAAATCGGCCCGCCCGGATCATGACGTTCACGATCTGGCGGGACCCTGCTGACGGTCTGAACTCGCGCGTGCCGACGAAAATACAGTCGGCCCGAAAACGGGGCCGATGACGGCTGCGAGGTTGCGCGGGGATTAAACTCGGACTGTTACATAAAGTGAAACACGTCCGGTTTCAAGTTCGGTGCGACTAAATCCGTGCGGCGATCTGTCGCGTGGCCGGCGAATGCGACATACTAGGTATTGGGGTGCCAGCTCAGGAAAGCCCGTATATCACCTGTCCGGCCAGCGGCAAGGTGGCCTTCAGCACGCAGCCGCTATCGGATTCGACGATATAGAGCGTCTTGCCGTCCGGGCCGAAGGCGGCGTTGGTGGTCAACAGCCCCTCGCAGCTGCGGATGCGGTACATCGGCTCGCCCAGCCGGTTGAACACCCACACGCTGCCCATGCCGACATGGCAGACCAGAATCTCGTCCTCGCTGCCCATCGCCATGCCGTCCGGTCCGGTGCCGCCGGAAAGCTGGATGAACATGCCGACCTTGGAGGTGCCGCCGGTGGCGTGCAGCGGCAGCCGCCAGACCGCGTTGGCGCGGGTGACGCCGACGAAAAGCTGGGTGCCCGCCTTGTTCAGCGTGATGCCGTTGGGACTGGGCACGGTGTCGATCAGCAGATCCAGCCTGCCATTCACTGCCAGCCGGTAGACCCGGCCGGACGGATCCTGCAGGCCGGTCTGGCCCTGGTCGGTGAAATACAGATCGCCATTCTCGGCGAAGACCAGATCGTTGCAGCCCTTCAGCCCCTCGCTGTGCACATGGCCGACGATGGTGTCCATCATGCCGCTGCGCGGGTCGAGCCGCAGGATGCCGTTCTTGTAGTCGGCGATCCAGATGGAGCCGTCGCGATGCAGTTTCAGCCCGTTCGGCTGGCCGTCATATTCCGCGACCACGCTCCAGGCCCCCTTGGGCGTCACCTTGAAGATGCGGCCGAACGGCACGTCGACCAGATACAGATTGCCGTCGCGGTCGAAGGAGGGGCCTTCCAGGAAGCTGTCCACCTGCACGCCGCCCTTGTTGAAATCGGCCCAGTGGGTATGGCGCGGCTGGCGGAAATTATCCGGCAGGCGGAAGGCGATCTCGGTCTGCAGATCCTGCGGCGGCGGGTAAAGGCTCATGGCTGTGCTCCTGGTTTCGCCCCGATCATAAACGCTGGAGGGCGGTATTGCGCAACCTCGGCGCGCGCGCGTCTGGCGAATGGTTGGGGCGACACCATCTATGATCGACGATGAGCATTCATTCCGACGATAGCCCTGCCGCTGAACCCATCGTCAGCCCGAACCTGCCGCTCGCCTTCGACCGGGAGGGCGCGCACGCCATCGTGGATGCCGCCATCGCGCGCTATTGCGAGCAAAGGCGGGCGCGCGTGCCGGCCTTCGTGGATCGCAATTTCGGCCTGGGCGGGGCTTGGCGGCTGCATCGCCGGGCCTTCGGGTGGGATGTGCTGCGCGCGCCGGCCAACCTGGCGATGGGCCTGCCGGCCGCCGGCGTGAAGCTGGCCGCCACCGGCGCCAGGCGCTTCGGCCGCCAGCGCACCGCCGACTGGCTGGACAAGCGCCGGCTGTTCCTGGAAACCGACGTGGCGCGCGAGATTTCCTGGCTGCTCTACACCGACCTGCTGGAGCTGCCTTACGCCCAGACCGGGCGATTGAGCGAGAAGGACGCGCTGGCCGAGGCGATCCTGTCCGATCCGCGGGTGGTCTCCGCCTTTCGCGACCCGCTGATCGCGCTGGCGGGACGGTCCCAGGATCCCGCCTTCCGCGAGCGGCTGGAGCGCGCGATGGCGACCTATACCGGCAGCCGGGCGGCGGCGGCCGACATCACCACGGCGATGATCGCGGCGGGTGTCGGCGCTGCCGGCATGCAGAGCTTCACCCCCGGCGTGCTGTCGCTTGGTCCCGCCCTGGCCGGCGCGCTGGCGCAGAAGGCGGCCGTCGCCGGTTTCCCGATGGGGGCGGCGATGGGCGGGCTGTGGTACGGGCTGTTTCCGGCCGCCGCCTCGCCGCTGCTGCTGGCCGGCGTCACCGGCGGGCTGATCGGCATCGGCGCGGTGATCGCCGCCTTCGCCGGCCTGGTGATGGATCCGGTGCAGCGTCGATTGGGATTGCATCAGCGCCGCCTGCGCCGTTTTATCGACCATCTCGAAGTCACGTTGCGGGGCGATAACGACCGAGCCTACGAAGTGCGCGACCTCTATGTCGCGCGGCTGCTCGACCTGGTCGATCTGATCCGCGCCGCCCACCGCATGACCGGATAAATATAACCCGGAAGGGGAGGATAGATTGGCCGTCAGGGAATTGCCCGCCGACAGCGTGGGCCTGCCGCGCTTCGCGCCGAGCGGGGATGCGCACGCCACCGCCTTCGACTTCACCAGCCATCGCCGGGCGCGCGAGGCGCTGGGCTTCGCGCTGGGCATCGACGATCTGGGGTTCAACGTCTTCGTGCTGGGCGAGGATCGCAGCGGCCGGATGACGGCCACGCTGCAATATCTGGAGCAGGCGATGGCCGCCCGCCCGGCCCCGAACGACTGGGTGATCCTGAATAATTTCCGCCACCCGCACGAGCCGCTGTCGTTCCGCTTGCCGGCCGGCCAGGGCAAGGCGTTCCGCAGCCGGATGGGCGAGCTGATCCGGCAGATCGTGACGGCGTTGCAGAGCGCTTTTTCCGGCGAGGATTACCAGCGCCAAATCCAGCAGGGCGGCGAGCATATCCAGGGCGAGGTGAATGCCCGCCTGGCCGCCTTGCGCGAAAAGGCCCGCGCCGCCGGCCTCGACATCGTGCAGACCGAGCAGGGCATCACGGTGACCGCCCTGGCCTCGGAAGACACCAAGGAAGGGCAGGAATCGCCGCCGCTGCCCGAGGAGAAGCAGACCGCCGCCCGCGCCCTGCTGGAGGAACTGGGGCAGGTCAATCGCTGGGCCGGCGAACGCCAGCAGGAGATGGCGCGGCAGGTGCGCGATCTGAACCGCCGCCTCGCCGATGGCGCGCTGACCGGGCCGGTCGACGCGGTGATGGCCGAGTTCGGCATGATCGAGGGGCTGCGCCGCTGGCTGATCGAGATGCGCCAGGACATGCAGGATAATCTGGAGGCGTTCCGGGCACCTAAGGAAGGCGAGCGCCGGCCGGCCCTGATGTATGCCGAGCGCCGCTATGCGGTGAATCTGTTCGTCGACCATGCCGAGGCCGGCCATCCCGCCGTGGTGCTGGAGGCGAACCCGACCTACGAGAATCTGTTCGGCCGCATCGAATATCGCCAGGCCCCGGGCAGCATGGAGACCGATTTCACGCTGGTCCGCCCCGGGTCCCTGCACCGGGCCAATGGCGGCGGCGTGCTGGTGCTGCGCGCCGAGGCGCTGGCCGCCGATCCGAATGCCTGGAATTTCCTGAAGGGCGCGCTGCGCGACCGCTGCATCCGCATCGAGGAGCGCTACCGCGCCAATGCCGTGCCGGTTTCCGGCGCGCCGCATCCCCGGCCGATCCCGCTCGACCTGAAGGTCGTCATCGTCGGCGCGCCGCACTGGTACTACACCTTCTTCACCGCCGATCCGGCCTTCCAGGCCTATTTCAAAGTGAAGGCCGACATCGACGCCGACATGCCGGCGGTGCCGGAGAATATCGCCTGCTATAGCGCCCTGATCCGCGACATGGCGTCCAGCAACCATGTGTCGCTGGACGAGGCGGCCATCGCCCGGCTGCTGGGCGAGGCGTCGCGCCTGGCGGCCAACCGGGAGAAGCTGACGGCGCAGTTCGAGCGGATCGAGGATATCGTCACCGAGGCGGCGCACCTGCCCGGCGCCGCGCCGCAGGGCGGGCAGCCGCCGCTGCTGGGGCTGGCCGCCATCGAGGCCGCCATCGCCAACCGCCGGCACCGCAATGCCCGCGTCGAGGACAGGATGCAGGAATCCATCGCCCGCGGCACGCTGATGATCGACACCCAGGGCGCGGTGATCGGGCAGGTCAACGCGCTGGTGGTGCGCGATCTGGGCGACTATGCCTTCGGCGCGCCCAGCCGGGTGACCGCCAGCGCCTCGGTCGGGCGCAAGGGGGTGACGAATATCGAGCGCGACGTGGCACTGGGCGGGCCGATCCAGCAGAAAGGCGTGATGGTGCTGCAAGGCTTCCTGGCCGGCCATTTCGCGCAGAAGCACCCGCTGTCCTTCAATTGTTCGATCACCTTCGAGCAGAGCTATGGCGGGGTGGAGGGCGACAGCGCCTCGCTGGCCGAGCTGGTGGCGATCCTGTCCGACCTGTCCGAGTTGCCGGTGCGCCAGGACCGCGCCATCACCGGCTCGGTCAACCAGCATGGCCAGGCCCAGGCGATCGGCGGGGCGCATCACAAGATCGAAGGCTTCTTCCGCACCTGCCTGGAGCGCGGGCCGCTCACCGGCACCCAGGGCGTGGTGATCCCGCAGGCCAACGAGCCCAATCTGGTGCTCGATTCCGCCGTGGCGGACGCCGTCGCCGAGGGCAGGTTCCACATCTGGAGCGTCGGCCATATCGACGCGGTGCTGCCCTTGTTCCTCGACCGCCCGGCCGAGGAGGTCTACGCCCTGGCCCACGCCAAGCTGGAGACCTTCGACCGTCTGCTGCGCCAGCGCGAGGAACAGGCCGGGGATTGAGGGGGCTACCCCCTTACCCCAGCGCCTTGCGCATCATGGCGGCGACGGCGGCATTGTCCTCGCCCTCCAGGGCGGCGAGGGCGTCGGCGGCGCCGGCGATGTCGGCGGGCTTCTTGTTCTGCGACAGCTTCCATTTGCCCTGCAGCGACTGGATTTCCATTTCCAGCCCGACGATGCCCTTGCGCATGCCGCGATAGAAATCCTCCGGCAGCTTGTCGCTGGTCCAGGGCTGCTTCGGTCGCAGCTTCTCCTCGAACTGGGCCGACAGGTCGTCCAGCACGCCGATCACCGCCGCATCCTCCAGGATGCGCGGCTGGCCGGTGGCGTGGACGGCGGCGTAGTTCCAGGTTGGCACCTGCTGCTCGCTCTCGTACCAGTCGGGCGAGATATAGGCGTTCTGGCCGCCGAACACGATCAGCGCCGAGGCATTGCCGTCGCATGCCTTCCACACCGGATTGGCCTTGGCGACATGACAGCGCAACGTGCCGTGCGGCCCGCGCTCGCGATCCAGGATAACGGGCAGATGCGTCGCCTCCAGCCCGGACTCAAGCTGCATGATCATCAGCGCGAAGGGGCGGGCCTCGATCAGGCCGAACAGGGCGTCGCGATCCTCGACGGCGAAATGCCGGGGCACATACATGGGCCTAATCCCGAAAAAGTTACGGCTTGATCCAGCCGCCGCCCTCGTGACCGAAGGCGAAGCGGCCGGGGTGCAGGATCTCCGCCAGGATCTCCAGCGTCTCCACGATACGCGGACCGGGCCGGTTGAAGAACTGATGACCGTCGGTCACATAGACACGCCCGTCCCGCACGGCGCGCATATCCGGCCAGCCGGGCTGCTCAGTCAGGGTTGGCAGCTCCTTCAGGGTGCGCTCGATATCGAAGCCGCAGGCGGAGACCACGATCACGTCCGGATCGGCCGTGGCCAGCGCCTCGAAGGTCAGCCAGGGCGAATGCTTGCCGGCCTGGCCGAACAGGCTGACGCCGCCGGCGCGGGCGATCAGCTCCGGCACCCAATTGCCCGCCGCCATCAGCGGGTCGAGCCATTCGACGCAGGCGACGGTCGGCTTCGGCTCGATCAGCCGGCACTGGCTTTCGATGCCCTCGATGGCCAGGGTCAGGCGCTCGATCAGCCGATTGCCCTGGCGCACCGCCCCCAGCGCCTTGGCGACGCGGCGGATATCGGTCCAGATATCGGCCAGCTTGCTGGGCCGGCAGCTCACCAGATCGACCGGCGCGCCAGTCAGCGCGCACACCGCCTGCTCCACGTCGGACAGGCTGACGGCGCAGACCGCGCAGAGATCCTGGGTGACGATCACATCCGGGCGCAGCCTGGCCAGCAAGGCGGTGTCGACATCGTAGACCGACAGCGCGTTCTGTTCCGCCGCCTTCACCTGGCGGTCGATCTCCGCGCTGGAGGCGTCGACGTCGATGCGCGGGCGGCTGACGATGGGCAGGCCGGCGATATCGGCGGGGAAATCGCATTCATGGCTGCGGCCGACCAGCCGGTCGGCGCAGCCCAGGGCGGCGACGATCTCGGTCGCGCTGGGCAGCAGGCTGACGATGCGTTGGCTGTGCGGCTCGGTCATGGCGTCACAATAGCAGATCGACCAGCGCCAGCACCCCGAAGCTGAGGATCAGCCCGCCGGAAATGCGGTTCATCCATTTCAGATGCACCAGGCCCAGCTTGCCGCGCAGCAGGCCCGCCCCCATCGCGATGCCGAGCCACCAGATGCACGACCCCAGAAAGACGCCGAGGACGACCAGCAGCGGATCGACCAGCGAGCCCGAATCGTCGATGAACACGCCCAGCGCCACGAAGATGCCGGCGAAGGCCAGGATGGTGATGGGGTTGATCAGCGTCAGGAAGAAGGTGCTGAAGAAATCGCTGAGCAGCCCTTGCGCGCGCAAGGGCGGGGATTCGGTCGGCGGGGCCGCGTTCGGCCGCAGGAAGGTGCGCGCGCCGATGCCGATAAGGAACAGGCCGCCGATGAACTGCATCTCCGTCTTGTGGGCCAGCAATATGTCGGACAGGGCCGCCAGCCCGAAAGCGGCGATGCAGCCATAGAGCGCATCGGCCACCGCCGCCCCCAGGCCGGAGACGATGCCGTGGGTGCGTCGCTCCATCACCGTGCGGTGCACGCAGAGCACGCCCACCGGTCCCACCGGCGCCGCGATGGCGAGGCCCGCCAGCAGCGCCTTCAGGAACAGGATTTCATGCATGGCTCGAAAAGCATGGCGACGGTCGGTGAGTCTGGCGCAAGGGGCGGAGTTTCCTGTGATTGTTCTTTGCAGGCATCAATACACGATGAGGATGCGGGTGACCATCGCCCAGCCGTCTTTCCGGGCGGGCGGCCTCGCGAGAGCGTGATCGGCGTGAGCTCTTCGTTTTGCCGCGCCGACCGCCTATCTTATCGTCGAACCCTTCGATGGAGGCGGACATGCCGGACGACGGCGACATCTTCGGACAGATCAAGCAGAAGCTGGTCGACACCAAGCAGAAATGGGCGCGCGAGGGCCGGCTGCTGACCGGCGAGCAGGCGGAGCCGGTGAAGCGCAAGCTGCCGCCGGGCCAGCGCGAGGTGAAGAACTGGCCGGTGCTCGATCTCGGCGTCCAGCCGGTGGTGGTGCCCAAGGAATGGCAGCTCACCGTCGGCGGGCTGGTCGATAATCCGATCACCTGGGACTGGCGCACGCTGATGGATCAGCCGGTGTTCCACGATGTCTCCGACATGCATTGCGTCACCGCCTGGTCGCGCTACGAGAATCGCTGGGAGGGCGTGTCGGCCAAGCATCTGCTGTCGGTCGTGCAGCCGAAGCCGGAAGCCAAATTCGTCATTCTGAAGAGCTATGACGGCTACACCACGAACGTGCCGCTGGCAGCCTTCGACGATGACGATGTGCTGCTGGCCACCCAGTGGGAAGGCAAGCCGCTGACCCGCTCGCATGGCGGCCCGGTGCGGCTGATCCTGCCCAAGCTGTATCTCTGGAAGAGCGCGAAATGGCTGCGCAACATCTGGTTCACCGACAAGGATACGCCGGGCTTCTGGGAAGTGCGCGGCTATCACAATGTCGGCGATCCGTGGAAGGAACAGCGTTATGGCTGATAACGGCATCCTCAGCTTCGCCGGCATGCTGGTCGCCGCCGCCATCGCGGCGGTGACGCCGACCCCCACCGGCGCGGGCACGGCGAAGGGATTCGACTTCGCCTTCACCTCCATCGATGGCGACCCGCTGCCGCTGGCGCAATATCGCGGCCGGCCGGTGCTGGTGGTGAACACCGCCTCGCGCTGCGGTTTCACGAAGCAATATGACGGGCTGCAGGCGCTGTGGGAGAAATATCGCGACCGGGGGCTGGTCGTGCTGGGCGTGCCGTCGAACGATTTCGGCGGGCAGGAGCCGGGCAGCACCGAGCAGATCAAGGAATTCTGCGAGGTGAATTTCGCCATCGACTTCCCGATGACCGATAAATACGCGGTCACCGGGGAGGATGCGCACCCCTTCTACAAATGGGTCGTGGAGGAGCTTGGCGCCGGCAAGGCCCCGCGCTGGAACTTCTACAAATATCTGATCGCCCCGGACGGCACCCTGGCCGCATCCTGGCCCAGCACCACCAAGCCGGAATCGACGGATATCGCCGGTGCGGTCGAGGCGGCGCTGAAGGCCGGATCATAAGGGCAGGGTCATAAGGGCAGATCGGCGGCCCGGTCGACAAGCCGCACCGGCACCGCCGTCTGGCGGCCGCGCACCTCCAGCGCCTCGCCCGGATAGGCGGTCAGGTCGATGCCCGCCAGCCCGGCCACCCGGTCGGACAGCACCAGTTCCACATCGCGCTGCTTGGCCACGCTCTCCAGCCGGCTGGCGGTGTTCACCGCGTCGCCGATGGCGGTGGCCGACAGCGCCGCGCCATAGCCCATCATGCCCAGGATCACCGGCCCGCTATGCAGGCCGATGGCGATGCGCAGCGGCTCCGCCAGGTCATGGTCCAGCACCTGATTCAGATGCGCCAGCCGTCCGCCCATGCTGGCGGCGGCGGTCAGCGCCTGGCGGCAGGCGCGGGCGGGGTCGCCCTCGCCCTCGAACAGCGCCATCACCCCGTCGCCGATGAATTTGTCGATCCGTCCGCCCGCCTCCGTCACCGCCATGCCCATCTCGGCGAAATAGCGATTCAGCAGGAAGACGGTATCGAAGGGCAGCCGGTTCTCCGACAATTTGGTGAAGCCGCGCAGATCGGCGAACAGGATCGCCACCTCCTGCTCGCGCCCGCTGCGGGCATGCCCGCCGGCCAGCGCCTCGCGGACATCCACGTCGGGCGGCAGCAGCGGCGTGAAGGCGACATCGCCATGCGGGCGCGCCTGGCAGGCCAGCCGCACCCCGCCGGGGGCGGCCACGCGATGCAGCACGCGCTGTTCGGCCGCCTCCGCCGCCGGCAGATTGTCGAGGCCCGAATCGATCCGCACCCGGCAGGTCGAGCAGCGGCCGCGACCGCCGCAGACCGAGGCATGCGGCCGTCCGGCTAACCGGCTGGCCGCCAGCAGCGTCATGCCCGGCGACAGCCGCAGCCTTGTGCCGTCGGCAAAGCGCACCAGCGGCGCGCCGCCGGCCTCGCGGATCAGCCGCCGCGCGCCGCGCGCGGCCAGCGCCAGGATCACCAGGCCCAGAAAGATCGCCTCGCCAAGACGCGCCATCCGCTCCAGCCGGGCCAGCCCCTCGGCGTCCGGATAGGCGATCTGCTCCCGATAGCCGGCAAGCCAGTCCGGATCGGCGGCCAGCGCCAGCACCTGCAGCCCGCCTTGCAGGAAGCCCAGCAGGGCCAGCAGCGGCACGATGACGGCCAGCGTGTAGAGCGGCGTCACCGCCGCCGGATACCAGGATTTCAGGCGCAGCCAGTAATGCATGCCGATCATCGCATGCGTCCAGGCGACCAGCAGCAGCCCGGTCTGGGCCAGCGCGCCCCAGGGCCGGTCGCGCCATAATGTCAGCAGGAGATGGGCGTAAGTATCGTCCACCCCGGTGGCCAGGAAGGCGAGGTGGGTGTCGACCACATGGCCGACCAGCAGGAACGGGATGGTCAGGCCCAGCAGCAGCTGCGCCAGCTCCCAGCGCGGCACGCGCAGCAGCGGCCGGCGGCGATAGAGCGACCAGAGGCCGAGCGCCAGATGGATCAGCAGCGCCGCATACAGCGTGACCATCGCCAGCGGCTGACGCCAGACCGCCATGAAATACAGCCGCCCCTGCTCCATCGCCGCCAGCGAGATCAGCCCGGCGGCATGGTTGAGAAAATGGCTGATGATGAAGCCCAGCAGGATCAGCCCTGTGGTCAGCCGCAACCGGCGGACCAGGAGCCCCGCATCGAGGAGGGGGGCGAGGGGGGACGGGGCATGGCTCGTCGTTGTCATGAAAGCCATTTTCCCCCGAAGGCGCGGGTTTCGACGGTTTGTGACGGTTTGTCGCATAACCGAGGGTGAGAGTTAATCTTACCCGCCGCCTTTTTGCCATATCCTCTTGCAAAATCCGCGAACCTAAATACATCTGCCAACCGTAAAACGGCAGTGCCGTCGGCTAATCGTCGGCAAACGAAGAACGTTTGAACAAGGGGAGTTCGGTCCGTGACCGAGATGATCAGAATCCGCGACCTCGCCAAGCGATTCGGGTCGATCCACGCCGTTGACGGCATATCCTTCGCCGTCGCCAAGGGCGAAGTACTTGGTTTCCTGGGGCCGAACGGCGCCGGCAAATCCACCACCATGAAGATGATCACCGGCTTTTTGCAGCCCAGCGCGGGCAGCGCAGAGGTGTGCGGCTTCGATGTCGAGCGCCAGCCGCTGGAGGTGAAGCGCCGCATCGGCTATCTGCCCGAGGGCGCGCCGGCCTATGGCGACATGACGCCGCTGAGCTTCCTGGAATTCTGCGCCGATGTGCGCCGGCTCTCCGGCGCCGACCGCCGCGCCAAGATCGAGGCGGCGGTGGAGAAGACGACGCTGCAAGGCGTGCTCTACCAGCCGGTCGATACGCTCTCGAAGGGCTTCAAGCGCCGCGTCGGCCTGGCGCAGGCGCTGTTGCACGATCCGGAGGTGCTGATCCTGGACGAGCCGACCGACGGCCTCGACCCGAACCAGAAGCACGAGGTGCGCAGCCTGATCCACGGCATGGCGCGGGACAAGGCGATCATCATCTCCACCCATATCCTGGAGGAGGTGGACGCGCTGTGCAGCCGCGCGGTGGTCATAGCCTCTGGCCGCATCGTCGCCGACGGCACGCCGGGCCAGCTTGAGGCGCGCTCGCGCCTGCATAATGCGGTGACGGTGCGGCTGAAGAACCCGGCCGACGCCGCCGCCCTGCGCGCGGCGCTGGCCGGCCAGCCCGGCATCGCCGGCATCGAGGAGAACGGGGCGGAGGCGACCGTGCTGCCGGCCGGCGGCCAGCCGATCCTCGCCATCGTGGACGGCGCGCTGCGCGACAAGGCCATCGCCGTCGAGGAGATCAAGGTGGAGCGCGGGCGGCTGGACGAGGTGTTCCGCAGCGTCACCGCGAAACCCAAATCCAACGACACCGGGAAACGGGGCTGATCATGGGCATCTGGGCCATCTTCAAGCGCGAGCTGGCGAGCTATTTCCTGACGCCGCTCGCCTATATCTTCATCGTCATCTTCCTGGTGCTGACGGCCACCTTCACCTTCTTCGTCGGCGGCTTCTTCGACCGCGGCCAGGCCGACCTGCAGACCTTCTTCAGCTTCCATCCCTGGCTCTATCTGTTCCTCACACCGGCCATCGCCATGCGGCTCTGGGCGGAGGAACGCAAGAGCGGCACGCTGGAATTGCTGCTGACCCTGCCGGTCTCGGTGGCGTCCACGGTGCTGGGCAAGTTCCTGGCCGCCTGGGTGTTCGCCGGCATCGCGCTGGCGCTGACCTTCCCGATCTGGATCACGGTCAATTATCTCGGCAGCCCGGATAATGGCGTCATCCTGGCCAGCTATATCGGCAGCTTCCTGATGGCCGGGGCCTATCTGGCGCTGGGCTCGGCACTGTCGGCCACCACGCAGAACCAGGTCATCGCCTTCGTGCTGACGGCGGCGGTGGGGGTGCTGTTCGTCTCCTTCGGCTCCTCCATGGTGCAGTCCTTCTTCACCGGCTGGGCCCCGGCGGGCCTGCTGGAGGCGCTGCGCGGCTTCAGCTTCCTCACGCATTTCCAGGACATCACGCGCGGCGTCATCGACCTGCGCGATTTCGTGTTCTTCGTCACGGTGATCGCCGCCTTCCTGTGGGCCACCGTTCTGCTCGTCGACCTGAAGAAGGGGCGCTGAGCCATGGCCAACGCATCGACCAAGCGTATCCGTCCGGTCCAGGCCTGGATCGCCCTCGCCCTGATCGCGCTGCTGTTCGTCGCGGTCAATCTGATCGTCGGCAACGGCGTCAGCTCGGCCCGGCTCGACCTCACCGAGGACCGGCTCTACACGCTGGCGCCGGCGACCCGCGCAACGCTGAAGGAGATCGAGGAGCCGATCACCCTGCGCCTGTTCTATTCCGAGCGGCTGGGCCGCGAGGCCCCGGCCTACGCCACCTACAGCCAGCGGGTGCGCAATCTGCTGCAGGAATACGCCAACCTGTCGAACGGCAAGATCAAGCTGGAGATCTTCGATCCGGAGCCGTTCTCCCGCATTGAGGACCGGGCGGTCAGCTACGGCTTGCAGGGCGTGCCGCTCGACCAGTCCGGCGAGATGGTCTATTTCGGCCTGGTCGGCACCAACCTGACCGACGACGAGCAGACCATTGCCTTCTTCCAGCCGGAGCGCGAGCGCTTCCTGGAATATGATCTGACGCGCATCGTGCAGAATCTGGCGAAGCCGGAACGCAAGCTGATCGGCATGATCTCCGGCCTGCCGCTGGAAGGCCGCTTCGGGCCGGGCGGCCAGGCCAGTCCGCCCTGGACCATCCTGCAGCAGATGCGGCAGATTTTCAGCGTCCGCACCATGGGCAACGATGTGGCGCGCATCGACAGCGACGTCGATACGCTGTTCGTCGTGCATCCGCGCGCGCTGCCGGACACGGCGCTCTACGCCATCGACCAGTTCATGATGCGCGGCGGCCGGGCGCTGTTCTTCGTCGATCCGTTCTCCGAGGCGGACGCCGCGATCCCCGATCCGCGCGGCATGCCGAAGATCGACACCTCCTCCTCGCTGGCCAAGCTGTTCGACGCCTGGGGCGTTTCCGTCACCACCGACCAGATGGTCGGCGACCGAGTGGCGGCGCGGCGGGTGAATGTCGGCGGCGGCGGCCAGGTGATGCCGGTCGATTACGTGCTGTGGCTGAACCTCCAGGCGCGCAACCTGAACCATGACGATCCGGTCACCGGCGATTTGCAGCAGCTTTCCTTCGCCACCGCCGGCGCCGTGTCGCTGAAGGACGGCGCCAGCCTGGCGATGACGCCGCTGGTCAGTTCCAGCCCGCTGGCGCAGATGATCCCGGTCGCGCGCATCCGCCCGCGGCCCGATCCGATGCGCCTGCTGCGCGACTACAAGCCGGGTGACCAGCAGCGCGTGCTGGCGGCCCGCTTCACCGGCCCGTTGACCAGCGCCTTCCCCGAGGGCGCGCCGAAGCCGGCGGAAGGCCAGCGGCCGACGGGCGAGGAGCCGGCCGCCCCGCTGGCCAGGTCGGAGAAGGACGCCGCCTTCGTGGTGGTTGCCGACACCGATTTGCTGGATGACCGTTTCTGGGTGCAGGTGCAGGATTTCTTCGGCCAGCAGGTCGCCACGCCGTTCGCCGGCAATGGCGATTTCGTGATGAATGCGCTGGAGAGCCTGTCGGGCGATTCCCGCCTGCTCGATCTGCGCGGGCGCGGCATCGTCGCCCGGCCCTTCACCACGATCGACGATATCCGCCGCGAGGCCGACCAGCGCTACCGCGCGCAGGAACAGACGCTGAAGGACAATCTGCAGGAATCGCTGGCCAAGCTGGAGGAGCTGCGCTCCAAGGACGCGCCGGGCGGCGGCGCGATCCTGACGGCGGAGCAGCGCAGCCAGATCGCCGCCATCCAGCAGACCATCCTGGATACCCGCCAGCAACTGCGCGAGGTGCAGCGCTCGCTGCGCCAGGATATCGACCGGCTGGAATCGCGGCTGCTGTTCCTGAATATCGGCCTGGTACCGCTGCTGGTGGCGGCGCTGGCCATCCTGATCGGCCTCTATCGCATGGCGCGGCGGCGTCGCAAGACCGCAGCGGCGCAAGGAGCCTGAGCCATGACCCTTCGCGGATTCTACATCCTGATCCTGGCGACGATTCTGGCGGTGGGCGGGGCTGTCGGCGTGCTCTATCAGCGCAACGCCGCCGCCATTGGCGTGATCGACAGCGAGCCGGTTTTCCCCGGCCTGACCGACAGGCTGAACGACGTGGCCAAGGTCACGATCAGCGCCGAGGGCGAGACCAGCACCCTGGTGAAGCAGGGCGAGGGCTGGGTGGTCGCCGAATCGCACGATTATCCGGCCAAGGGCGAGGCGGTGCGCGCCCTGCTGCTGGCGCTGGCCGATCTGCGCACCATGGAGGCGAAGACCAGCCGGCCCGAAATGTTCGCCCGCCTGGGAGTGGACAGCGAGGTGGACGCGCCGGGGGCTGAGAAATCCACCGCCACGCTGATCTCCCTCGAAGCCGCCGGCGGCGGCAAGATCGCCGAGATACTGGTCGGCAAGAAGCGGTACGGGCGTGGCGGCCAGGCCGACGCGCATTATGTCCGCCTGCCCGACGCCAACCAGGTCTGGCTGGCGGAAAGCCGGCTGGATCCGCGCGCCGAGCCGATCGACTGGGTCGACCGGCTGATCGCCGATATCGACAGGGGCGCCGTGCGCCAGGTGACCATCGCTAGCGCCGAGGGCGCGCCGCTGGTCATCGGCAAGGACAGCGCGGAGGCGACCGACTTCGTCATCCGGGACATGCCGGATGGGGCCGAGATCGAGAACCAGTTCCAGCTCAACGCCACCGCCGGCACCATGGACCAGCTGGTGTTCGATGCCGTGCGGCCGGCCGAAGGCCTCGACTTCGGCGGCGCGGGCACGCGCTACGAGACGTTCGACGGCCTGGTGGTCGAGGTCGATTTCGCCGATGCCGACGGCAAGCCCTGGACGCGCTACCGCGCCAGCACGCTGCCCGATGCGTCCGAGGCGGCGAAGAGTGCGGCGGCGGCGATCAACCAGCGCACCCAGGGCTGGGCCTATGCGCTGACCGACTTCAAGATCGAGCAGTTGCGCCGCCGGCTCGATCAGCTACTGAAGCAGAAGAAGGACGCCTCGTAGAACAGCGCCCGATGATTTAACCCTGGAGGGCGTCGGGCAATGCTGGCACTCTGCCGGAGTGAATAAGAGGGTTGAGCAAAGGGGTTGCCGGGCGATGCCGCCGCATTCGACCGTCGTTATTCCGCTGATTGCGTTCTATGTCGGGGTGCTGGCCCTCGCCATCTGGAATCTGTTCATCCACATGCTGGCCAGCCCGGTCGGCTATGAGGCGTTTTTTAGCGCGCCAGATGTGCCGCGTCTGTTGCTGTTCGGCAGCTATCTCCGGCCGTTCGATTTGGAGGGCATGGCGATCCGCGACGCGGTGATCGCCACCACCGGCTTCGTCATCGCCGTCACGGCGCTGTTCGTCGTGGTCATCGTCATGATGATCCAGATCGCCGAGCGCCGCCGCCGGCTGATCATCATGGGCAGCCTGAATGTGCTGCGCATCCCCAAGCCGCTGATCGTGCCGCTGCCCGACGATGCGGGCGACCCGCGCATCTACCGGCTGGAGATCGACATCGAGGTGCCGCAGCGCGCCAATAACGGGTTGATCCACGATCTGATCCCCGATCTGAAGCCGGCGCTGGAAGCGGAATTGCAAGCCCTGGCGGAAGGAAGGCTGGTGCAACTCAGCCGCATGGCGATGGAGGATTATCTGACCGTCGCGGCGCACCATATATCGGATGGAATGATCAACCGCGTCCGGGTGCGGCGCGCAACCTTCGAGCAGGCCGCGGCCCCGCGTCCGGCCTTGTTGGACCAGGGCGAGGGCGAGGAGAGCGAGTTTTCCGACGCGCTCGACATTCCGGCGCCGGGCGACGGCGCGAGCGAACCGGCAGCCGCCGGAAATCCTCCTACCGGGGACGGGGAAAAGCAGGCCGCCTGAGCCTCCACCCGTCCATCGCAGACGGGTGAATGACATGTTGAAGACCATCCTCATCCTGCTTGCCTTCGCCCTGGCGCTGGCCGGCGCGATCTATGCCAGCGCCACGGTCTGGACCATGACCGGCGACGCCGACATGGGCGGCCACGGCATCGCCGCGCTGGTGCTGGGCGTGGTTTTCACCTTCCTGCTGGGCGCGGGGCTGATGGGGCTGGTGTTCTACAGCAGCCGCAAGGGCTACGACAGGCAGGCGACGCCGGAAAGCGATGCGCCGCTATCGCGCCTTGGGCTGCGCCAGGAAACGCAGGACGGCGTAGCCGGCGACCGCCGACAGGAATGAGCCGGTCAGCACGCCGATCCGCACATCGGCCAGATGCTCCGGGGTGGAGAAAGCCAGCGTGCCGATGAACAGGCTCATGGTGAAGCCGACGCCGGTCAGCAGCGCCACGCCGTAGAATTGCACCCAGCCGATGTCGGACGGCAGCCGGCTGATCCCCAGCTTCACCGCGCCATAGGCGAAGCCGAACACGCCGATCTGCTTGCCGACGAACAGGCCGGCGGCAATGCCCAGCGGCACCGGGGCAAGCATATCCGCAAGCGACAGGCCGGCCAGCGAGACCCCGGCATTGGCGAAGGCGAAGACCGGCATGATGCCGAACGTGACCCACGGATGCAGGCTGTGCTCCAGCTGTTCCAGCGGGGAGATATCCTGCCGGCCCTTCTGGCTGGCGCGCAGCGGAATGGCGAACGCGATGGCCACGCCGGCCAGCGTGGCGTGCACGCCGGATTTCAGCACGCAGACCCACAGGAACAGGCCGACCAGCAGATAGGGCGTCAGCCGCGTGACGCCGAGCCGGTTGAACAGCGCCAGCACCAGGATCGCCGCCGCCGCCAGGCCGAGCGACACCACCGAGAGATCCGAGGTGTAGAACAGCGCGATGATGATGATGGCGCCCAGATCGTCGATGATCGCCAACGCCAGCAGGAAGACCTTCAGCGAGGTTGGCGCGCGGGCGCCGACGAGCGCCAGGATGCCCAGCGCGAAGGCGATGTCGGTCGCCGCCGGGATCGCCCAGCCATTCAGCGTCGCCGGGTCGCCGGCATTGAAGGCGACATAGACCAGGGCCGGCGCCAGCATGCCGCCGGCCGCGCCGATCACCGGCAGCGAGGCTTCCGCCCAGCTCGACAAATTGCCATCCAGTATCTCGCGCTTGATCTCCAGCCCGACCAGCAGGAAGAAGATCGCCATCAGCCCGTCATTGATCCACAGCAGCAGCGGCTTGGCGATGACCAGCGCGCCGATGCGCACCTCCACCGGCGTGTCGAGCAGCATATTGTAGAGCCAGCCGAGCGGGGAATTGACCAGGATCAGCGCCAGCACGGCGGCGATCAGAAGAATGATGCCGCCTGCCGCCTCGGTCTTCAGGAAATCGCGGAGCGCCGTCGCCGCCATCTGTCGTCCTTAACTGAATGTCCCGGCGCGGAGGGCGCCCGCTAGCAATAAGGAGTCTATCGGGCGGGAAGACAATCGAAAAGCGTCAGACCTGGCGCAGGCGGCGCGCCTCATGCGCTTTCAGGAAATTGCCGACCGCATGGTCGATGGCGGCTTGAATCGCCGCTTCGTCCGGCAGTTCCTCGACCTGGAACAGCGCGCGGAGCTGGAAATGGCCGCGCAGCGCCCCCAGGAACTGTTCGGCCGACAATTCCGCGTCGGTGACCGTCAGCGTGCCCTTGTCCGCCTGCTCGGCCAGATAGCGGGCCAGCCGGTTCACCGCGCCCTGCGGTCCGATGGCGAAGATCATGCGCCCCAGCTCGGGAAAGCGCGGCGCTTCCGACACCAGCAGGCGATGCAGCGCGACCGAGGAGGGGCGCATCAATATCGCCATGAAGCGCGTCGCCAGCGCCGTCAGAACCTGGCGCGGCTGGCCGCCTTGCTGTGCGCTGGCGGCGATGGTGGACAGCAAATCCTCGCCGATTTCCTCGACAATGGCGTGGAAAAGCCCATCCTTGCTTTGAAAATGATTATATACTGTCTGCTTGGCGACGCCGGCTTCGGTGGCCACGATATCCATCGTGGCATTCTCATAGCCGAGACGCAGGAATACATTCGTCCCTGCTTCCACAATGGTTTGCCGCTTGCGGGCACTGCAGGACGTTTCGATGGGCGCCACCTTTGTTTGTGGCATTCTTGACTCCTCCCGGTGTGCCAGCATATTCCTAGACTGGACTGTCTAGTCTAACCCTAGAGTAGAAAGTATAGCAGGGCAATGGGAAGAGGCTGGAAGCTATTTCTGGGATTGGCGGCTGTCGGCGCCATCGGCGTCGGCGCTGTTATTTATCTGGAAGGGACCAACCGTCCGGCCGTTGCCCAATCGGCGCCGCAGCCGCAGGCCAGCGCGGCGCCGCCGGTCGAGGTCGCGAAGGTCACCATCGATACGGTGCGGCGCGAGATCAACGCGGTCGGCAGCCTGCTGCCCAATGAATCCGTCATCCTGCAGCCCGAAATCTCCGGACGTATCTCGCGCATCCTGTTCGAGGATGTGCAGAAGGTCGAGCGCGGCGCGGCGCTGGTGGAGCTGGATAAGGAAATCCTGCAGGCCGAGCTGGCGCAGGCCGAAGCCAATTTGGCGCTGGCCCGGGCGAATTTCGACCGCGCCGATACGCTGCTGAAGCAGGGCACGGGCACGGCGCGCACGCGCGACGAGGCGCTGGCCCGGCTGCGGTCCGACCAGGCCGGGCAGGAGCTGGCGAAGGCGCGGCTCGACAAGACGACGATCCGCGCCCCGTTCGCCGGGGTGCTGGGGCTGCGCAATCTCAGCGTCGGGCGCTATGTGACGCCGGCCGACACCATCGTAGCCCTGCAGCAGATCGACCCGCTGAAAGCGGAATTCCGAGTGCCGGAAGTCTATCTGACCTCGGTCAATGTCGGCCAGAAGATCGAGATGACGGCCGATGCGCTGGCCGGGCGCGATTTCGTCGGTGAAATCTACGCCATCGACCCGCAGATCGATATCGACGGCCGCTCGCTGCGCATCCGCGCGCTGGTGCCGAACAAGGACGGCGCGCTGTCGCCGGGCCTGTTCATCCGCCTGACCATCATCGCCAGCGTGCGCGAGAATGCCGTACTGGTCCCGGAATCGGCGATCACGCCGATTGGCCAGGAACGCTATGTATACAAGCTCCAGGACGACAAGGCCGTGCTCACCAAGGTCAATCTCGGCAGCCGCCGTCCCGGCATGGTCGAGGTGCTGAAAGGCCTTTCGCCGGAAGATGTGGTGATCATCGCCGGCCAGACGCGCCTGCGTGACGGGATCAAGGTGGAAGTCGTCGCAACCGTGCCTGGAACCTGACGGGGAGCAGAGGCTCGTGAATCTCTCGGAACTCTGCGTCCGCCGCCCGGTCTTCGCGACGGTGATGAGCCTGCTGATCGTGCTGGTCGGCCTGGTCTCCTACGACCGGTTGCCGGTCCGCGAATATCCCAATATCGACGAGCCCGTCGTCTCGGTGCAGACCGACTATCTGGGCGCCAGCGCCGAGATCATCGAGTCGCAGGTGACCCAGGTGCTGGAAACTTCCATCGCCGGCATCGAGGGCATCGAGACAATCATCTCGCAGAGCCGGCAGGAGCGCTCCAGCATCACGGTGCGCTTCCGCCTGTCGACCGATCCGGACGTGGCCGCCAGCGACGTGCGCGACCGGGTCAGCCGCGTGCGCGGCCGCCTGCCGGAAGAGATTGACGAGCCCGTCATCTCCAAGGTGGAGGCGGACGCCTCGCCGATTCTGTTCATCGGCTTCTCCGCGCCCGGCCGGTCGCAGATGGAGCTGTCCGACTATGCCGACCGCTTCTTCGTGGACCGGTTGCAGACGCTGCCGGGCCTGGCGGAGGTGCGCATCTACGGCGAACGGCGCTTCTCCATGCGCATCTGGATCGACCGGGCCAAGCTGGCCGCCTACAATCTGACGGTCCAGGATGTCGAGGCGGCGCTGGCGCAGCAGAATGTCGAGATTCCCTCGGGCCGCATCGAGAGCCTGAATCGCGAATTCACCGTTCTCTCGCGCACCAATTTGCTGACGCCGTCGCAGTTTGAGAACATCGTGCTGAAGGAGGCCAACGGCTTCCAGGTGAAGTTGCGCGATGTCGGCCGCGCCGAGCTGGGGCCGGAGGATACCCGCCGCCGCTCGCGCTATAACGGCTCCGATTCGGTCACCATGGGCGTGGTGAAGCAGGCGACGGCGAACCCGCTGGAAGTCTCGCGCGCCGTGCAGGCCGAATTGCCGAACATCCTGGCCGATCTGCCGAGCGACATGAAGGCGGAGCTGGCCTACGACACCTCGGTGTTCATCGAACGCTCGATCGACAATGTGTTCACCACCATCGCCGAAGCCATCGTGCTGGTGATCCTGGTGATCTTCTTCTTCCTGCGCAGCTTCCGCGCCACGGTGATCCCGCTGGTCACCATTCCGGTGTCGCTGATCGGCGCGTTCATCCTGATGTATATGATGGGGTTCAGCGTCAACACGCTGACCCTGCTGGCCATGGTGCTGGCCATCGGCCTGGTGGTCGACGACGCCATCGTGGTGCTGGAGAATGTTCACCGCCATCTGGAGGAGGGCAAGACCCCGTTCCAGGCGGCGATCATCGGCACCAAGGAGATCGCCTTCGCAGTCATCGCGATGACGCTGACCCTGGCCGCTGTGTACGCCCCGGTCGCCTTCTCCGAAGGACGGACCGGCCGGCTGTTCATCGAATTCGCGCTGGCGCTGGCGGGCGCGGTCATGGTGTCGGGCTTCGTGGCGCTGACGCTGACGCCGATGATGTGTTCCAAGCTGCTCAAGGGCCATGAATCGCACGGCCGCCTCTATAATCTGCTGGAATCCGCGTTCAACGGCATGGCCAACGGCTACCGGCGCCTTCTGCTGGGCTCGCTGAAGGTCCGTTTCCTGGTGGTGCTGATCGGCATTGGCGTCGGCGGGTGCAGCTATCTGCTGTTCACCAATCTGAAGTCGGAGCTGTCGCCGATCGAGGATCGCAGCACCATCAACGTGTTTTCCAGCGCGCCCGAGGGATCCACCCTCGATTTCACCGACCGGTACGCCACGCAGATCCAGGATATCCTGCTGGCGGTGCCGGAAGTGGGGGGCGTGATCATCACGACGGGCTGGCCGGATGTCACGCAGGCCTCCTCCTTCATCCGCCTGGAAAACTGGGAGGATCGCGAGCGCAGCCAGCAGAGCATCGTCGAGGAGCTGCAAAAGAAACTGTCGAAGATCGCCGGCGTGCGCGCCTTCGCGATCAACCGTCCGGCCTTCGGCCAGAGCCCGCGCGAGCGGCCGGTGCAGTTCGTGCTGCAGACCACCGCCAGCTATCAGGAGCTGGAAGGCTATCTCGGCCTGATGATGGAGGAGGCGCGGAAATATCCCGGCTTCGTCAATCTCGACGATGATCTGAAGCTGAACAAGCCGCAGCTCGACATCAATGTCGACCGCGAGAAGGCGGCCGACATGGGCATCCCGATTTCGGTCATCGGCCGCACGCTGGAGACGCTGCTGGGCGGCCGGCAGGTCACCCGCTTCAACATGAATGGCGAGCAGTATGACGTGCTGGTGCAGGTGGAGGATGCCGACCGCCGCACCCCGGGCGACCTGAACGGCATCTATATCCGCACGCCGAGCGGGCAGATGGTGCAGTTCTCCAACCTCGCCAGCGTGCGCGAGGTGGTGGCCCCGCGCGAGCTGAACCGCTTCAACCAGCTGCGCTCCGCCACCATCACGGCGAATATCGCGCCGGGCTATGCCCTGGGCGAGGCGCTGGAATTCCTGAACGAGGCCGCGGCGCGTGTGCTGCCGGCCAATGTGCAGACCGACCTGAACGGCCAGTCGCGCGAATATCAGCAATCCGGCCAGGCGCTCTATGTCATCTTCCTGCTGGCGCTGGCCTTCATCTATCTGGTGCTGGCGGCGCAGTTCGAAAGCTTCATCGATCCCTTCATCATCGTGCTGACGGTGCCGCTCTCGATGACCGGGGCGCTCGCCGCGCTCTATTTCACCGGCAATACGGTGAACATCTACAGCCAGATCGGCCTGATCACGCTGGTCGGGCTGATCACCAAGCACGGCATCCTGATCGTGGAATTCTCCAACCAATTGCAGGAGCGCGGCATGGGCCTGCGCGAAGCGGTGGTAGAGGCCGCGGTGCTGCGCCTGCGGCCGATCCTGATGACCACCGGCGCGATGGTGCTGGGCGCGGTGCCGCTGGCCGTCGCCTCGGGCGCTGGCGCCGAAAGCCGGCAGGCTATTGGCTGGGTGATCGTCGGCGGCATGACGCTGGGCACGCTGCTGACCCTGTTCGTGGTGCCGACCGCCTATACGCTGCTGGCCCGTCCGCACAAGAAGCAGGAAGAGCTGGAGCCGGTGGCACCACATCCAAGTCCCGCGGAATAGCGACCCCTTTCTCCCTCCCTCTGCCAGCGGGCCGGATCGTTTCTCGATCCGGCCCGCTTCGCATGAGGCAAAAGGAAAGGGACGAACGAATTGAAGGGGCGATCACGAAGTTTTGAACGGTTCCACGATTTTGTTGCCGCACATAGCGTCCAATATCCGGTTGGTGTAATGAGGCGAATTACAGCCGCAGATAGTCGCTGAATTGTAACAATTCCAACCGTTTCTCTAATGGAAGCGGCTGGCGATTCGGCATGCTGCGGCGGTCGTCTCTCCTGTTTTCCCGATCCAGGAGATATCCATGACCGCAATCACATCACCCCCTGCCACGCCGCAATCGCCCGCCCTGCGCCGGCATCTGGCCCTGGCGCTGGCCGCCGGACTGTTCGGCGCGCTGCCGCTCATCGCCGCGCCGGTCGCGGCGCAGACCAACCGATCGGTTAATCTCGACGTTCCCTTCGTCCCGACGCCGGACGATGTGGTCGAGCGGATGCTGGATATGGCGCAGGTCGGCAATCAGGATTACGTCATCGATCTCGGCTCCGGCGACGGCCGTATCGCCATCGCTGCGGTGAAGGATCGCGGCGCCAAGGGGGCGATGGGCGTGGATATCGATCCCGCGCGCATCGCCGAGGCCACCAACAACGCCAAGATGGCCGGCGTTTCCGATGCTGTGGAATTCCGCCAGCAGAATTTGTTCGAGACCGATCTGAGCCAAGCCTCGGTCATCACCATGTATCTGCTGCAGCGGATCAACCTGAAACTGCGCCCGACGCTGCTGGAGCTGCGGCCGGGCACGCGCATCGTCTCCCACGCCTTCTCGATGGATGATTGGAAGCCTGACGCCGAGGCCAATGTCGATGGCCGCAACGTTTATTTCTGGATCGTGCCGGCCAAGGTCGATGGCAACTGGAAGGTGCAGAATCCGGGGGGCGACTTCACCGTCGATCTGACCCAGGAATTCCAGAAGATCGCCGGCACGGCGACGGTGGACGGCAAGTCGGTGCCGCTCAGCGATCCCAAGCTGCAGGGCGACCGGATCGAGTTCGGCGTCGAGACCGCGCCGGGCAAGATTCTGCGCTATGTCGGCCGGGTGACCGGCGGTTCCATCGAGCCGCTGCCGGAATCGCAGCGCGCCGGCGATTGGCGCGCGACCCGCGGCTGATCGCCCGGCTTCCCCTCTGACTCCCCGCGCGGCTGGCCTGTTGCCGCCGCGCGGGGGGCTGTCCCGTTAGCGCCCCTCTGGGGCCTTGGCCGCAAGGAACCCGCATGCCCAACCCCGCTACCGGCCGCGCCAGCGAACCGGCCGCCACCCTGTCCGTCCTGGAGGGGGTGGCGATCATCGTTGCCGTCGTCATCGGCATCGGTATCTTCAAGACACCCTCCCTGGTCGCCGCCAATGTCGATAGCGAGGTCGCCTTCATCGGCGTCTGGGTCGCGGGCGGGCTGATCACCCTGGTCGGCGCGCTGACCTATGCCGAGCTGGGCTCCGCCTATCCCAGCGCCGGCGGCGAGTATCATTTCCTCAGCCGCGCCTTCGGCCGCTCCGCCGGGCTGTTCTTCGCCTGGGCGCGCGGCGCGGTGATTCAGACCGGCGCCATCGCGGCGCTGGCCTTCGTCTATGGCGATTACGCGCAGACGCTGCTGCCGCTGGGCGATCACGGCGCGGCGGTGCATGCGGTTCTGGGCGTGCTGGCGTTCACCGGCGTGAACATATTGGGCACCCAGCCCTCGAAGCGTACCCAGACGCTGTTCTTCCTGTTTCTGCTGCTGGCGCTGGCGGCCATCGTGGTGGTCGGCTTCAATGCCGATCCGGCCCCCGCCCCCGCTGTCGCCGCGCCTGAATCCGCCGATGGGGCCGCCGCCATCGGCATGGCGATGGTGCTGGTGCTGCTGACCTATGGCGGCTGGAACGAGGCGGCCTATCTGTCCGGCGAAATCCGCGACGTGAAGCGCACCATGGTGCGGGTGCTGATGATCGGCGTGCTGCTGATCATGCTGGCCTATGGGCTGGTCAACATGGCCTATCTCTACAGCATGGGGCTGGACGGGCTGCGCGCCAGCGACGCGGTGGCCGCCGATCTGATGCGCCTGGCCATCGGCGAGACCGGCGCCATCGTGCTCAGCCTGATCGTCTGCATCGCCGCGCTCAGCTCCCTCAATGGCACCATCCTGACCGGCGGGCGGGCCTATTACGCCATCGGCCGCGATGTGCCGCAGCTGCGCTTCCTGGGGGCGTGGGACGGGCGCGGCAAGACGCCGACCAACGGGCTGCTGACGCAGGCCGGCATCGCCCTGGCGCTGATCCTATTCGGCGCGGTGACACGGGACGGGTTCCAGGCGATGGTCGATTACACCGCGCCGGTCTTCTGGTTCTTCATGCTGCTGGTCAGCCTGGCGCTGTTCGTGCTGCGCCGGAAAGACCCGGATCGCGAGCGCCCCTTCAAGGTGCCGTTCTACCCGGTGCTGCCGGCGATCTTCAGCCTGACCTGTCTGGGGCTGCTTTATTCCAGCCTGGTCTATACCGGGGCCGGGGCGCTGATCGGCGTGGCCATGCTGCTGGCCGGCGTGCCGCTGCTGCTGCTGGAGCGGCAGTCCCGGGGCAGGCGGAAATTCAGCGAGGCGGATTGAGCAGCACGTCGAGGAACGCCGCGCCGTAGCGTTCCAGCTTCGCCTGGCCGACGCCGGGCAGGCGGAGCATCTGCTCCGCCGTTTCCGGCCGGTCGGTCGCCATGGCGCGCAGCGTGACGTCCTGGAACACCACATAGGGCGGCACGCCCTGCTCCTTCGCCAGCCGGCTGCGCTCGGCCCGCAGCGCCTCGAACAGGGAGGCTGCCTCGGGCGGCAGGTCGGCGGCGGCGCTGCGCGCCAGATCGCGCCGCACCTCGGCGGCCTTGCGCGGGCGGTCCTTGCGCAGGATCACCGGCCGTTCGTGGCGGAACACCGCGCGGGCATCCTCGCCCAGCGTCAACGCGCCGTGATTGGCGTGGTCGACCACGATTAGCCCGGCGGCGGTGAGCTGGCGGATCACCGATTGCCAGCCCCGCATGTCGATCTCCTTGCCGGCGGCGAAGACCGGCTGCTTGTCATGGCCGAAGCGGGTGACCTTCTCCGTCACCTTGCCGGTCAGAACGTCGATCACATGGCCGGCCCCGAAGCGCTGGCCGGTGCGGTAGACCGCCGCCATCGCCTTGATCGCCGCTTCCGAGCCGTCCCAGGTTTCGACCGGCGACAGGCAGGTGTCGCAATTGCCGCACTGGCCGGGGTGCGCCTCGCCGAAATGCGCCAGGATCGCCTTGCGCCGGCATTCGGCGGTTTCGCAGACGCCCAGCAGCGCGTTCAGCTTGCCGCGCTCCAGGCGCTTCACCTCCTCCGGCGCGGCCCCCTCGTCGATCATCCGCCGGCGCTGCACCACATCGGCCATGCCGTAGCTCATCCAAGCGTCGGACGGCAGCCCGTCGCGGCCGGCGCGCCCGGTCTCCTGGTAATAGGCCTCGATCGAGGCGGGCAGGTCGAGATGCGCGACATAGCGCACATCCGGCTTGTCGATGCCCATGCCGAAGGCGACGGTAGCCACCAGGCACAGCCCGTCCTCCTTCAGGAAGGCATCCTGGTTGGCGCTGCGGATGCCGGCATCCAGCCCGGCATGATAGGGCAGGGCGCGGATGCCCTGCTGGCTCAGCCATTGCGCGATGTCCTCCACCTTGGCGCGCGACAGGCAATAGACGATGCCGCTATTGCCCTTGTGCTTCTCCAGGAAGGACAGAAGCTGCCGGCGCGGGCTCTCGCGCTCGACGATGGCGTAGGCGATGTTCGGCCGGTCGAAGCTGGTGACGAAGACCCGCGCCTGGCCCAGCCGCAGCCGCTCGATCAGGTCGGCCCGCGTGGCCGGATCGGCGGTGGCGGTCAGCGCTATGCGCGGCACGCCGGGATACAGTTCCGCCAGCATGGCGAGGTCGCGATATTCCGGGCGGAAATCGTGACCCCACTGGCTGACGCAATGCGCCTCGTCGATGGCGAACAGGGCGATGCGCGCCTCGGCGATCATCTGCTGGAAGCCGGATGTGACCAGCCGTTCCGGCGCCACATACAGCAAGTCGAGAGCGCCGCGCCGCAGGTCGCGCCGCACCTCGGCCGCCTCTTCCGCCGACAGCGAGGAGTTCAGCGCCGCCGCCCGAACGCCGGCCTGGCGCAGCGCCTCCACCTGGTCGCGCATAAGGGCGATCAGCGGCGACACCACGATGCCCACCCCCGCCCGGCACAGCGCCGGCACCTGATAGCACAGCGACTTGCCCGCCCCGGTGGGAAACAGCACCACTGCGTCGCCGCCGCCGGTGACATGGCGCACGACATCTTCCTGCAGCCCCTTGAAGCCGGCATGGCCGAACACATCGCGCAGAATCGCCGCCGGATCGGTCGCGGCAGCGGCGGTCGGTTCGCTCAAGCTCATGGCATTCTCCCGGTGTGGCGGCAACCATAGACGGTCGCCGGACCGGGTGCAGCTATTTGGTAGGCAAGAAAGGGAGAAATGGTGCGCCCGAAGAGATTCGAACTCCTAGCCTTCTGATCCGTAGTCAGATGCTCTATCCAATTGAGCTACGGGCGCTTTGTCGCGGGGAATGGCGGTTTCGAACGGCCGTCCGCGATGAGGCGCGCACACTACTCAAAGGTTTTGGCAAAGGCAATAGGCATCGCAAAACTTTTCGCGCCGGCAATCCGGCGGTGCCGCGCCCCGGCTTCCGGGTCGGCGTTAACCATTTTCGGCCCGGCTTTTTTGCCGGCCATAACCGGCATTCAGCCCCTGCTTGCCGCCGAATTGCCTAAATCAGCTTGTGACCCCGACACGCTTTGGTTAGTATCGACGCAAAATGAAGCGGTTAGCTGGTTTTGCTGATGAAATTCGATTAATTCGATTTCGAAGCTAAAGGCGGGGGCAAGAAATCGTCTGTGGCTGATCGTGATCTGGGGCACCTGAAACTAACAAAGTGGCAGTCTGGAATGACGAAGTCCCGAAACTGGGCCGGTCTTTTGGGGGCAGCGCTGCTACTCTCCGGATGTTCGTTTGCGTCGGACTCGCTCTGGCCAACATTGACCGGGGAAGAACCAGCAAGCGGCCAGAAGAGCGAGCAGATCGCAATCGAGCCTTCCGCGTCGGAGCGGGCGGCCACGCCGCCGATGCTTGGCAGCACCAATTTCCAGGTCCAGCCGCCGACGCCGGGGCAGCCCACGGGCACCTTTGTCGGCCAGAAAGTGCAGGAGCTGCGCGAGGATCTGCGCCGCCTGCAGGGCTCGATCGCGCAGCATAACGACACGCTGCAGCAGATTCGCAACGTCACCGTGCAGAATGCCGCCGGCTATCACGGCACGGTCGCGGCGATCAATGCGCGCCTGCAGGTCGGCACCACGCCGGGCAACCCGATCCTGGTGAACCAGTGGGACCAGGCGCAGCGGCAGCTGGAGACGCTGAACACCGACATCGCCAAGATGAACGAGCTGGCGAACCGCGTCGCCGCCGACAGCAACCTGGCGGCCTACATGCTGCAATCGACCCGCGCGGCCTACGGCCTGTCCGGCGCGGTCGAGGAGGATCATCGCCAGCTCAACATCCTGGAGGACGACGTCAATCGCACCGTGGTGCTGATCGACCGCCTGCTGAACGAGATGAGCGACGATGTGCGCCGCCAGACCCTCTATGTCGGCAATGAGCGCAACAATCTGCAGACCCTGGCGCTGGCGATCAAGAACGGCCAGCTCTACGGCTCCAGTCTCGCCAACCGCGCATTCATGCCGACCACCATCGCCGGCAGCCCGCCGCAGAATCTGGGCGTGGCCTCCCGCATGGCCGGCCCGGCCGCCGGCGCGCGACCGCTGGTCGTGATCCGCTTCGACCAGCCGAACGTCTCCTACGAGGAGGCGCTGTACAACGCCGTTTCGACGGCGCTGGAGCGCCGGCCGGACGCCAGCTTCGACCTGGTGGCGGTCAGCACCTCGCAGGGCAATGCGGCGCAGACCTCGCTGAACTCCACCAATGCGCGGCGCAATGCGGAAAAGGTGCTGCGCACCCTGACCGAAATGGGCCTGCCGTCGCAGCGCGTGAATCTCTCCTCGGCCAGCAGCGGCAACGCGGCGGGCAACGAGGTGCATCTTTACATCCGCTGATCGGCGACGATATCGGGATGGGAACCGGCGTCCCGCGGGACGCCGGTTTTCTTTTGCGCAGCCCCTCGCCAATCAGGGAAGTGCCCGTATGTTAGTCTTGTCGACTATACGGGAGATGGACCGATGACACGCTGGCTGGCGGCCCTCATGCTGCTGTTTCTCTGCCTCGCCCCGCCTGTCCAGGCGCAGGGCGTGACGGCGGCCGACGAAGCGGAAATCCGGGGCGTGATCGAGCGTCAGCTCCAGGCCTTCCGGCGCGACGACGGCCAGACGGCGTTCGCCCAGGCATCGCCCCTGATCCAGCGGCTGTTCGGCGATCCGGCGACCTTCTTGGGCATGGTGCAGACCGGCTATCCGCCGGTTTATCGCGCCGCCCAAGTGGAATTCCAGGCGCTGGAGTGGCGCAACGGCGTGCTGATCCAGCAGGTCCGCCTGGTCGGGCCGGACGGGTTGCCCGCCATCGCGCTGTACGAGATGGAGCGCCAGGCCGACGGCGCCTGGCGCATCAATGGCTGCGCCTTGGTGCGGGCGCCCGATTTGACCACCTGATAGCCCGACATTGCGTGCCGCCGCCGGCTTGGCTAAGACTGCCGCAGCACAGCCGGAGGATCGATCTTGTCGCACGCATCGCCCGAAAAAGCCTTCCTGGTCTCCTGGGAGGAGCTGCACCGCAATTCCAAGGCGCTGGCCTGGCGGCTGATGGATATGGGCGCGTGGAAGGGCGTCGTCGCCATTGCCCGTGGCGGGCTGGTGCCAGCCGCCATCGTGGCGCGCGAGCTGGAAATCCGCCTGGTCGACACGGTCTGCATCGCCAGCTATGACGACCACAAGGCGCTTGGCCAGCAGGGCCGGTTGACCGTGCTGAAGGGCGTGCCGGGCGATGGCGAGGGGCTGCTGGTGGTCGACGATCTGGTCGATAGCGGCGTCACCGCCAAGGCGGTGCGCGAAATGCTGCCCAAGGCGCATATCGCCACCGTCTACGCCAAGCCGCGCGGCCGGCCGATGGTCGACACCTTCATCACCGAGGTCAGCCAGGACACCTGGATCTACTTCCCCTGGGACCTCGAAGCCCAGCCGGTCCAGCCGCTGGTGCTGGCCCGCAAGCCGCGCTGACGTCACGCGCTGCCGTCACACCTGGGGGGTACGCCGGGGGGGGACGCCCAAGGGGGAGCACGCCAGGGCAGGACATGACCAAGTGCGCATGCCTTCCCCCCGGCGGCGGCGGGCGCTACTCTGCGCTACCGGATCGGAGAGAGCCATGCGCCGCTTGCTGCTGATATCGCTGCTGTTCCTGACCGCCGCCCTTGCCCCGCCGGCGCATGCGGCGCGGGCGCAGACCTACATGGCGGCGACGGCCAACCCGATGGCGACCGAGGCGGCCTTGAGAATCCTGCGCGCCGGCGGCTCGGCGGTGGATGCCGCCATCGCCGCGCAGATGGTGCTGACCCTGGTGGAACCTCAGGCTTCCGGCATTGGCGGCGGGGCCTTCCTGGTGCATTACGACGCCAAGGACCGGGCCGTCGTCACCTATGACGGCCGCGAGACCGCGCCGGCCGCCGCGACGCCCGACCGCTTCCTGGGGCCGGACGGCAAGCCGCTTTCCTTCATGGACGCCGTTGTCGGCGGCAAGTCGGTCGGCGTGCCGGGCACGGTGCGTCTGCTGGCGCTGGCGCATCGCGAGCAGGGCAGGCTGCTCTGGGCCGATCTGTTCGCCGACGCGATCCGCCTGGCCGAGCAGGGCTTCCCGGTGCCGCCGCGCCTGGCCGCCGCCCTGGCGCGCGAGAAGCACCTGACGCAGGCGGCGGCCCGCGTCTATTTCCACAAGTCCGACGGCACGCCCTGGGCCGAGGGCGAAACCCTGAAGAATCCCGCCCTGGCCGACACGCTGCGCCGCATCGCCGAGGGCGGGGCGGAGGCGTTCTATACCGGCGCCATCGCCGAGGATATCGTGCAGGCGGTCGCCACCGCCCCGCGCAATCCTGGCGACATGACGATGGCCGACCTTGCCGGCTACGAGGCGAAGCAGCGCCCGGCGGTGTGCGGACCCTACCGGAACTGGAAAATCTGCGGCATGGGGCCGCCCAGCAGCGGCGGGCTGACCGTGCTGATGGCGCTGACCATGCTGGAGCGCTTCGACCTCGCGGCCGAGGCCCCGCTGTCGGTCGATGCGGCGCATTGGATGCTGGAGGCCCAGCGCCTGGCCTATGCCGACCGCAACCTCTTCATCGCCGACAGCGATTTCATCGATGTGCCGATGGATGGGCTGACGGATCGCGGCTACCTCGCCGGCCGGGCGGCGCTGATCGATCCCGCCCGCACCGAGGGCGAGGCGGTCCCGGCTGGCGACGTGCCGCGCAAGCGGACGCAGAATTTCGGCCCGGACAATGCGCTGCAACTGCCCTCGACCAGCCATCTCTCCATCGTCGACGCGGCGGGCAATGCGGTGTCGATGACCACCACCATCGAGGCCGTCTTCGGCTCCCGCCTGATGGTGCGCGGCTTCCTGCTGAACAATGAGCTGACGGATTTCTCCTTCCGGCCGGCGGTCGACGGCAGGCCGGTCGCCAACCGGGTGGAAGGCGGCAAGCGGTCGCGCAGCTCCATGTCGCCCACCCTGGTGTTCGACGGCGACGATGAATTGCGGCTGGTGGTCGGCTCGCCGGGCGGCAGCCAGATCATCAACTATGTTCTCAAGACCATTGTCGGCGTGCTGGATTGGGGGCTCGACCCGCAGGCGGCCATCGCCCTGCCGAACATCTCCAACCGCAATGGCGACAGCGAGATCGAGCGCCGCATGGATGCCGACGCGCTGGCCGTGGCGCTGGCCGGGCGCGGCCACCGCATCGAGCGCGGCAGCCTGGTCAGCGGCCTGCACGCCATCCAGATATTGCCCGACGGCACGTTGCTGGGCGGGGCCGATCCACGCCGCGACGGCGTGGCCGCCGGCGACTGATTCCGCAACCTGTAGAGAGATCATGCATCCCACCGTCACCCTTGCCGCCGGCCGCGACAACCGTCTGCGCGGCGGCCATCCCTGGGTCTATGGCAACGAGGCGCAGATGAGCCCGGCGCTGAAGGATCTGCCGCCGGGCAGCCTGGTCACGCTGGCCGATGCGCGTGGCGGCAAGATCGGCACCGCCTTCTTCAACCCGAAGCCGCTGATCGTCGCCCGCTTCCTCGATGCGCGGCCGAACCTCGCCATCGATGCCGGCTTCCTGCGCGAGCGGCTGGCCGCGGCGCTGGCGCTGCGCGAGCGGTTGTTCGCGCAGCCCTATTACCGGCTGGTGCATGCCGAGGCGGACCGGCTGCCCGGCCTGGTGATCGACCGGTTCGGCGATGCGCTGACCGTGCAGCTCAACAGCGCCGGCATGGACCGGCTGGAAGCGCCGTTGCTGGAGGCGCTGAGCGATCTGCTGAAGCCGTCGCGCATCGTGCTGCGCAACGACAGCCATGCCCGCATCACCGAGGGGCTGAAGACCGGCATCCGCGCCGCGCTCGGCGGGGAAGGACCGATCGAGCTGATGGAGAACGGCGCGCGTTTCCGCTGCGATCCGCTGGGCGGGCAGAAGACCGGCTGGTTCTACGATCAGCGCGACAACCGCGCCTTCGTGGCGGCGCTGGCCAAGGGCAAGCGGCTGATCGACGTTTATGCCTATATCGGCGGCTTCGGCATCGAGGCGGCGGTGGCGGGGGCGGCCGAGGTCACGCTGGTCGACCGCTCCAGGCCGGCGATGGAGCTGGCGGCGGAGACGGCGGCGCTGAACGGCGTGGCCGGTAAGGTAAGCACCATCGTCGGCGATGCCTTCGAGGTGCTGGAGCAGCGCGCGGGCGAGCGGTTCGACGTGGTGGTGTGCGACCCGCCGGCTTTCGTGAAGTCGAAGAAGGATCTGGCGACCGGCCTGCGCGCCTATCAGAAGATGGCGCGGCTGGCGGCCTCGCTGGTGGCGCCGGGCGGCATATTGTTCGTGGCGTCCTGCTCGCACAACGCGCCGGAGGAGGAATTCGCCAAGCAGATCGGCATCGGCCTCGCCAAGGCCGGCCGCGGCGGGCGCATCCTGCGGCAGGCGGGGGCGGGGCCGGACCATCCGGTGCATCCCTTCCTGCGCGAGAGCGCCTATCTTAAATCCATGACCCTGCAACTCGACTGAGATTCGCCATGCTGGGACCGGAGATCGAAAGGCTGATCCAGCTATTGTCCCGCCTGCCGGGGCTGGGGCCGCGCTCCGCCCGGCGCGCGGCCTTGCAGCTACTCAAGCGCAAGGAGGCGCTGATGCTGCCGCTGGCCGACGCGCTGGCGACGGCGGCGGCCACGGTGCGCACCTGCTCGGTCTGCGGCAGCTTCGATACGCAAGACCCCTGCGGCGTGTGCGCCGACGAGCGGCGCGATCCCACGATCCTGTGCGTGGTGGAGGAGGTGGCGGATGTCTGGGCGCTGGAACGCGCCAGCGCCTTCAAGGGCCGCTACCATGTGCTGGGCGGCACGCTGTCGGCGCTGGACGGGGTGGGGCCGGAAGACCTCAACATCCCCTCCCTGGTGCGGCGCGCCAGCGACCCGGCGGTGACCGAGGTGATCTTGGCGATGGACGCCACGGTCGATGGCCAGACCACGGCGCATTACATCACCGACCGGTTGGCCGGGGCGAATGTCGCGATCTCCCGTCTGGCGCATGGCGTGCCGGTGGGCGGCGAGCTGGATTATCTGGACGACGGCACCCTGACCACCGCCTTGAAGGCGCGCCGGCCCGTTTAGCGCCGGTCTAGCTGTCGGCGGCCAGCGCCTCCAGCGCCGCGATATCCTCCGCCTCGATCACCTTGCGGGCGGTGTCGTAGGAGAAGCCGCCGCGCGCCAGCGTCGACAGGTCGCGGTCGCGATTGTCGGCCCGCGCCGCCGCCGGCCGGTAAGGGCCGAGGCGCCGCCGCCGCGCCAGGGCGATGGCAGCGGTCAGCTCCGGGTCGCCCTCGATGCGCTCGGCCAGGTCGCCCAATGCGGCGTCGATGGTTTCCTCCTCCACACCCTTCTGCATGAGGTTCATGCGGATCTTCCGGGTGGAGCTGCCGCGCCGGTGCAGGCTGGCGGCGCGCGCCTCGGCATAGGCCTGGTCGTCCAGCAGCCCGGCGCGCAGGTAGCGGGCGACCAGATCGTCGACCCAGCCGGCGGCGGCGCCGCGCTCGACCTCCGGATGGTGCGGCAGCGCGCGGTCGATCTTGCGCAGCAGCACCCGGCGCAGATTGTCCGAGGAGGTGGCGAAGCGCTCCAGATAATGCAGCGCCGCGCGCTCCAGCCGCTCCGGGCTGGGCTTGCGCGGTATCTTGCGGGTCGGCTGCTTGCTGTATTCCATGGCCGCCATGCTGCCACCCCATGGCTGCCTCGGCCAGCCCATGACTTGTCGAACCGGGCCGGGAGACCTATGAGTCTGTCGCCAATCGGACTACCGAAACCGTCAAGGTGCGTTATGAGCCAGCTTTCCCCCACCAACCCGCCCGCCCGCAGCCTCGCGCCGCGGCCCATCGGCCGGGTGAACTGGATCGGGCTGTGGACGCTGTATCTGCGCGAGGTGCGGCGCTTCTGCAAGGTGTTCACCCAGACCGTCGCCTCGCCGATGGTGACCTCCCTGCTGTTCCTGCTGGTTTTCACCCTGGCGCTGGGCCGGGGCGACGCCACCATCGTCGGCGTGAGCTATCCGGAATTCCTCGCCCCCGGCCTGATCATGATGGCGATCGCGCAGAATGCCTTCGCCAATACCAGCTCGTCGCTGGTGGTCGCCAAGGTGCAGGGCAACATCATCGATATCCTGATGCCGCCGCTGGGGCCGGGCGAATTGACCGTGGGCATAGCACTCGGCGGCATCACGCGCGGGCTGATGGTCGGCGTCTTCGCCCTGGCGGCGATGTGGCCCTTCGTGCCGATCCAGATCCATCATCCGGAATTCGTGCTGTTCCATGCCGTTGCGGCGTCGCTGCTGCTCTCCCTGCTGGGCATGATCGGCGGCATCTGGGCGGACAAGTTCGACCATATCGCGGCGGTGACCAACTTCATCATCATGCCGCTGACCTTTCTGTCCGGCACCTTCTACTCGACCGAGCGGCTGCCGGGCATCTGGTACGATCTGGCGCACATCAACCCGTTCTTCTTCATGATCGACGGCTTCCGCTACGGCTTCATCGACCATGCCGACGCCCCGCCGCTGGTTGGCGTCGCCGTGCTGACCGGCTGCAATCTGGCGCTGTTCCTGCTCTGCCACCGGATGCTGAAAAGCGGCTATAAGCTGAAGGCGTAAGGGGAGACCGGCCCCCAGCTTTCCCTAATAAAGCAACGCAACTGTAATTGACACGGGCCCGGCAGGCGCGGATACTCGCGCCCTTTCGCGAAATTCGGTCGCGTTGCAACCCTTTTTACCGATGGGAAGGGATACCCAGATGCTTCCTGCCGTCATGCCAACATACAACCGGCTTGACCTTAGCTTTACGCATGGCAAGGGGGCATATCTGTATGCGACGGACGGCCGACGATATCTCGACTTCGCCTCCGGCATCGCCGTCAACTCGCTGGGCCATTGCCATCCGCACCTGGTGAAGGCGCTGAAGGACCAGGCCGAGAAGCTGTGGCACACCTCCAACTTGTACCGCGTGCCGGAGCAGGAGAAGCTCGCCAAGCGGCTGGTCGATTCCACCTTCGCCGACACCGTGTTCTTCGGCAATTCCGGCGCCGAGGCGATGGAATGCGCGATCAAGGTTGCGCGCAAGTACCAGTCGGCCAAGGGCCATCCGGAGAAGGCGCGCATCATCGCCGTCGAGGGCGCGTTCCACGGCCGCACGCTGACCACCCTGGCGGCGGCGGGCAACAAGAAGTACCTGGACGGCTTCGGCCCGGTGGCGGGCGGCTTCGACCATGTGCCGTTCGGCAATATGAACGAGCTGCGCAACGCGATCACGCCGGAGACCGGGGCTATCATCGTCGAGCCGGTGCAGGGCGAAGGCGGCATCCGCCCGGCCTCGCTGGATTACCTGCGCCAGCTGCGCGCCGTGGCCGACGAGTACGACCTGCTGCTGGTGTTCGACGAGGTGCAGTGCGGCGTCGGCCGGACCGGCAAGCTGTTCGCCCATGAATGGGCCGGCGTCACGCCGGACGTGATGGCCGTGGCCAAGGGCATCGGCGGCGGCTTCCCGATGGGCGCCTGCCTCGCCAACGAAAAGGCGGCGGCCGCGATGACCTATGGCACGCATGGCTCCACCTTCGGCGGCAACCCGCTGGCGATGGCGGTCGGCAATGCGGTGATGGACGTGGTGAGCGATCCGGCCTTCCTGGCCCAGGTCGACAAGGTGGCGCGCGACTACTGGGTCAAGCTGGAGAAGCTGGTGGCGCGCAACCCCGCCGTCTTCGAGCAGGTGCGCGGCGCCGGCCTGATGCTGGGCCTGAAATGTGTGCTGCCGAATGGCGACGTGCAGACCGCCTTCCGCAATGAGGGGCTGCTGATTGTCGGCGCGGCCGAGAATGTGGTGCGCATCCTGCCGCCGCTGAACATCAGTGCTACGGAAGTGGACGAATCCATCCAGATGATGGAGACGGCCGCCCAGAAGCTGGTGAGCTGAGGGGAATGCCGATGAATCAGATGGTGAAGCAACCCAAGCATTTCCTCGACCTGGACCAGATCGACACCGACACGCTGCGCCACATCCTGGACAGCGGGCGGTCGATCAAGGACAAGCTGAAGGCAGGCGATGCGGGCGACAAGCCGCTGGCCGGCAAGACGCTGGCGATGATCTTCGAGAAGCCGTCGACCCGCACCCGCGTGTCCTTCGAGGTCGGCATGAAGCAGCTGGGCGGCGAGACCGTGCTGCTGAACACCGCCGACATCCAGTCCTCGCGCGGCGAGACGATGGCCGATACGGCGCGCGTGCTGTCGCGCTATGTCGACGCGATCATGATCCGCACCTTCAGCCCGGCGATCCTGCAGGAGATGGCGGACAACGCCACCGTGCCGGTAATCAACGGGCTGACCGACCGCAGCCATCCCTGCCAGATCATGGCCGATGTGCTGACCTTCGAGGAGCATCGCGGGCCGATCAAGGGCAAGGTGGTGGCCTGGAGCGGCGACGGCAACAATGTCGCCGCCTCCTGGATTCACGCCGCCGCGCGCTTCCAGTTCGAGCTGCGCATCGCCTGCCCGGAGATGCTGACCCCGGATGAGGGGCTGGTGGCCTGGGCCCGTGCGCAGGGTGCGAAGATCGTCATCACCCACGATGCCGAGGCGGCGGTGGACGGGGCCGATTGCGTCGTCACCGATACCTGGGTGTCGATGGGCGACGGCGATACCGGCAGCCGCCACAACATGCTGCAGCCGTTCCAGGTGAATGAGCGGCTGATGGCGAAGGCGAAGCCGGAAGCGATCTTCATGCATTGCCTGCCCGCCCATCGCGGCGAAGAAGTCTCGGCCGGGGTTATCGATGGTCCGCAGTCGGTTGTGTGGGACGAGGCCGAGAATCGGCTGCACAGCCAGAAGGGCGTTCTGGTCTGGTGCCTGAGCTGAAATCGATTCGTCTCGAAGGGGCGGGGTTCGCCGCCGACAATCTGGTCCTGCCGTTTCAGATCGAGGCGCTGGGCCTGCGCGGCCGTGCCGTGCGGCTGGGGGCGGAGGTCGATGCGATCCTCAATCGCCACGATTATCCCGCCCCGGTCGCCCGCATGCTGGGCGAGGCGCTGGCGCTGACCGCCCTGCTGGCGGCGGCGTTGAAGTATGACGGCATCTTCACCCTGCAGATCCAGAGCGACGGGCCGATCAGCCTGCTGGTCGCCGACGTCACCTCGGACGGGCATATGCGCGGCTATGCCCAGTTCGACCAGGGCCGGTTCGAGGCGGCGGTGAAGCAGGGGGCGGTCGAACGCTCGGTCCCGCGCCTGCTGGGGGCGGGTCACTTGGCTTTCACGGTGGACCAGGGCAGCGTGATGGAGCGCTACCAGGGCATCGTGGAGCTGACCGGGGCCACGCTGGCGGATTGCGTGCATACTTATTTCCGCGATTCCGAGCAGATCGAGACCTGCCTTAAGACCGCCTGCGACCGGATCGACCTGCCCAGCGGCGGGCCGGATGCCCCTCAGGGCTGGCGCGCCGGCGGGCTGATGCTGCAACGCATCCCCGACGAGGGCGGCATCGCGCAGACCGACATGCCAACCGAGGAGGAGGCCGAGGATGGCTGGCGGCGCGCCGTCATCCTGACCGGCAGCGCCGCCGATGCCGAAGTGCTGGACCCGACCTTGCCGGCGGAAAATCTGCTCTATCGCCTGTATCACGAGGATGGCGTGCGGGTGTTCGAGCGGCGCGAGCTGATCGACCGCTGCCGCTGCTCGCGTGAGCGGGTCGATTCCGTGCTGCGCGGCCAGCCGCGGGCCGAGCTGGACGATATGAAGGAACCGGACGGCCGGGTGGTCGTTACCTGTCAATTCTGCAATCGCAGCTATGGCTATGACGATTCCGACCTGGATGCGTTGCAGTCGGCGGAGGATTGACGGGCCATCTTGCCAGCCCGCCGGCCGCGTCGCATGGTGATGCATCGTCCGATATTTGAGGGAACCAGAAGAATATGCGCCGGCTTCTCGCCTCCCCCTTCGTCTTTGCCCTGCTGCTGCTGACGGCGGCCTGCTCCACGCCGGACCCCGCGCCGCGCTATGCCGAGATCACCTTCGTCGGCAAGCCGCAATTGCGGCTCGATGTCGGCGCCATCGAGGTGGTGAACGAATATCAGGAGCCGCTGTCGCGCCCCCATGTCGAGCATCTGTCGCCGGCCAATCCGGGCCGCACGGCCGAACGCTGGGCGCGCGACCGGGTCAGCGTCGGCGGCTCGCAGTTCCAGCGCGCCGTGCTGCGCATCCGCGAGGCCAGCATCGTCGAGGACAGGCTGCGCACCAGCACCGGCCTGGGCGGCTTCGTGAAGAACGAGCAGTCGGAGCGCTATACCGCGGTGATGGATGTGGCCTTGCAGATTCTCGACAATCGCGGCCAGCGCATCGGCGAGGCGGTCGCCCGCGTCGAGCGCAGCCGCACCGTGCCGGAGGACATCACGCTGAACGAGCGCGAGCGGGCCTGGTACGAGCTGACCGAATCAATCCTGCGCGACATGGATACGGTGCTGACCAACAACGTGCAGCAATATCTCCGCCGCTTCCTGCTGTAGCCGGCCGCCGCGATGCGCCTGCTGGTCGTCAACCCCAACACCACCGCCTCGATGACGGAGAAGATCGGGGCGGCGGCGCGGGCCGTGGCCGGGGCGAGCACCGAGGTGCTGGCTGTTAGCCCGGCGGACGGGCCGGTCTCCATCGAAGGCTATGTCGACGAGGCGTTCTCCGTGCCTGGCCTGCTGGCGGAAATCCGCAAGCACCCGGCCGACGCCTATATCGTCGCCTGTTTCGACGATACCGGGCTGGATGCGGCGCGCTGCGTCACCGACGCGCCGGTTATCGGCATCGGCGAGGCGGCTTTCCATCTGGCGAGCCTGCTGGCCGGCAAGTTCAGCGTCGTCACCACCCTGTCGCGCTCGATACCGGCCATCGAGCATAATCTGCTGAAATACGGGCTGGACCGGCGCTGCGCCAGGGTGCGCGCCGCCGAGGTGCCGGTGCTCGACCTGGAAGACCCGGAGTCGGATGCCGCCGGCCGCATCGCCGCCGAGATCGAGCGCGCCAAGGCGGAGGATCGCTGCGAGGCCATCGTGCTGGGCTGCGCCGGCATGGCCGACCTGGCCGCCGCCCTGTCGGCCCGGCACGGCCTGCCGGTGGTCGATGGCGTGGCGGCGGCGGTGAAGCTGGCCGAAAGCCTGGTGGCGCTGGGCTTGAAGACCTCCAAGCTGGGCGGCTATGCCGCGCCGCGCGCCAAGCGCTATGACGGCCGCTTCCGGGACGATGCGCCGTGACGCTGATCGCCGCGCCGCTGACCGAGGCCGCTTTCGCGCCCTTCGGCCGGGTCGTCGAAGCCCCCGCCAAGGCCGGCCGCGCCTATTTCGGCCCGCTGATCGAAAATTCCCGGCCCTCCGCATCGCTGGATTTCTCGCTGACCCACACCGCCGCCTCCGCCCTGCCGTTCGAGGCCCGGGTGATGGAGCGCCACCCGCTGACCGCCCAGGCCTTCCTGGCGCTGGACGTCTCGCGCTTCCTGGTCATTGTCGCCCCCGGTAGCGCCTCTGCTGGGGGCGAGGAGGGCCCGGACATGACGCGGGCTCGCGCCTTCATCGGCCGCCAGGGCCAGGCGCTGGTCTATGCGCCGGCCGTCTGGCACCACGGCATGATCGCCCTGGACCACCCCGGCCGCTTCTCCATCCTCATGTGGTGCGCCCCCGACGGCCGCGACGATGAATTCGTCACGCTGGAAACGCCGGTGACGGTGGGGGCGTGACCCGCCCTATCCTTCGAGACGCCGGCTTCCGCCGGCTCCTCAGTACGAGGTCATTCAGGACGTTCCGCCGATGCCGCTTTCTCCCTCATGCTGAGGAGGCCGCGTGAGCGGCCGTCTCGAAGCATAGGGCGGCGTACTCCTCGGCGGCGTACTCCCGGCCTCAGCCCTCATACGGGTGCGTCGCCATCCAGTGGCGGGCGATGTCGATGCGGCGGGGCAGCCAGACGGCGTCGTGCGACTGCACGTAATCCAGGAAGCGCGCCAGGGCGGCGGCGCGGCCGGGGCGGCCGACCAGGCGCAGATGCAGGCCGACGCTCATCATCTTCGGCGATCCGGCCTCGCCCTCGCGGTACAGCATGTCGAAGGCGTCCTTCAGATAGGTGAAGAACTGATCGCCGGTGGCGAAGCCGTGGATCTGGCCGAACTTCATGTCGTTATTGTCGAGCGTGTAGGGGATGACCAGCTGCGGCTTGCCGCCCTCCACGGCCCAGTGCGGCAGGTCGTCGTCATAGGCGTCGGAGCTGTAGAGGAAGCCGCCTTCCTCCGCCACCAGCCGGCGGGTGTTGGAGGAGAGCCGCCCGGTATACCAGCCCAGGGGCCGCGCGCCGGTCGCCTCGCGGATGGCGGCGATGGCCAGGCGCATATGCTGGCGTTCCAGCTCTTCCGGCAGGCCGCTGTAATCGATCCAGCGCCAGCCATGGCTGGCGACCTCGTGCCCGGCTTCGTGCATCGCGCGGGCAGCCTCGGGGTAGCGCGCCACGGCCATGCCGACGGCCCAGGAGGTAAACGGGATGCCGCGCTCGGCGAACAGCCGCATCACCCGCCAGAAGCCGGCGCGCATGCCGTAATCATAGATCGATTCCACCTGCTCGTCGCGCAGCCCCGCGCGTGGCGTGCCGCCCGGCACCTCATGCAGGAACACTTCCGAGGTCGCATCGCCATGCAGGATGCTGCGCTCGCCGCCTTCCTCGAAATTCACCACGAAGCTGACGGCGATCTTCGCCCCGCCGGGCCAGCGCGGGTCGGGCGGCGTCGGGCCATGCCCGCGCAGGTCGCGGGGGTAGGGCGCGCTGCCCAGCGCGTCGGCGATCAGCTTCCGGTCCTCGGTCATCGGCGCACCCTTCGTTTGATTCGCGCACAGTTTGGCCGCGCACAGCTTGGCCGGGTGGCGGGGCGCTGTCCAGCCGCGCCGGAACTTTTGCCGCCAGCCGGCGGTTGAACAGAGGCACGCGTTACAGGAGAAGACCGATGCCAGCAAAATCCAAGGCACAGCAGAAGGCCGCCGGCGCGGCCCTGGCGGCCAAGCGCGGCGACGTCAAGAAGAGCGAGCTGAAGGGCGCCTCCAAATCGATGGTCGATTCGATGACCGAGACGGAGCTGGAGGAGATGGCCAGCACCAAGCGCAAGGGCAAGCCCGACTACGTGTCCAACTCGTGAGGGTCTCCGCCGCCGCTCCGGCCGACACCGCCGCTTGATCGGGGCGAGGCATCATGCAGGACAGCGCCTTTTTCGAGCTGAGCGCATATCACCTGGCCTATGCGGCCATCGGTGGCGGCATCATTCTGGCCTATTGGCTGCCCCGCTTCTTTTCCGGCCGCGAACCGGCGGCATCAGCATTGCTGATCCTGGCGGGGCTGGTGTCGCTGCCGCTGATTCCCGGTTTCGCCGAAGGGCTGAACCCGAAGGAAGATCCGGCCCTGTGGGAGACGATCAGCGAGCTGGCGGTGATCGTCTCGCTGTTCGGCACCGGCCTCAGGATCGACAATCTATCGGATTATGCGCGCTGGCGGCCGACGATACGGTTGCTCGCCGTGGTGATGCCGCTGACCATTCTGGCGGTGGCCTTGCTGGGCTGGCAGATAGCGGGCATGACCTTCGCCGGCGCGGTGCTGCTGGGCGCGGTATTGTCGCCGACCGATCCGGTACTGGCCGGCGATGTGCAGGTCGGCCCGCCGACCGAGGGGGGCGAGCATCCGGTGCGCTTCGCGCTGACCACCGAGGCCGGGCTGAATGACGGTCTGGCCTTCCCCTTCGTCTATCTCGGCCTGATTCTGGCGGCGGAAGGGTTTGCCCCGGCGGGCGACCTGCTCGACTGGTTCCTGCGCGACGTGATGTATCGTATCGCCGTGGGCGCGTTGGCCGGCGCGGCGCTGGGCTGGTTGCTGGGGCGGGTGCTGTTCGTCCTGCCGCGCGGCAATATCCTGGCCGATACCGGCGCAGGCGTGGTCGCGCTGGCCGGCGTGCTGTTCTGCTACGGTGCTACGGAGTTGATCGAGGGCTATGGCTTTATCGGCGTTTTCGTCGCCGGGCTGGTGCTGCGCCGCACCGAGGCCGAGCACCAGTTCCATGGCCAGTTGCACAATTTCAACGAAGCCATCGAGCATGCCTTGACCGCGCTGCTGCTGGTCATGATCGGGGCGGCCTTCCCGGTCCTGTGGGGCTATCTCGATTGGCCGGCCATCCTGATCGGTATGGTGCTGGTCTTCGGGATTCGCCCGGCGACCGGCTACGTTGCGCTGCTCGGCTGCGGGCTGTGCCAGCGCGAGCGACTGGCGGTGGCGTTCTATGGCGTGCGCGGCATCGGCTCGGTCTATTACCTCGCCTATGCCGCAGGGCATATCGAGTTTCGCGACGAAGGGGCGCTGTGGGCGACGGTCGCCTTCACCATCCTGCTCTCGACGCTGGTGCATGGCTTGAGCGCCGGGGTGATCGTCGACTGGGTGACCCGCGCGCGCCGCGCCCCGCCGGCAGGGTAGCTCAGCGCCCGAACCAGCGCCGCAACAGGCCCTTCAGGCGCGCGCCAAGCCCCGGCGCGACGGGAATGGGCAGCGGGATTTCGCCCTGCTGCGCCATGCGCTCCTTGTCCTGCGCGCCGGACTCCGGTCCTTGGGTATCGGTTGGGCGGGTATCGGTCGGGCGGGGAGAGGCCATGAGTTCATTCCATGATGGAGTTATTAGGGAGCGCCCTACACGCCAGCGCCCCGTCACGGGGGCGCTGGCGGTAGCCCTGGCGGCGGCGTTCCATCGGCAGCGACCAGTTCAGCTCGGCCGCCAGCCTTTCCCGGGCGCGGCTGATGCGGCTCTTGATGGTGCCGATCTCGCAGCCGCAGATATTGGCCGCCTGCTGGTAGCTCACGCCCAGCGCGCCGACCAGCAGCAACGCTTCGCGCTGATTGTCGGGCAAGGCCTCGACGGCAAGGCGCAACTCGGCGTGCAGCACCTGCCATTCCTGCTTCGGCAGGCTCGTCGGCAGCAGGGAGGCGCAATCGGCCGCCCCCGGACTCTCGCGCTTCGCGCGGGTTGCATGCGTGTAGAAGCTGTTGCGCATGATGGTGAACAGCCAGGATTTCAGATTGGTGCCGGGCGTGAAGCGATGGCCGTTGGCCAGCGCCTTGACCAGGGTTTCCTGCACCAGATCGTCGCTGTCGGCCGCATTGCGGGTCAGCATGCGCGCGAAAGCGCGCAAGGCCGGCACCAGGGGTTGAATATCCCGCCGGACCACCGTGTCGCCCAGGCTGTCTGTGCGGGCATGCGGCGGGTCGGCGGATTGGTCGTCTGGCATGAAGGAATCTCCTGACGCGGGTTTATAGTAAATGCTGGGTATAATATTTCCATGTATGGCTCTGTATTATGTAAATGAGGGTTAATGAGAGTGATTTAAAGGGGTATAAATATTCACGTTATTTTGAATTTTATTATAAAATATACCTGATTAATTGGTTTATTCAAATAAGGCAGGCGGGCTTGCGCCCCGCTGTGGAACCAACCGTCCGCCGGCGGCTTAGGAAGGCAGTTTTACGCTTTCACAGGAGGCCGGATGGCCAGCCCGTCACCCAGCGGCATCGAAGATGAAACCGGGCAGGATGTCCGGCGTGAAATTCTGGCCGGATTGGCGCAGCCGCAGAAAGCGATTCCCGGCAAATATCTATGGGACGAGCGCGGCTCGCAGCTCTTCGAGCGGATTTGCGGCAGCGACGCCTACTATCTGAACCGCACCGAGCGCGCATTGCTGGAGCGGCACGCCGACACCGTCGCCGGCATCGTCGGCGAGCGCGCCAGCCTGATCGAGTTCGGCAGCGGCTCCAGCGCCAAGACCGGCCGGGTGCTGCGCGCCCTGCGGCCGCTGCGCTATGTGCCGCTGGATATCTCCGCCGCCTTTCTGGCCCAGTCGGCGGCCCGGCTGGCGGCGGAATTTCCGGCGGTCGCGGTCACCCCCGTCATCGCCGATTATACCCGGCCGATCCGCCTGGCCCCGGCCTTGCTGCGCCCGCCGGTGCTGGGGCTGTTCCTGGGCTCCACCATCGGCAATTTCGCGCCGCCGGGGGTGATTGGCTTCCTGCAGCGGGCGGGCGAGACACTGGGGCGGTCGCGCCTTCTGCTCGGCGTCGACGCGACGATGGCGGAGGCGGCGCTGACCGTCGCCTATCGCGACGGGGACGGGCTGATGGCGGCGCTGCACACCAACATCCTGCTCCGGCTCAATCGCGAGCTGGACGGCGATATCGACCTGGCGAATTTTCGCCACGACATCCGCATCCGGCGGAATCCGGCGCGGGTGGAGGCGCATATCGTGGCGCAGAGCCCGGCCCGCTACCGGCTGGCGGGGCAAACGATCAGCTTCGCCGCCGGAGAGAGCATCCACACCGACACTTCCTACAAGATGCCGCCGGCCGATTTCGCCGCGCTTGCGGCCGCCGCCGGCTGGGCGGTGGAGACGCGCTGGCAGGATGCCACGGTGCCCGACTACAGCCTGTTCCTGCTGCGCCACCCTTGAGGCTGCGCGGGAGAGGGGAACAAAGCGCCGGACCTCTGGTTGTCCGGAACAAGCGGCCCCAGCGTCGCCTCGGGCGATGCAACGGGGTCTTGCATCCAAGGTAGCCCAAGGAGGTAGCGATGACACAGCATGATGAAGGCGATCGCCCCGGGCGGCAAAAGCGCGAGAAGCAGGTGCGCGAAGGCGACCCCCGCCAGTTGAAGCGCGAGGATGAGCATCGCTGGTCGAATGCCGGCGACGAGGCCCGGGGCGACTGGGAACAGTTCGCCCAAGGCGAGCGCGGCCGCGCCGGCAAGAATTTCGGCGCTGACGAGCCGGAGCCGCAGGATGCGCCCTGGGTCGATGAGGACGGCCCTGCCGGCTACGCCGGCGGCGAGCGCTATGAGAGCAGCGACCACCGTGCCCCCCACCACCGTGCCCCCCACCAGCGCGCGCGCCAGGACGACTCCCACGGTGGCCCCGATGACCGGGGCGGCCCTCGCGACCGGCCGCATTATGACTGGTATCCGCTGGAGGAGCCGCGCTGGGGCGGCGGGCGCGGCTATGGCGCCGGCTTCGGCTATGGCGCGGGCTACCGTCCCGGCGCCGGTTTCCCCGATGCACGGGAAGGGGCGCAGCGCCAGGCGGAACAGCCGGGGCCGCATCGCGGGCGCGGTCCCAGCGGCTATAAGCGCTCCGACGCGCGCATCAGCGAGGATGTGCATGACCGGCTGACCGAGGATCCGTTCGTCGACGCCTCGCAGGTCGAGATCAATGTGGCGGGTGGCGAGGTGACGCTGGACGGCCAGGTCGGTACACGGGCCGCCAAGCGCCGGGCCGAGGATATCGTCGAGGCGGTGAGCGGCGTCACGCACTGCCAGAACAATCTGCGCGTCGGCGTTTCGCGCTGATATTGGCCGCCCGGTTTCGCCGTCTGGGTTGCCCGCGCCGCAATGGTGGCCGGGCGGGCCCTGTGGCATGATTCGCCGATAAACCGGCGGAGGAACGAATGTCGCAGCGGCAGAAAATCGAGGGTGCTTGCGCCTGGACGGGCGCGGAAATGCGGGAGTCGAAGCGCTGGATCGTCGAGCTGTCGGCCGACGATCTGGCGGCGCTGGACGCCGCCGTCGCCCATGTCGACCGGCTGGACAGGCCGTGGCACGACATCCGGCGCGAGGATTTCCCGCTCGACGGGCTGGCCGACCGACTGGCCGCCGCCCGCGAGGAGCTGGAGGAAGGCAGCGGCATGGTGAAGCTGCGCACCATCCCGGTCGGGCGTTACAGCGAGGCGCAGTTGAAGCGGCTCTATTACGGGCTCGGCACGCATCTGGGCCACCTGCTGTTCCAGAATGCGCGCGGCGAGCTGATGCGCGAAATCCGCGACGAAGGGGCCGGCATCGGCGAGCGCTACGGCGCGGTGAAGACCGAGGGCGGCGGCACCTTCCTGTCCTCCTACGCCCGCACCCTGTCGAACGGCGCGCTGCGCTTCCATACCGACCGCTGCGACGTGGTCGGGCTGCTGTGCGTGCGCCAGGCTGGCAGCGGCGGGGTCAGCAAGCTGGCCTCCTCGGCGGCGATCCATAATGCGATCCTGGAGCGTCGGCCGGATCTGCTGGAGGTGCTGTTCCAGCCTTATTTCCGCAGCCGCTTCGGCGAGGAGAAGGGGGCCGAGCAGGTCGCCTATCCGCTGCCGATCTTCGGCCTGCGCGACGGTAAATTCACCAGCCATTATTCGCTGACCTACATCGAGGCGGCGGAGTTGATCGCCGGCGTGCCGAAGCTGAGCGAGGCCCAGCGCGAGGCTTTGGCGATGTTGCAGCAGGTGGCGGAGGAGCTGTCCTTCGAGATGGTGCTGGAGCCGGGGGATATTCAGCTGCTGAACAACCATGTCGTCTATCACGGCCGCACCCCGTTCACCGACGACGCCGCCAGCGGGCGCAGCCGGCTGCTCTACCGGCTCTGGCTCTCCATGCCGAACAGCCGCCCGCTGCCGGAGGACCACGCCATCCTCTGGCGCGACACCGCCCCCGGTGCGCCGCGCGGCGGCATCGGGCAGGAATGGCTGGTGGCGTAGCGCGGTTCATTCGGCTGCCATGTCCTTCGAGACGCCGCTTC
>NZ_LPXN01000012.1 GCF_001618175.1 Oceanibaculum pacificum | reverse complement strand
GGCGTCTCGAAGGGTCCGGCGGCAGGCGACCCGCCGCGTCACGGGATGATCTTCTCGTCCCGGAAGCGCTGGAACAGGCGCAGGAACATCTCCTCGCTGTCGATCACGGCGTGAAAGCCGTGCTGCCGCGCCTTGGTGACATTCGACATCACGTCCCAATCCGCGCCGAACACATAATCGCCGAAGGGCCAGGCGGCGATTTCCGCGAAGCTATAGGGCTGCAAGCCGTGCTTCGCGACCAGCGCGTCCCACAGATCTTGCTTGTCGGCCATCATCTGGGTCAGCGAGATCGTCTGCGGCGGCGCGTAGGGCAGGCCGAAGAAATCGGCGAAGGCCGGCCAGAGATGGCGCCAGCGGAAATAATCCCCGTTGGTGATGTTATAGGCCTGGTTGGCGCAGCGCGGCTCCAGCGCGGCCCATAGGCAGGCATCGGCGAAATGCGCGGAATCGGTGACCTGGTAGATCGCCTCATAGGCCCCCGGCTTGCCGGGAAAGCGCAACGGTAGGCCGAGTTCGCGGCAGAAGGCGGCATAGACGCCGATCACCGGCACGATGCTCATCGGCGTGCCGGGCGCGAAGCCGCACAGGGTCTGCGGGCGCAGCTCCACCCAGTCCCAGCCCTTGCCCTTCTGCCGGTCGGTCAGCCAGTCGACCTGGTTGAAATAATAGTTGGGCGGCATGTGGCGCGGGTCGCTTTCGCGCGCCGGCGTCTTGTAGGGGCCCATATGCACGCCATAGGTCTTGGTGCCGGTCACCAGCACCACGCGCTCCAGCGCCGGCGACATGGCCTCCACCGCGCTCACCGCATTCACCAGCATGCCCAGATTGGGCGCGATATTGGCGGCATAGCCGGAGGCATGGCCGGGAACGGCCTGGAAGGCGGCGTAGAAGATGTGCGTGGCGTCGCGGCATTCCGCCAGCCTGCTCGCCAGATCCCGTCCGTCCAGCAGGTCGACCGAGAGATACCGCACCGCGCCCGCGCTCGGCCCCTGCCGGCGCGACAGGCCGATAATCTCCCAATCGCCGGCCTCGGCCAGGCGCTCCACGATATAGCGGCCGATGACGCCCAGCGCGCCGACGACAATGGCTTTTTTACGGGACGGCATTATTCGCGCTCTCCTTAATTAGGCTGTCGGCACCCGCCAGCTTCCGATACCCTTCATACGCAAGCCCGAGGCGCGTGGGGAGAATATTTCCGGTTTGGCCGGCTTTGATCGTTTCTTAAGAGATTTGGCGTTATATCAATGAAATAACCACGCGACGGCGATAATGAAATCCAACCTGTTCATCGATCGCATGACCCTGCGCCTGCAACTCGGCATCGCCATCGGCGTGCTGACGGCGGCGCTCGTTCTGGCATGCGCGATGATCGCCGGCTCGCTGGCCACGCGGACCATGGAAGGCATGGTCAGCCGCGACCTCGAAGCGCGGGCCGGCGCGATGCAGGAGATGCTCGACCGCGGCATGTTCGAACGGTTTCACGACATCATCAACGCGGCCAGCCTGCAAACCGCACTCAGCGGCGAGTTGGGGGTTGCCCCGCTGCGCACCGTCATCGAGCGGCTGCACAAGACCTATCCGCTCTATGCCTGGATTGGCGTGATGCGGCCGGATGGGCTGGTGCTGGCCGCGACCGACGATTTGCTGGTGAATGCGAATGCCGGCCACCGGGAGTGGTTTCAGGCCGCCTTGCGGGGGCCGCATGTCGGCGATGTGCACGACGCCTTCATGCTGGCGAAGTACCTGCCCAGCACAGGGCCGGAGCCGCTGCGCTTCGTGGATGTCGCGGCGCCGATTCACGGCGACGACCATAAGGTCATCGGCGTGCTGGGCGCGCATCTCTCCTGGGAATGGGCCGGCGAGCAGGTGGGCGCCATTCTGTCCGCCGAGGATCGCCGGCTTGGCCGCACGCTCACCGTCCTGAACCGCGACGGCAAGGTGATCCTGGGCGGGCCGTTCGGCCAGGATATGTCGCATCTGCCGGCGGTGCGGGCGGCGATGCAGGGCAAGAACGGTTATTTCCGGGAAATGCTGGACGGGGTGGACACCAGCCTGGCCGTGCGCCCCACCACCGGCTATCGCGACTACAAAGGCCTGGGCTGGATCGTGGTCGCCAGCCAGCCGGCCGAAACGGCGCTTCGGCAGGTGGAGGATTTGCAGCATCTGATCTCCGGCGTCGGCCTGGCGATGGCGCTGGTGGCCGCCCTGCTGGGATGGCTGGTGGCCCAGCGCCTGGCCCTGCCATTGCAGAAATTGCAGGAGACGGCGAAGCTGCTCGGCGTCGATCCGAAGGAAAGCAATTTGCCGCGCCTGTTCGGCAGCCGCGAGCTGGTCGATCTGTCGCACGCGCTGCGCGCCCTGGTGCGCCGGCTGCGTCAGGCCGAGGGGGCGGTGCACCAGCTCGAAACCTCGGTCGAGAAGCGCGTCGAGCTGATGACCGCCGAATTGCAGGAGACCAACCGCTCGCTCACCGAACTGGCCGAGCGCGATCCGCTGAGCGGGCTGCTGAACCGGCGCGGGCTGGAGGCGCGCGGCGCGCGGCTGTTCGCCTCCGCGAAGCTGGACGGCATGGCGCTTTCCGTGCTGCTGCTGGATATCGACCGCTTCAAGCAGGTCAACGACACCTATGGCCATGCCAGCGGCGACACCGTGTTGCAGACCGTCTCCTGGATCTGTCTGGCCGAGGCGCGCAGCCAGGATCTTGTGTGCCGGCTGGGCGGCGAGGAGATTGTTGTGGTCACGCGCGGCGATATGACGGGGGCGATGAAGCTGGCCGAGCGCCTGCGCCTGCGCGTCGCCGATACGCCGGTGGCCACCTATGGCGAGACCATCCAGATCACGGTCAGCATCGGCTGCGCCGGCCTGGCCGAGCAGGACCGCAATGTGATGAGCGTGATCAACCGCGCCGACCAGGCGCTGTATCTGGCGAAGCGGCGCGGCCGCAACATGGTCGTGCCCTATGAGGATGAGGCGGGAACGCTGTCCTCGGTGGGCTGACGCATCCTTTGCTTGCCAATTCCATCATCCTCGATAAGACTGCGGTCGGCAGGAACGGACGGGGAACAAACATGGCTTTCGACGCCAAGGCGATCGACCGGCTGACGCCGGGCGAGGCGCGACGCATCGCGCTGGCCGCCCAGGGCTTCGCCGAGCGACGGCCGGCCGCCGTGGCGCTGAAGCATGCCCGCCGCGTGTTCGACCGGGTCGGGCTGATCCAGATCGATTCGGTGAATGTGCTGGTGCGCTCGCATTACCTGCCGATCTTCTCGCGGCTGGGCCATTACGAGCATGATCTGCTCGACCGCCACGCCTATCGCGGGCTGCGACGCGGGCTGTTCGAATATTGGGGGCACGAGGCCTCCTACATGCCGCTGGACCTGCAACCGCTGATGCGCTGGCGCATGGCGCGGGCGGAACGCGGGCAGGGCGTCTATAAGGGCATTGCCGCCTTCGGCCGGGAGAAGCGCGACTATATCCGCGCGGTGGTGGATGAAATCCGCGCCCGTGGCCCGCTCGGCGCGTCGGAGCTCAGCATGGCCGGCGAGACGCGCGGCGCCTGGTGGGGCTGGAGCGACGGCAAGATCGCCCTGGAATGGCTGTTCTGGGCCGGACGGGTCACCACCGCCACGCGGCGCAATTTCGAGCGTGTGTACGATCTGACCGAGCGCGTGCTGCCGCGCGCCATCGTCGAGACGCCGACGCCGGCCGAGGCCGACGCCCAGCGCGCGCTGATGCGCATCGCCGCGCGCGCCATGGGGGTGGCGACGGAGAGCGACCTGCGCGACTATTTCCGCCTCGGCCTGCTCGACGCCCGCAACCGCCTGGCGGAGCTGGTGGAGGCGGGGGAGCTGCTGCCGGTGGCGGTGAAGGGCTGGCGCCAGCCGGCCTATCTGCATCGCGCGGCCCGGCTGCCCGGCCGGGTGCGGACGCAGGCGCTGCTGTCGCCGTTCGATTCGCTGGTGTGGGAGCGCGATCGGGCGGAGCGGCTGTTCGGCTTCCGCTACCGGCTGGAAATCTATACCCCGGCGGAAAAGCGGCAATACGGCTATTACGTGCTGCCCTTCCTGCTGGGCGACCGGCTGGTCGCCCGGGTCGATCTGAAGGCCGACCGGGCGTCCGGCGTCCTGCGGGTCCATGCCGCCCATGCCGAGGCGGGGCAGAAACCGGCGCTGATCGCCGAAGCGCTGGCCGAGGAGCTGCGGCGCATGGCGCTGTGGCTGGGGCTGGACGGCGTCGCGATGGGCGATGGCGGCGATCTCGCCGGGCCGCTGCAAGCCGTGCTTAGCGCGCCACCCCTCAGCGCGCCCCCCCTCAGCGCGCCACCCGGTGCTCCAGCCGGCTCAGCAGCCTGACGCAGGGCCACAGCAGCAGCAGGTAGAGGCCGGCCGCCATCACCAGGCTGGACGGGTTGTAGGTGACGGAGCGCGCCATGTCGGCCGAGTACAGCAGCTCCGGCAGCGCCACCACGCTGGCGATGGAGGTCAGCTTCACCACCTCCACCGTGTTCGACACCAGGTCCGGCAGCACATTGCGCACCGCCTGCGGGACGATCACATGGGCCAGCGTCTGCAGGCCGGTCAGGCCGGTGGAGCGCGCCGCCTCCCACTGGCCGCGGCCGATGCTGTCGATGCCGGCGCGGTAGATTTCGCCGTAATAGGCCCCGGTGTTCAGGAAGAAGGCGATGCACACCGCCGCGAAGGGCGAGGGGCGGATGCCGGCGAAGGGCAGGCCGGCATAGATAAAGATCAGCAGCACCAAGGGCGGCACGGCGCGGAAGAAATCGACCAGCGCGAAGGCGGTCCAGCGGATCGCCCGGTGCTGGCTGCGGCACACCAGCGCGATCAGCAGCCCGCCGACGAGCCCCAGCGGGATCACCGCCGCGCACAGCAGCAGCGTCATCCCCAGCCCGCGCAGTAGCAGCGGCCAGGCCTGGCTCATGATCTCCAGATTGAAGAACTGGCTGACGAACATCTCCATGGCTCAGGCCCTGCCCCAGGCGAAGCGGGTCTCCAGCCAGCGGCCCAATATCACCACCGGCACGAACAGCGCGATATAGGCCAGCGAGCCCAGCAGCAGCGGCGTGGCGTTGCCGGAGAAGCTTTGCGCCGTCTGCGCCTGCATCAATATTTCCGGCACGCCGATCACAGCGCCCAGCGCCGTGTTCTTGGTGATGGCGATGGTGCGGTTGGTCAGCGGCGGCACGGTCATGCGCACCGCCTGCGGCAGGATCACATGGCCCAGCGTCTGCGCGAAAGTGAGGCCGGTGGAGCGCGCCGCCTCCCACTGGCCCTTGCGGATCGACAGGATGCCGGACCAGAAAATCTCCTCCGCGAAGGCGGCCAGCACAAGCGACAGCACCACCCACAGCACGGCGAAGCTGGGCAGGCTTATGCCGACATTCGGCAGCCCGAAATAGACCAGCAGGATGACCACCAGCGGCGGCAGCGCGCGGAAGATATCGACGAAGAACACGATCAGCAGATTGACGCCCGGCAGCCGGAAGCTGCGCAGCGCCGCCAGCGCCAGGCCAAGCGCGATGCCGGTGAAAACCACCGCCAGCGCCACCTGCACGGTCACCACCATGCCCCATAATATGTCCGGCAGATATTTCGCCGTGACCGCGGGATTGAAGAAGGCGTCGAGAAAGACATCCAGCCCGTTCATGGGCTTAGGCCTGGAAGTTGGCGAGGAAGGTGCGGGTGCGCTCGTGCCGCGGCGCGCCGAATATATGCGCGGGGTCACCCTGCTCGACGATCAGCCCGTCATCCATGAACACCACGCGGTCGGCGGCGTCGCGGGCGAAGCGCATCTCGTGGCTGACCACCACCATGGTCATGCCGGCCTCGCGCAGCTCGCGCATCACCGTCAGCACGCTGCCGACCAGCTCGGGGTCGAGGGCCGAGGTCGGCTCGTCGAACAGCATGATCTTCGGCTCCAGCGCCATGGCGCGGGCGATGGCGACGCGCTGCTGCTGGCCGCCCGACAACTCGTTGGGATAGGCGTCCGCCTTTTCCGCCAGCCCGACGCGGGCCAGGCTGGCCTCGGCGATCTCGCGCGCCTCGGCCTTGCTTTTGCCCAGCACTTTGCGCAGCGCAAGCATGATGTTGCCGGCGGCGTTCATGTGCGGATAGAGGTTGAAGGACTGGAACACCATGCCGATGCGCTGACGCATCTTGTTGATGTCGGTCTTCGAATCCAGCAGCTCGACGCCATCGACCCGGATCGAACCCTCGCTGGGCTGCTCCAGCAGATTGCAGCAGCGCAGGAAGGTGCTCTTGCCCGATCCCGACGGGCCGATCACGAACACCAGCTCCTGCGCCTGCACGGCAAGGTCGATGCCCTTCAGCACCTCGATGTCGCCGAAACTCTTCCTCAGCCCGGCAACGTCGAGCATGGCGGCGGGGTCAGGCAAGGGGCGGCTCCTCACTCAAGGGAAATGTCATTGCCGGGCTTGACCCGGCAATCCAGCCAGCACCGGCTTAAACGATTCTGCGTGGCTTCAGGCAAGGCATCGCCCCTGGATGCCCAGGTCACGCCCGGGCATGACAGAGAAGGGCTGCTCGATCAATCGCAGGCCGGCTTGTGGTCGGTGGGATCGTAGCCGGGCATGCCGGGCACGCCATAGCCGGGATAGACGGTGACGGCGGCGGAGCCGGGGGCCGGCTTGGTGCCGAACCATTTCTCGTGCATCGCCGCCATGGTGCCGTCCAGCTTCATGCACTCCATGGCGTTCTCGACCAGCTTGCGCATCTCGGCATTGTCCTTGCGGATCGGCGCGGCCCAGACCAGGCCGGTAGAATGCAGGTAGGACAGGGCGATCTGCGGGTTCTTTTTCACCGCCCAGGCCGATACCGTGTTGCCGGCGACATTGGCGTAGGCGCGGCCGGAGATCACCGCCTGGATGGCGTCGGTGTTGGTGCCGTAGGTCTCCACCGTCCAGCCGATCTTGTCGGCCAGGCCGCGCGCCCAGCTATCGTAGGCGGAGCCGCGATTGACCGCGATCACCTTGCCCTTCAGCTCGGCCAGATCCTTGATGTCCGGCGTGCCCTTCTTCACCACGAACTGAAAGTCGGTATTCAAATAACCCTCGGTGAACAGCAGGCTTTCCGCGCGCTCCTGGGTGACCGTGGTGGGGGCGGCGATGAAATCGTAGGTGCCGGCCTGGAGGCCCGGCAGCAGGCCGGAGAATTGGGTGGATTCGATGGTCACGCCGCGCTTGATGCGCTTGCCGATCTCGTTGGCGAGGTCGATGTTGAAACCTTCCACGCCGCCGCTGAGGTTCGGCATGGCGTGCGGCGCGAAGGTGCCGTCAACGCCGGTCTTCAGCGCCTGGGCGTGCGCCCCGGCGGTCAGGAGCAGGAGGGCGCAGGCGGCCCCGGCCAGAATCTTCATGTCGCAATCTCCCCCGTTCAATGTTGTGCCCGTTCGGGTGATGTGCCCGTCGTCGGCCTGCGAAAACAGCAATCGCCATGCCAGATGGACAAGGCCGACGAAGCTGCGCGTCTTCGCGCATGCTGATATTCTAATGCGCCTACGGTACGGGCAAACGCCGCTGTTGTCGTGCCGATTTCTTGCGCAGATGGGGCGAAAGTTGACAGCGCGCCTTACCGCTCCATCTCAAGCTCACAGGAAAATCAAAGGGGGCGACAGTGAGGAAATTACGGGCCGGCCTGGTTGGCGGCATGTTGATGATGGCGTCGCCCGCGATGGCGGAAATCTCCCTCGGCACCTCCACCCAGGGCGGCGGGTTCAGCCTGTATGGCGACGCGCTGGCCGAGGCGATCAATGCGGCCGACCCCGCGCTGGCGGTACGCTCGCGGCCGACCAGGGGCACGGCGGAAAACATACCGCTGCTGGAAGCCGGCGAGCTGGATATCGCCCTCGTCCAGGGCACCAGCGCCTATGAGGCGTTGGCCGGCATCGGCCGGGCGAAGACCGACCTGCGCATCCTGGTGGCGATGTATTCCAGCCCCGGCATGTTCGCGGTGCGCGGCGACGCGCCGGTGCGCGACATCGCCGAATTACAGGGCAAGAGCGTCGTGTTCGGCACCGAAGGCTCCGGCCTGGTGGTGATGGCGGATTACGTGCTGGACGGGCTGGGGCTCGACATGCGCCGCGACTTCACGCCGATCTTCGTCACCCGCGCCGCCGATTCGCCGCCCAAGGTGATCGGCGGGGAGGCTGTGGCGCTGTGGGGCGCGGGCGTCGGCTGGCCCGGCTTCGTGCGGGTGGCGGAAGGCCCGCAGGGCGCCCGCTTCGTCGGCCTGACCGAGGCGCAGATCGACCGGGTGCGGGCCAAGCACAGCTTCCTGAAGCCGATGATTCTGCCCGCCGGCTCCTATGCCGGGCAGGGCGAGCCGGTGCGCACCGTGGGGTCCTGGAATTTCGTGATGACCCGCGCCGATCTGCCGGAGGATGTCGCTTACCGGCTGATCCGCGCCATCGACAAGGCCGGCCCGGCGCTGACCGCCAAGCTGGATCAGGCTGCCGAAACCACGCCGGCCAACACCGCCGAGGCCGCGCCCGAGCCGGCGATGCTGCATCCCGGCGTGGCGCGCTATCTGCGAGAAACCGGAGCGCTGCGATAGGGTAATCGGCTCAGCCGATGGTTTCGATCAAAACTATCAATTTCCTTAATGAGTGAGGAGCGAATAGCTTTTACTTATCGCCACTAGGCCCCAGGCACAGTGCTGAATAACCCGAGGGCAGGAGGATTAAGCCATGACCGATACTCCCAAAATCATGACCACGACGGGCGGCAACCCGATCCCCGACAACCAGAACTCGATCAGCGCCGGCCCGCGCGGCCCGCTGCTGATGCAGGATTACCAGCTGCTGGAAAAGCTGGCGCACCAGAACCGCGAACGCATTCCCGAGCGCGTGGTGCATGCCAAGGGCTCCGGCGCTTTCGGCACCTTCACCGTGACCCATGACATCACCAAATACACCCGCGCCAAGCTGTTCTCGCAGATCGGCAAGAAGACCGACCTGCTGATGCGCTTCTCCACTGTGGCCGGCGAGCGCGGGGCGGCCGATGCCGAGCGCGACGTGCGCGGCTTCTCCATCAAGCTCTATACGGAGGAGGGCAACTGGGACATCGTCGGCAACAACACGCCGGTGTTCTTCGTGCGCGACCCGCTGAAATTCCCGGATTTCATCCATACCCAGAAGCGCCATCCGAAGACCAACATGCGCTCGCCGACGGCGATGTGGGATTTCTGGTCGCTCTCCCCGGAAAGCCTGCACCAGGTGACGATCCTGATGTCGGATCGCGGCCTGCCGCAGGGTTACCGCTTCATCCACGGCTTCGGCAGCCACACCTTCAGCTTCATCAACGCCGCCAATGAGCGTTTCTGGGTGAAGTTCCACTTCAAGTCGATGCAGGGCATCAAGAACTGGACCAACGCCGAGGGCGAGGAGGTCATCGGCAAGGACCGGGAGAGCGCGCAGCGCGACCTGTTCGAGGCGATCGAGAAGGGCGATTATCCGAAATGGCGCTTCTGCATTCAGGTGATGCCGGAAACCGACGCGGAGAAGACCGCCTACAACCCGTTCGATCTGACCAAGGTGTGGCCGCACAAAGATTACCCGCTGATCGAGGTCGGCGTGCTGGAGCTGAACCGCAACGCGGAGAATTACTTCGCGGAGATCGAGCAATCCTCCTTCTCGCCGTCCAACATCATCCCCGGCGTCGGCTTCTCGCCGGACAAGATGCTGCAGGCGCGCATCTTCTCCTACGCCGACGCGCATCGCTACCGGGTCGGCACGCATTACGAGGCGCTGCCGGTGAACCGCCCGCGCTGCCCGGTGAATCATTACCATATGGACGGCCAGATGCGCTTCGACGCGCCGAAGGGCACGGACGCCTATTACGAGCCGAACTCGTTCGGCGGGCCGGTCGAGGATGCCTCCGTGGCCGAGCCGCCGCTGAAGATTTCCGGCGACGCCGACCGGTATAACCACCGCGAGGGCAATGACGATTACACCCAGCCGGGCAATCTGTTCCGCCTGATGTCGGACAGCCAGAAGCAGCAGCTGTTCGACAATATCGCCGGTGCCATGGACGGCGTGCCGCAGGCGATCATCGACCGTCAGCTGGCGCATTTCGACAAGGCCGACCCAGCCTATGGCGCCGGCGTGCGCAAGGCGCTGGCGGCCCAGAAAGCCGGCAAGATCGCCGCCGAGTAAGGACGACGGGCCCGGCGCGCCGGCCGGGTTTTGTCGCCAACGGCAGGGCGCGCTGGACAGGGCCGGGAGCCTTCGGGTTCCCGGCCCTTTCCGCGCCAGGACTGTCCCGCCGCTGGGCGCACCCGGCTAGCCAGCCGGCCCGCTTTCTCCCTCCTGCTGAGGAGCGGCGCAGCCGCGTCTTGAAGCATCGGGCGGCTTACGCCGAGGGGGCGGGGTCGGGGATGCCGCCGTGTCCTTCGAGACGCCTGCTGATCGCAGGCTCCTCAGGACGAGGGGTGTTTTGGGATGTTCGGCCGGTGTCGGCGGCTTGCTGCGGCCTGGTTGCGGCCTCGCCGCCGCCTGCCGCCACCTCGGCGCGCGCTCACCCGGCATCTCCGGCCGCGCCGCTTGGCTCCCTCATGCTGAGGAGCGG
>NZ_LPXN01000011.1 GCF_001618175.1 Oceanibaculum pacificum | reverse complement strand
TCAGCATGAGGTCATTGGGGGTTCCGCCGGTGCAACTTGGCACCCTCGCCCTGAGGAGGCGCGCAGCGCCGTCTCGAAGGGTAGGCCGGCAGGCTTATCTATGGCCGCTTCAGCGATTAAGACCTTGGCTCAAATCGTCGGCGCGATGAAGTCCGGCAGGATGCCGCATTCGGCGGAATGGGCCAGGCTGTCGCGGCCGGCGAGGAAGCCGCTTTCGACCAGCAGGGCGCGCATGCCGTGGGCGCGCGCGCCGATCACGTCGGTGTGCGGCGTGTCGCCGACGGCCAGGATGCGCTGTGGATCGACCTCCGGGAAGCGCTCGCGCACCAGGCGGTAGACGCCGGGGAAGGGCTTGCCGAGAAAGGTCGGCGCCAGCCCGGCGCGGTCGGCGATGCGATGTGCGAAATAGCCGGGTTCGGCCGAGAAGCCGCCGACATGCGGCGCGACCACGTCCGGATTGGCGACGATGAAGGGGCGGGGGCGGGCGGTCAGCGCATCGCTCAGCAGCGCCTGGCGCTGTTCGTCCCAGCTTTCCGTGGCCATGAAGACGATGCCGTCGACGCTGTCATAAGCGGCGGGATCGTCGCCCAAGGCGATCATCGCATCGGTGACCTGTGGCTGCGGCCTCGGCTCCAGCGAGATGATGCCCCAGCGCGTCACTGCTGGAAACGCGGCCACCGCCTCGACCACCAGCGAGGCCCCGGCGATCACCTCGTCGTCGCGGAAATCGTAGCCCCGGCCGCGATGCTTGGCGGCGATGGCGGCGGGGGCCTGCGAGCCGTCATTGGTGACGATGCACAGCCGCTTGCCGGCGGCGCGGATCGCCGCCACCGCTTCCAGCCCCTGCGGAATCACGCTGCCGCCCAGATTCAGCACGCCATAGGCGTCCAGCACCACGACATCGACTTGATCCAGTATGTCGGCGATGCCGGCGATGCGCCGCGGCGTCACCGGGGCGGGCTTGGCGGGCAGGCGATGCTCCCACCGGCGATAGGCGGCCCAGGCGGCGTCGAAGGCAAGTGTGGGGAAGGCCATGAGGGGAAATGCCTTGCAGGGAATGGAGGGCACCTATCTACGGGGTCGAAAGCCACTAGGCAATCGCGTTGCACGGCGACTATTCTGCCGGCCGATTGAGCCGTACCAAGCCACGGCTGTTCAAAGCCGCACGCCAAGGGGGATGAAATGACCGCCTATAAGTTCGACAAGTCCAAGCTGCCCAGCCGCCATGTGTCGGTCGGCCCCAGCTCGGCCCCGCATCGCAGCTATTATTACGCCATGGGGATGACGGAGGAGGAGATCGCCCAGCCCTTCGTCGGCGTGGCGACCACCTGGAACGAGGCGGCCCCGTGCAATATCGCCCTGGCGCGCCAGGCGCAGGCGACCAAGAAGGGTGTTAAGGCGGCGGGCGGCACGCCGCGCGAATTCACCACCATCACCGTGACCGACGGCATCGCCATGGGCCATGCCGGCATGAAATCGTCACTGGTCAGCCGCGAGGTGATCGCCGATTCGGTCGAGCTGACGGTGCGCGGCCATTGCTACGACGCGCTGGTCGGCCTGGCCGGCTGCGACAAGTCGCTGCCCGGCATGATGATGGCGATGCTGCGGCTGAACATCCCGTCGGTGTTCATGTATGGCGGCTCCATCCTGCCCGGCCGCTTCAAGGGCAAGGACGTGACCGTGCAGGACGTGTTCGAGGCGGTCGGTGCGCACGCCGCCGGCAACATGTCGGACGAGGATCTGCACGAGCTGGAATGTGTGGCCTGCCCGTCCGCCGGCTCCTGCGGCGGCCAGTTCACCGCCAACACCATGGCCTGCGTGTCGGAGGCCATCGGCCTGGCGCTGCCCGGCTCGGCCGGCGCGCCTGCCCCCTACGAGACCCGCGACGCCTATGCCGAGGCGTCGGGCGTCGCCATCATGGAGCTGATCAAGCGCAATCTGCGCCCGCGCGACATCGTCACCCGCAAGGCGCTGGAGAATGCGGCCACGGTGGTCGCTGCCTCCGGCGGCTCGACCAATGCGGCGCTGCATCTGCCGGCCATGGCGCATGAGGCTGGCATCGAATTTACCATCCATGACGTGGCGGAAATCTTCAAGCGCACCCCCTATATCGCCGATCTGAAGCCGGGCGGCCGCTATGTCGCCAAGGATCTGTTCGAGATTGGCGGCGTGCAGGTCATGCTGAAGGCGCTGTATGATGGCGGCTTCATCCATGGCGACTGCATCACCGTGACCGGCAAGACCATCGCGGAGAATCTGGAAGGCGTCACCCTGCCGACCGACCAGGATGTCGTGCGCCCGACCAGCGATCCGATCACCCCGACCGGCGGCGTCGTCGGCCTGCGCGGCAACCTGGCCCCGCAGGGCGCCATCGTGAAGGTCGCCGGCATGAAGAAGCTGCAATTCAAGGGCGTGGCGCATTGCTTCGACACCGAGGAAGCGGCGTTCGAGGCGGTGAAGAAGGGCCAGTACAAGGAAGGAGAGGTGCTGGTCATCCGCTATGAAGGCCCGCGCGGCGGCCCTGGCATGCGCGAGATGCTGGCGACCACGGCGGCGATCTACGGCCAGGGCATGGGCGACAAGGTGGCGCTGATCACCGATGGCCGCTTCTCTGGCGCCACGCGCGGCTTCTGCATCGGCCATGTCGGGCCGGAGGCGGCGGTCGGCGGCCCCATCGGCCTGTTGAAGGATGGCGACATCATCGTCATCGACGCCGAGAAGGGCACGCTGGACGTCGAGCTGTCCGACGCCGAACTGGAGGCCCGCCGCAAGGAATGGAAGCCGCGCAAGCATGAGTACCAGTCCGGCACCCTGTGGAAATACGCCCAGACCGTCGGCGACGCCGAAAAGGGCGCGGTGACGCATCCGGGCGGGGCCGCCGAGGTGCATTCCTACCCCGACCAGTAAGGGCTTTTAGAAACGATAAAAGCGCCGCCAGCGGGAAACCCTGGCGGCGCTTTTGCGTTTAATCTATATTAGCGGGTGATGGTGCGATGCCTAGAATGCGGCATCGCCTTTGCGATCGGTAGAAACACCATGGCGATCAATTCGATAGGCGGCATGACGCTGCCCCTGGCGACCAGTCAGGCGGGCGCGTCCCAGACCACCGGTAAAACGGCCCTTCAGCAGACGAGGGCGGGCGCCCCGGAGCAATTTCTGGTGCGTTCCACCACGGGCGCATCGGCCCCTACCTTCGGCTTCATCATCGATCAGCGCGACGAGCAATCGATCCGCAGCCAGCTGCGCGAGACGCTGTCGACCTATTTCAAGATTTTCTATAAGCGCGACAGCGAGGCCAATGCCGCCATCGATCGCACGCTGGGCGGAATGGAAGGGCTGATCGACAGGGCTGTCAGCGACAAGAACTTCACCGGCTTCGATCTGCGCCTGGCGCAGGTTGCCACCAATTACGGCGATTCCAGCGGTTCCTTCGCCTCGGTCCAGGGCATCGGGCTGGAAATCGGGCTGGCGAAGGACGGCAAGGTGTCGGTCGACGACACCGAACTGGTCGATATCCAGGGCCGCGGCATCGATCTGACCAAGGAACAGCTCGCCGCCGGTTTTCAGTCGGCCCGCTATGAGCGCAGCGAGAACCCGAGCGGCGCGGCGGCGGCCGGCATGCCGGACCAGCGGCTGCAGAACGCCATCGACCAGCTGCGCCAGACCCAGGATGCGCTGCGCGACTTCCGCAACGGCGACGCGAACGCGCTGAAGCCGCTGATCGACCGCTATCTGGGCGGTGCTGGCCTCACCATCAACGCCTGAAGCCTTGCCCTTGCCGGCATCGGCGGGCATGCTCCCCTGCAACAAACTTGTCAGCAGCGGAGACATTTTCCATGGCGCGTATCGCGATCGGCGGCTTCCAGCACGAAACCAACACTTTCGCGCCCTCCAAGGCGGAATTCGAGGATTTCGCGCGCGGCGGCAGCTGGCCGGCGCTGGTGTCCGGCGGCGATCTGTTCGACGCGGTGAAGGGCATCAACCTGTCCATCGCGGGCTTCATCGAGGAAGCGCGGGAGCGCGGGCACGAGTTGGTGCCGACCGCCTGGGCGGCAGCCAGCCCCTCGGCGCATGTCACCGAGGAAGCCTATGAGCGTATCGCCGGGATGATCCTGGACGGCATCCGCGCGAAAGGGCCGTTCGAGGCGGTCTATCTGTGCCTGCACGGCGCCATGGTCACCGAGCATCTGGAGGATGGCGAGGGCGAGCTGCTGCGCCGGGTGCGCGAGATCGTCGGCCCGAAGGTGCCGGTGATGGCCAGCCTGGATCTGCATTCCAACACCACGCCGGAGATGGTGAAATACGCCGACGCGCTGGTCGCCTACCGCACTTATCCGCATGTCGACATGGCCGATACCGGGCGGCGCACGGCGATCCATCTGGATAATGTGCTGCGCGGCTCCGGCGCGGTGAACAAGGCGTATCGGCAGATACCCTTCCTCATCCCGCTCAGCTTCCAATGCACCATGATGGACCCGGCCAAGTCGCTCTACGAGATGACCGAGGAGCTGGAGAAGGGCGACGTCGCCCGGGTCTCCTTCACCCCCGGCTTCCCGGCGGCCGACATCCATCATTGCGGCCCGGCGATCATGGTCTACGCCACCGACCAGGTGAAGGCCGACAGGGCGGCGAAGGCGCTGGAGGAGGAAATCCTGCGCAACGAGGCCAATTTCGCCGGCAAGCTGTACGAGCCGGACGAGGGCGTGAAATACGCCATGAAGATCGCGCGCGCCGCCAACAAGCCGGTGGTCATCGCCGACACCCAGGACAATCCGGGCGCTGGCGGCGATTCCGACACCACCGGCATGTTGCGCGCGCTGGTCGAGAACGATGCGCCCAACGCGGCGCTGGGCATCATGGTCGATGAGGAATCCGCGCGCATCGCGCATCAGGCGGGCGAAGGGGCGGAGATCACCCTGGCGCTCGGCGGCAAGTCGCGCATTCCCGGCGACAAGCCGTTCCACGCCACCTTCACCGTCGCCAAGCTGAATACCGGCGTGTTTACCGGCACCGGCCCGTTCTACAAGGGCGCCAGGATGAATCTGGGGCCGATGGCGTGCCTGAAAATCCGCGACATTGAGATTGTCGTGGCCTGCCGCAAGGCGCAGATGGCGGACCAGGAAATGTACCGCCATGTCGGCATCGAGCCGACTCGCAAGGGCATATTGGTGAACAAGAGCTCGGTGCATTTCCGCGCCGATTTCCAGCCCATCGCGCAGGAAGTGCTGGTCTGCACGGCGCCGGGGCCGATGGTCGCCGATCCCGCCAAGCTGCCCTGGACGCGCCTGCGCAAGGGAATCAAGCTGAGCCCCCTGGGGCCGGTCTTCGAAGGCTAACGCCCCGGCGGGAGCGGGGAGGGCAGGTCCGGATCGAGGCTGCGGTCCGGGCCATTATCCTGATAGCGTTTCAGCCCGTCATCATACTCGTGCCAGCTGGGCGCCGACATGGTCCAGATATGCCATTGCGGGCGCAGGCCATCGGGATCGTCGAGGCTGACCAGCGTCACATCGATTTCTGCCGGGTCGCTTCCCAGAAAGCGGAACGTCAGGGAACTGCCGCAGGTCGGGCAGAAGCTGCGCTCGGCCTTGTCGCTGGAGTGGTGCAGGCTGGGCTTCGCCTTGGTCCAGCGAAAATTCTCCAGGAAGAAGCTGCCCCAGGGCACAGAAGGCGCGCCGATGGCGCGCTGGCATATCCGGCAATGGCACCAGCCAGCCGACCGGACAGGACCCGTTGCCGCATAGCGCACGGCCCCGCACAGGCATCCACCCTCATAGACTTCATCCCGCATGACGCATTCATCCAGAACATAACAGGAACTTTTTGGTCAAAGAAAACCGCCGCAAGCGATCAGCCGGCGGCGGTGCTGTCGTGTCAGACGACGATGTTGACGCCGCCGGAGGAGGAAGGGGAGGAAGTGGGGGCGGCGGCCTGCTGCGCGATCTGCTTGGTGTTCTGCAGCGCCTGGGTCACCACCTGGGCGGTCACCTGGGCCTGCTGCTTGTCGCTGCGCATGCCGACGATGGCGAGCCCCGTAACGTCCATACCAGCCATTTTGGCCTCCTCATGAAATCCGATGCCGATAATTTTTACCGGTCAAACGCTAATATCACGTTAACGGCTCAGGAGTCCAGCATGCACCAGACCGGGGTATGGTCGGAGGCTTTCTCCCGGCCGCGCGGTTCGCGGTCGATATCGGCGTCGCGCAGCCGGTCGGCGGCCTGCGGCGACAGCAGCAGATGGTCGATGCGGATGCCCTCGTCGCGCGGCCAGCGCCCGGCCTGATAATCCCAGAAGCTGTAAGCGATGCGGTGCGGGTGGATCGCTCGGAAGGCGTCGGTATAGCCCAGATGGACGATGGCGCGGAATGCCTGGCGGCTCTCCAGCTTGAACAGCGCGTCATCGATCCAGGCGGCCGGATCATAACAGTCGCGCTCCTCCGGGATGATGTTGTAGTCGCCGCCCAGCACCACCGGCCGCTCGCTGGCCAGCAGCCCGGCGGCATGGGCGCGCAGCCGCGCCATCCAGGCCAGCTTGTAGGGGTATTTCTCGGTATCAACCGGGTTACCGTTCGGCAGGTACAGGCAGCCGATGCGCACACCCTTCACCGTGCCTTCGATATAGCGCGCCTGCTCGTCGGCATCGTCGCCAGGCAGGCCCTTGGCCAAGTCTTCCACCGGGTGCTTCGACAGCAAGGCGACGCCATTATAGCTTTTCTGCCCGGAGACATGGATCTCGTAGCCCAGCGCCTTGATCTCCAGCGCCGGGAAATCCGCCTCCTGCGTCTTCACCTCCTGCAGCAGTGCCACATCGGGATCGGCGGCCTTCAGCCACTCCAGCACGTTGGGCAGCCGCGCCTTGATCGAATTGACGTTCCAGGTGGCGATCTTCACAGGGGTTATGTCTCCAGCCGACGGGAGGCCGGAGTGTAGCGGCAGCCGGGCCGGATGCTCAAGGGAGCATGGCGGCCAACGCTATAGCGCGAAGGAGGTCCCGCAGCCGCAGGAGGAGGCGGCGTTCGGGTTCTTCACCTGGAAGGACGCGCCGATGAGTTCCTCGACATAATCCACTTCCGCGCCGGCCAGCAGGTCGAGCGAGGTTTCGTCAACCACCAGCTTCACCCCGTCGCGCTCGAACACGCTGTCGTCGGAATGCACTTCGTCGTCGAAGGCGAAATTATACTGAAAGCCCGAGCAACCGCCGCCGGTGACCGACAGGCGCAGCATCAGCGCGCCGCCCTCCGGCTCTTTTTCCAGCATGCGGGAAACCTGGCGCGCGGCGCTTTCACTAAGGGAAACCGCGCGGGGCTGCTCCAATACGGTCGCTTCGGCCATGACAGGCACCTTCGGATGACGAAATCTTCTGCCCCAAATGTATGGAATTCCGCCGGATTTTCAATCATTCCCGCAGCGCTGCCCGTTGCGCCCGGTTCGCAGCGCCTGTAGGGTCGCGGCATGTCGAGCGGACCTGCCCTTTCTGCGCCTTACGCCTGCGATCCCGCGCGGTCGCGGGGCCGGCTGCATGCCGAGGCGGAACATGCCGAGCGCAGCCCGTTCCAGCGCGACCGCGACCGCATCATCCATTCCGGCGCGTTCCGCCGGCTGAAATACAAAACACAGGTCTTCGTCTATCACGAGGGCGATTATTACCGTACCCGGCTGACCCACAGCCTGGAGGTCGCGCAGATCGCCCGTTCGATCAGCCGGGCGCTGGGGCTGAACGAGGATCTGGCCGAGGCGCTGGCGCTGGCGCATGATTTTGGCCACACCTGCTTCGGCCATGCCGGCGAAGAGGCGCTGGACGAGGTCATGCAGCCCTATGGTGGCTTCGACCACAATGTCCAGACACTGCGCGTGCTGACCAAGCTGGAGCATCGCTATGCCGAGTTCGACGGGCTGAACCTCACCTGGGAGACGCTGGAAGGCACGGTGAAGCATAACGGCCCGGTCGCCGGCCCGCTGGCCACCAAGCCGGCGCTGCCCGGCATCGTGAGCTACAGCGAGCAGCAGGATCTGATGCTCGACAGCTTCGCCTCGCTGGAGGCCCAGGTGGCCGCCTTGTCGGACGATATCGCCTACCAGAATCACGATCTGGACGATGGCTTGCGCGCCGGGCTGTTCGACATCGAGGATATCGAGGATATGCCGCTGGTCGGGCCGATCCTGGCCGAGGTGCGCGCCCGCTACCCCGGCCTCGACCGCTCGCGGCTGATCCATGAGCTGGTGCGCCGGGTGATCAACGCCATGGTCACCGACCTGCTGACCGAGACCAGGGCCCGCCTGGCCGACTTGCAGCCGCAATCGGCTGACGATATCCGGCAGGCAGGCAGGCCGATCGCCGCCTTCTCCGAGACGATGATGGCGCAGCACAAGGTGATGCGCGCGTTCCTGTTCGAGCGCATGTATCGGCACTACAAGGTCAATCGCATGACCTCCAAGGCGAAACGTGTGGTGCGGGAGCTGTTCCATCTGCTATGCCGCGAGCCGCAATGCCTGCCCACGGAATGGCGCATCCAGGCGGACGGCCCCGACACCGACAAGACGGCGCGGGTCGTGGCCGACTATATCGCCGGGATGACCGACCGTTTCGCGCTCAGGGAATATGACCGGCTATTCGATTTTAAAGACCCAGCATAAATGAACATATTCAACGATCTGAAAGACCATCTTCGCAACGCGCTGGAGGCGATGACGGCGGCAGGCGAGCTGCCCGCCGGCCTGTCGCTGGAGCGCGTGACCATCGAGCCGCCGCGCGATCCCAGCCATGGCGACGCCGCGACCAACGCCGCGATGGTGCTGTGCAAGCCGGCCGGCCTGAAGCCGCGCGAGCTGGCGGAGAAGCTGAAGCCGCGCCTGGATGCGCTGGAGTTCGTCACCGAGACCTCGGTGGACGGGCCGGGCTTCATCAATATCCGGCTGGCCGATGGCGTCTGGCGCGACCAGCTTGCCGGCATCCTGCGGCTGGGCACCCGCTTCGGCGATTCCACGCTGGGCAGCGGGCGCAAGGTGAATGTCGAATATGTCTCGGCCAACCCGACCGGGCCGCTGACCGCCGGCCATGCCCGCGGCGCCGTGGTCGGCGACGCGCTGGCGAACCTGCTGCTCAAGGCCGGCTACGAGGTCTGCAAGGAATATTATATCAACGACGCCGGCAATCAGGTCGCCACGCTCGCCCGCTCGACCTATCTGCGCTATCTCGAAGCACTGGGCGAGGGCGATGCGAATATCCCGGAAGGCTTCTATCCCGGCGAATATCTGAAGGATGTCGGCCAGGCCCTGGCGGCGCGCGACGGCGACAAGTGGAAGGGCCGGGACGAGGCCGAGTGGCTGGAGCCGATCCGCAATTTCGCCATCGACTTCCTGATGGGCGAGATCAAGGAGGATTTGAAGCTGCTGGGCGTCGAGCAGGCGGTGTTCTCCTCCGAGCGCAAGCTGGTCGAGGCCGGCAAGGTGGATGCCGTGCTGGAGACGCTGACCCAGGCCGGCCACATCTATACCGGCGTGCTGGAGCCGCCGAAGGGCAAGACGCCCGAGGATTGGGAGCCACGCCCGCAAACCCTGTTCCGCGCCACCGATTTCGGCGACGATGTCGACCGGCCGCTGCAGAAATCGGACGGTAGCTGGACCTATTTCGCCAACGACATCGCCTATCACCTCGACAAGTTCGAGCGCGGCTACGCCACCATGATCGATATCTGGGGCGCGGATCATGGCGGCTACATCAAGCGCATGCAGGCCGCCGTTAGGGCGGTGACCGGCGGCAAGGGCGCGCTGGACGTGAAGACCTGCCAGCTGGTCCATATGTTCGACAATGGCAAGCCGGTGCGCATGTCGAAGCGGGCCGGCACCTTCGTCACCCTGCGCGACGTGCTGGAGGCGGTGGGGACGGACGTGGTGCGCTTCATCATGCTGACCCGGCGCAACGACCAGACGCTGGAATTCGACTTCGCCAAGGTGACCGAGCAGTCGCGCGACAATCCGGTGTTCTATGTGCAATACGCCTATGCCCGCGCCCATTCCGTGCTGCGCCACGCCAGGGAGGCGCTGACGGGCCGGGATTTAAGCGATGCCGGCCTGGCGGCCCTCGACCTGTCGCCGCTGGCCGATCCGGCGGAGCTGGCGCTGGTGAAGCGCCTGGCCGGCTGGCCGCGCATGGTGGAGAGCGCGGCGGAAGCGCATGAGCCGCATCGCGTCGCTTTCTATTTGCAGGAGCTTGCCGCGGAGTTCCATGCGTTGTGGAATAAGGGCCGCGATGATGCGACCCTACGCTTCATCATCGCCGAGGACGAGGCGCTGACGCTGGCCCGCATGGCGCTGGTGCGCGGCGCGGCCATCGTGGTCGCCTCGGGCTTGGAGATCATGGGCGTGACGCCGGCGGAGGAGATGTAATGAGCTTCGAGCGCGATCAGGAACCGATGGGCCGTCCGCCGCTGCCGCCCGAGCCGGACGAGATGCGCCGGCCGCAGCCGCGCCGGCGCGCGGGCCGCAGCCGGGCGCTGCCGATCTTCATCGCGCTGTTCGCGCTGGGCGCTTTCGGCGGCATCGTCTGGTACGCCTATAATCAGGGCCAACGCAGCGGCGCGTCCGACGTGGCGCCGATCATCAAGGCCGACGAGGGACCGACCAAAAGCCGCCCCGAGCAGCCCGGCGGCATGCAGGTGCCGCATCAGGACAAGCAGGTGTTCCAGCGCCTGCTGCCGGAAGGC
>NZ_LPXN01000010.1 GCF_001618175.1 Oceanibaculum pacificum | reverse complement strand
GGCGTCTCGAAGCATCGGGCGGTCTCTTGCGGCCTGGGCGGCGTTACACTGCCTTCAGCAGGACGTGGCGCTTCTTGCCGGCGGAGAGTTTCAGCACGCCGTCGGACAGGTCGGCGGCGGTCAGGGTGGCGTTCTCGTCGGCGATGGCGGCGTCGTTCAGCTTTGCGCCGCCGCCCTTGATCAGCCGTCGGGCCTCACCGTTGGAGGCGGCCAGGCCGGCCTGGCGCAACGCTTCGAACACAGCGAGGCCGGAGTCGAGCTGGGCGCGCGGCACCTCGATGGTCGGCAGGCCCTCGGCCGATGCGCCTTCCTCGAAGGTGCGGCGCGCGGTCTCCGCGGCCTCCTGCGCGGCGGCCGCGCCATGGCACAATCGGGTCGCCTCGAAGGCCAGCACCTTCTTCGCCTCGTTGATCTCCGCCCCCGGCAGCGCCTCCAGCCGGGCGATCTCGTCCAGCGGCAGCTCGGTGAACAGGCGCAGGAAGCGGCCGACATCGGCATCCTCGGTATTGCGCCAGAACTGCCAGAAATCATAGGGCGACAGGCGGTCGTCATTCAGCCACACCGCGCCATTGGCGGTCTTGCCCATCTTGGCGCCCGAGGCCGTCGTGATCAGCGGGCTGGTCAGGCCGAACAGGCTGGCATCCTCGACGCGGCGGCCCAGTTCTATGCCGTTCACAATGTTGCCCCACTGGTCGGAGCCGCCCATCTGCAACTGCACGCCGAGGCGGCGCCACAGCTCCACGAAATCGTAGGCCTGGAGGATCATGTAGTTGAATTCCAGGAAGCTCAGCGACTGCTCGCGCTCCAGGCGGATCTTCACCGACTCGAAGCTCAGCATGCGGTTGATCGAGAAATGCCGGCCGTAATCGCGCAGGAAGGAGATGTATTCCAGCTTGTCCAGCCAGTCGGCGTTATTGACCATCACCGCATCGGTCGGCCCGTCGCCGAAGGCGAGGTACTTGCCGAAGACGCGCTTGATGCCGGCGAGATTGCGCGCGATATCCTCGTCCGACAGCAGCTTGCGCGCCTCGTCGCGGAAGGAGGGATCGCCGATGCGCGAGGTGCCGCCGCCCATTAGCACGATCGGCTTGTGCCCGGTGCGCTGCAACTGGCGCAGCATCATGATCTGCACCAGCGAGCCGACATGCAGGCTGTCCGCCGTGGCGTCGAAGCCGATATAGGCCGGCACCGGTGTGCCTTTCGCCATGCCGGCATCCAGCGCCTCCAGGTCGGTGCACTGGTGCATGTAGCCGCGCTCGACGATGGTGCGAACGAAATCGGACTTCGGGCTAGCAATGGGGCTGGTCATGGCGCCACTCGGCAAATCAGGGGTTTCTGTCGGACGCGGGATGTAGCACAGGCTTGCGCACCGCGACAATCGGGGAGGCGTACTTCTTCACCCGGCCATGCCCTTCGAGACGCCTACCCCAAGTAGCCTTGGGGTAGGCCCTCAGGGCGAGGGCATGCTTGGGGCGATGACCGGAATGTAAGGTGCCCTCATGCTGAGACACCATCCAAGACACTCTTGGGTGGCGTCTCGAAGGATAAGGCCACAGGGTGTTCGACTCTACCGCTTCATCAGGTCGCGGAGCTGCCAGTACCAATAGACGGTCTGTGCGGCCAGCGGGCCGAGCGGGCCGCCGGCCATGGTGAGGCCGAAGGGCTCGAACAGGCGGTAGGTGTCGTCGCCCTGCGCGATGGCCTTCGCGACCGTCTCACCGCCGGCCGTGGTCGAGCACATGCCATGCCCGCCGAAGCAGGTATTCACCCATACGCCAGGCTCAAGCTTGCCGATCAGCGGCATCTTGTGGGTGGTGTAGCCCATGGTGCCGGGCCAGGCGACCTCCACCTTGGTGCCGGCGAGCTGCGGATAGACCTTCAACATGTCGCCCAGCATCAGGGCTTCCAGGTTCTTCGGCTGGGTCACCGCGCTGATCCGCCCGCCCCACAGGATGCGGGTGTCGGGCAAGGCGCGGTAGTAATCCGGCGCGAACCGGTTGTCGGCCACGGCATGATGGCCGCGCATCGCAGTCTTCAGCCGGTCGCCAAGCGGCTCGGTCAGCATGACATAGGTGCCGATCGGCAGGATGGACAGGCGCAGGCGCGGCAGAATCCAGCCCATATAGCCGCTGGTGCAGAACACCACCTGATTGGCCTTCACCACGCCCTTGGCGGTGGCGATGCGCTTCACCTCGCCTTTGAGGTCGAGCGATTTGACCGCGCTGTTCTCGTAGATGCGCACGCCCAGCTTTTCCGCCGCCGCCGCGGTGCCGCGGGTGAAGTTCAGCGAATGGAAGTGAAAGCTGTTCGGATTGTAGATCGCGTCGTAATAGCGCTTCGAGAGATACAGCTCGCGGATCTTGGCGCGCGGCCAGAATTCCAGCTCGGTCCCGAAGGTTTCGTTCATGAAGGCGATGTTGCGCTTCAGCTCCTTCGGCCGGTCGAACCAGGAGATGTTCAGCTTGCCCGGAACCAGCGGCCCGCACGGCATCTCATACTGCTCAATGCGGCGGCGGATAATGTCCATCGCCTCCACCGTCAGCCCGTATAGCGCCTTGGCGTTCTCCGTGCCCACCTTGTCGATCAGCGCGGCGGGCGCGCGGGAATAGCCGGGGGAGACGAAACCGCCATTGCGCCCCGACGCGCCGAAGCCGACCTGTTTTTCTTCCAGCACCACGACGTTGGTGATGCCGCGCTCCGCCAGCCCCAGCGCGGTGGCGAGGCCGGCCATGCCGCCGCCAATAATGCAGATATCCGCCTGCGCCTCCCCCTCCAGCGCCGGGCGGCGATGGTCGTCGGCGAGGGTGCGGCTGTAATAGCTGTCGACGTAGGTCTGGCTCATGGCCGGCAGACTATCCGAACTGCGGCCCGTTGGGGAAGCCGGGTTGCGCGCTGGGTTGCACGTTGCGGCATATCGCCGTTAGATGGCAGCCATTCTTAATCTATGGAGCGACCATGCCCGTGCTGACCGCAATCGGCCTGATGAGCGGCACTTCCCTGGACGGCATCGACGCGGCCCTGCTGCGCAGCGACGGCGAGCGACAGGTCGAGATCGGTCCCGCCCTGACGATACCCTACGATCCTGAATTCCGGCAGCGCCTGCGCGGCATATTGGGCGCGCCGGCTGGGGCCGACATCGCCGGCGTCGAGCGCGAGTTCACCCTGCGCCACGCCGCCGCCGTGCACAGCCTGCTGGAACAGGCCGCTATCCCGCCATCCGAGGTTGATCTGATCGGCTTTCACGGTCACACCATCCTGCACCAGCCGACACAGGGGCTGGCCGGCAAGGGGCGCACCTGGCAGATCGGCGATGGCGGGTTGCTGGCGCGCGAGACCGGCATCGCCGTGGTGAATGATTTCCGCAGCGCCGATGTGGCGGCCGGCGGGGAGGGCGCGCCCTTCGCGCCGATCTTCCACGCAGCGCTCACCGAGGATCTGCCGCGCCCGCTGGCGGTGCTGAATCTGGGCGGCGTCGGCAATGTCACCTGGATCGGCGCGGACGGCGTGTTGTTGGCCTTCGATACCGGCCCGGCCAACGCGTTGCTCGACGATTGGGTGCTGCGCCATACCGGCCAACCCTATGACGAGGGTAGTCGCCTGGCGCGCGCCGGTGTTGCGGACCGGGTGCGCATCGATACCGTGCTGGAAGGGCCGTACTTCGCGCGCAAGCCGCCGAAATCGCTGGATCGCGACGATTTCTCCGCCAGCCTTGCCGAATCCTTGAGCCTGGAGGATGGGGCGGCGACTCTGACCGCGCTCACGGTCGCCTGCATCGTCAAGGCCGCCGACTGGTTCCCGGCGCCGGCGGCGATCTGGATCGTCAGCGGCGGCGGCCGGCATAATCAGTTGATGATGGAAAGCCTGGCCGCCGAGTTGGGCGTGCCGATCCGCAGCATGGAGGATATCGGCTGGGATGGCGACGATGTGGAGGCCCAGGCCTTCGCCTACCTCGCCATCCGCCACAAGCTGGGATTGCCCCTCAGCTTCCCCGGCACGACCGGAGTGCCGGCGCCCACCCTCGGCGGGGTGCTGCACCGGCCGTAAGCCTTAGCAAGCGTGCCGCCTGGGGGGCTCAGCCCGCCTGTTGCGGGCGTTGCACGTAGGGGCTGAGATTCTTGATGATTTCGCGGGCGTCGAAGGATTTGGGGTCGTTCTTCGGCGTCGGGCCCTTGAAAATCAGGATGTCGGCATAACCGCGATAGCTGCTCTGCGCATAGGTGGACGTATTATAGCCCATGCCATAGCCGAAGCCGCCATAGCGGCGCATGCCATACAGCCCGTAGCTGCCGGGCCAGGGGTCATATTGCTGGTAATAATCGGTAACCCGCTCGATTTCCTTGTCTGCCAGCACGAAATGGTCGCCGTCCTTTTGCAGCGTCAGCTCGGCGGCCCGGTAGAGCAGGTAATTCTCCACAATCTCGCGGCCGGTAACCTGGTTGCCGGCGAAGGTGACGCGGAAGCGGTTGGCCTCCAGCTGCTGCTCGGCAAAGCCGGTCGAGGTATCGAGGCGCGGCTTGTACGGCGTCGGCTGCGCGCACGCGGCCAGCAGGACGAGCGCGCCGCCGGCCAGCGCCCAGCGCATCGTCCGGCTGATCGGGCTTGTCGTCCGCATCGTCTGCGTCAGGTTTTGCATCTCACACTCCAGCAACTGCGAATTACTCGCATATAATATCATAGGGTGCGACCATGGCTTTCCTATGGCTGAAAATATATGGGGCGTCCCCGGAAGCGTCACAATCGCGTGATAGGTAAACGCATAGAGCTTCCTTTTCCGTCACGAGTATCGCCATGCCCCTTTCCGCCCGCCCGGTCGTTCTGCTTGCCGCCGCCGCCATTCTGGGAACCGGCTTCGCGCTGGGCGGCTTTGCCGTCGGCAAGGGCTTCAGCGATAGCCGTCTGGGTGACCGTTACGTCACCATGAAGGGGCTGGCGGAACGCGACGTGCAGGCCGACCTGGCGCTGTGGCCGCTGCGCTTCACCGCCACGGGCAACGAGCTGGCCGAGGTGCAGGGCAAGATCGAGGCCGATGTCGCGGCGGTGATCGATTTCCTCACCTCCGCCGGGCTGCCGGCCGAGGCGGTGCAGCGCCAGCGGCTGGAGGTCACCGACATCCAGGCCAACCCTTATCGGCCGGAAGGCGTGCGCGACCGCTTCATAATCGCCCAGACCCTGCTGGTGCGCACCGAGGATGTCGACAAGGTGGTCGATCTGTCGCGCCGCGTCGGCGAGTTGGTCAGCCGCGGCGTTGTCCTGGGCGAGGGGGTGGCCCCGCGCTACGTCTTCACCCGGCTGAACGACGTCAAGCCGGAGATGATCGCCGCCGCCACGCAGAATGCTCGCGAGGGGGCGACCCAGTTCGCTGCCGATTCCGGCTCCAGCGTTGGCGCCATTCGCAAGGCCAGCCAGGGCGTGTTCCAGATATTGCCGCGCGACGACGGCATGCCGTTCGACGAATCGGCGACGGTCGAGAAAAAGGTGCGCGTGGTCTCGACAATAGAATATTACCTGGCTGACTGATGAGCCGGAAAAACAGCACCCCATTACCTTGAATTATCGATAAGGCGAACAATATAGGGCTTGAACGGCCGTGGCGGCAGGCAATCCTGCCCGTGATGCGGCTTTATCGACCTATCCCTTCGATCCTCAAGATCGCCCACCTATTCCTATGAAAAATCTGTGACGGACGCAGCGATGCGATTTCCGGCAATTTGCATTTTCCGAACGCCTTCTGACAGCGCTCGATTATTGCCTTTATCTCAGAACATCACCGCGTCTCATGCGTTTCTAAGGATCGAGAACAAGACGGAGAGCAGATAGATGTGTGGCATTGCCGGCGAGATCCGGTTCGACGACCGACGCGCTTCCTCCACCGCCGTATCGGCGATGACGGCGGCGCTCGCACCCCGAGGACCCGACGGCGAGGGCATATTCCTGCAAGGCCGCGTGGCGCTGGGCCATCGCCGGCTGAAGATCATCGACCTGTCGGAGCGCGCGCAGCAGCCGATGGTCGATAACGAGCTGGGCGTCACCATCGTCTTCAACGGCATCATCTATAATTACCGCGAGCTGATGGCCGAGCTGGAGGCCAAGGGCTACCGCTTCTTCTCCACCGGCGATACCGAGGTGGTTCTGAAGGCGTTTCACGCCTGGGGGCCGGATTGCGTGAAGCGGTTCCACGGCATGTTCGCCTTCGCCGCCGTCGAGCGCGACAGTGGCCGCGTGACCATCGCCCGCGACCGGCTGGGCATCAAGCCCTTCTACTATGCCGAGACCGACAAGAGCTTCCGCTTCGCTTCCGGCCTGCCGGCGCTGATCGCCGCCGCCAAGGCGACGGGCGAGGCGCTGGATACCGATATCGACCGCACGGCGCTGCATCATTACATGAGCTTCCATGCCGTCGTGCCGGCCCCATATACGATCCTGAAGGGCATCCGCAAGCTGCCGCCGGCGACCGTAATGGTCATTGAGCCGGATGGCAGCCGGAAGGAAGAACGCTACTGGGCGCCGGATTTCGTGCGCCGCGCCGACGAGGCCAATCTCAGTTTCGAGGATTGGCAGGAAAAGACGCTGGACGCGCTGACGCTGGCGGTGAAGCGCCGGCTGGTGGCCGACGTGCCGGTTGGCGTGCTGCTGTCCGGCGGGCTGGATTCCAGCCTGGTGGTGGGCTTGCTCGCCAAGCTGGGCCAGCAGGATCTGAAGACCTTCTCGGTCGGCTTCGAGACGGTCGGCGAGGAGCGCGGCGATGAGTTCCAATATTCGGACATCGTGGCCGAGCATTTCGGCACCGATCATCACCAGCTTTTCGTCGATTCCTCCCGCGCCCTGCCGGAGCTGGCGAACTGCATCCACGCCATGGCCGAACCGATGGTCAGCCACGACGCCATCGGCTTCTACCTGCTGTCGCAGGAGGTCGCCAAGCATGTGAAGGTGGTGCAGAGCGGCCAGGGGGCGGACGAGGTATTCGCCGGCTACCACTGGTACCCGCCGCTGATGAGCAGCAACGATGCGGTCGGCGATTATTCCCGCGTGTTCTTCGACCGGACCCATGCGGAATTCGCCGAGGCGGTCGACCCGCGCTTCGTGAACGGCAATGCCAGCCTGGATTTCGTCACCCGGCACATGGAAGCGGCGGGTGCCGATACGGCGGTCGACAAGGCGCTGCGGCTGGACACCACGATCATGCTGGTCGACGACCCGGTGAAGCGCGTCGACAACATGACCATGGCCTGGGGCCTGGAGGCGCGCGTGCCTTTCCTGGATCATGAGCTGGTCGAGCTGGCGGCCCGGATCCCGCCCGAGATGAAGGTCGAGGGCGATGGCAAATACGTGTTGAAGGAAGCCGCCCGCAAGGTGATCCCGGCCTCGGTGATCGATCGGCCGAAAGGGTATTTCCCGGTGCCGGCGCTGAAATATCTGCGCGGCCCTTTCCTGAAGATGGTCGATGACGCGCTGCATTCCCCACGCGCCAGGGAACGCCAGCTCTTCAACCCGGCTTATATCGATACGCTGCTGGCCGACCCGGATGCGCATCTGACCCCGCTGCGCGGCTCCAAGCTGTGGCAGTGCGGCCTGCTGGAATTGTGGTTGCAGTCGCACGGTGTCTAATAAGCGCCCAGGAGAGGGAAAGATGATACAAGCCGCCCGCGTGCCCGCTCAACGCCGCGTCCGGAACGTCTCCGAACGGTTGCAGCGGCATACCGCCGTCAGCGTCCGCGAATCGAGCCGCCAGGGCGAACGTCGCCAGGGCGAGGATTGGCCGGTCAATGTCAGCATCGATTGCGGCTGGGGCCAGCTGATCTTCGCCCACACCTTCACCGACGCCCAGGCGCTGGTGCAGGTGCTGCGCGAGGAGCCGTCCGGCCGGCGCGATATCGCTTTCTATGTGCACGAGCCGCATGTGCTGCTGGCCAAGGCCCCGCAGGCGCTGTTCCTGGACCCGTCGCACACCTATCGGCTGCAGATGAGCGGCTATCGCGCCTCTCGCCGCCGGCCGAAGGGCTTTGCCGTGCGCCGCCTGCGCACCCTGGCCGACGCCCAGGCGGTGAACGACATCTACGCCGCGCGCGGTATGGTGCAGGTCGAGCCTTCCTTCCTCTGGGGCAACCGGATGAAGAAGCACCTCACCTTCCTGGTCGCCGAGGATATGGCGACCGGCAAGGTGGTCGCGGCGGTGACCGGCATCGACCATGTGAACGCCTTCAAGGATCCTGAGAACGGCAGCAGCCTGTGGAGCCTGGCGGTCGATCCGCAGACCGCCTATCCCGGCGTCGGCGAGGCGATGGTGCGCCATCTGGCCGAGCATTTCGCGGCGCGTGGCCGGGCCTACATGGATTTGTCGGTGATGCACGACAACGACCAGGCCATCGCGCTTTATGAGAAGCTGGGCTTCCAGCGCGTGCCGGTGTTCGCGGTGAAGATCAAGAACACGATCAACGAACGGCTGTTCGTCGGTCCGCCGGTCGAGGAGAAGCTGAACCCCTACGCCATGCTGCTGGTTGACGAGGCGCGCCGGCGCGGCATCGGCGTCGAGGTGCTGGACGCCGAGGGCGGCTTCTTCCGGCTGATTCATGGCGGCCGCTCGATCCTGTGCCGCGAGAGCCTGTCGGAGCTGACAACGGCCGTCGCCATGAGCCGCTGCGACGACAAGGCGGTCACCCGGCGGCTGATGGAGAAGGCGGGGTTGCGCGTTCCAGCCCAGCGCACCGCCGGTGATCTTGAGGCCGATATCGCCTTCCTGAAGGAGCATGGCGCCGTCGTCGTGAAGCCGGCGCGGGGCGAGCAGGGGCGCGGTATCAGCGTCGATGTGCGCGGCGTCGAAGCGCTGAAGAGCGCCATCGAGCTGGCCCGGCGCACCTGCGAGACAGTGCTGATCGAGGAACTGGTGAAGGGCGACGATCTGCGCCTGGTCGTCATCGGCTTCAAGGTGGTGGCGGCGGCGATGCGCCGTCCGCCCTGCGTGACCGGCACCGGCCAGCACACGGTGGAGCAGCTGATCGAAAAGCTGAGCCGCCGCCGCGCCGCCGCCACCGGGGGCGAAAGCCATATCCCGATGGATCTGGAAACCGAGCGCTGCGTGATGATGGGCGGCTACGAGCTGGACAGCATCCTGCCGGAGGGCGAGACTCTTCTGGTGCGCAAGACCGCCAATCTGCATACCGGCGGCACCATCCATGACGTCACCGACCGGCTACACCCCAAGCTGGTGGAGGCCGCGGTGAAGGCGGCGCGGGAGATTGACATTCCCGTCGTCGGCATGGATTTCATCGTCACCCGGCCGGAAGAGCCGGACTATGCGATCATCGAGGCGAACGAGCGGCCCGGCCTCGCCAATCACGAGCCGCAGCCGACGGCGGAACGCTTCATCGATTTGCTGTTCCCGCAGACGGCCATCGACCGCTGGCCGCCCAAGGACATGCGATAAATCTACGAAACAATAAGAGGAAAGCATGATCAAGCCGACCATCGATATGGGCTACCTGAAGAGCGTGCTGTGGGAACTGCTGTGCATCCCCAGCCCGAGCGGCTTTACCGATCAGGTGGTCCGGTTCGTCAGCGGTGAGCTTGAGAAGCTGGACATCAAGTACGAGCTGACGCGGCGCGGCGCGATCCGCGCCGACATGCCCGGCCGGCAATACAGCCCCGACCGGGCGCTGGTCAGCCATCTCGACACGCTGGGCGCCATGGTGAAGAACCTGAAGCCGAACGGAAGGGTGGAGCTGGTGATGATCGGCCATTGGTCGGCCCGCTTCGCCGAGGGCGCGCGCGTTACCCTGTTCACCGACGAGGGGGCCTATCGCGGCACCATCCTGCCCTTGAAGGCGTCCGGCCATACCTTCAATACCGAGATCGACAAGCTGCCGGTCGGCTGGGATTACGTTGAGCTGCGCATCGACGCCCAATCCGACAGCCGGGAGGATCTGGTGCGGCTGGGGGTGAATATCGGCGATTACGTCGCCATCGACCCGCAGGCCGAATTCCTCGATAGCGGCTATATCGTCTCCCGGCATCTGGACGATAAGGCAGGGGCGGCGGTGATGCTGGCGGCGGCCAAGGCGATGGTCGACAACAAGCTGCAATTGCCGGTCGATTGCCATCTGCTGTTCACCATCTCGGAGGAGGTGGGGTCCGGCGCGTCCGCCGTGCTGCATGGCGATGTGTCGGAGCTTGTCAGCATCGACAATGGCACCACCGCGCCGGGGCAGAATTCGCGCGAGACCGGCGTCACCATTGCCATGAAGGATCAGACCGGGCCGTTCGACTATCATTTGACCCACAAGCTGATCCGGCTGGCGAAGGAACATTCAATCCCGCATCAGCGCGACGTATTCCGCTATTACCGCTGCGACGGGGCCGCGGCGGTGGAGGCTGGCAATGACATCCGCACCGCCTTGCTGACCTTCGGCATCGACGCCTCGCACGGCTATGAACGCATCCATGAGGACGCTCTGGAATCGCTGGCCGAGCTGGTCGCCGTCTATATGCAGAGCGAGCCGGCGGTGAAGCGCGACGCCGAGCGCATGGGCTCCATCGAGGGCTTTCCCGAAAGCCAGGGCGCCGGCGTCGACCCCGCCCTCCTGCCGCATCCCATCGGGCCTGGGGTTTCAGAAGACCGCTGACTCTTCACGCTTCGTCCCTTATGAGAGCGGCGCTATTTCCCCCCTTCGCCCGGGCAGGGGAGAGGGACGCGGAGACTTGGGCGTAGCCCTAGT
>NZ_LPXN01000009.1 GCF_001618175.1 Oceanibaculum pacificum | reverse complement strand
CCTCCCCCCTCAAGGGGGAGGAAGATAGGCGCGTTCCCTCCCCCCTTGCGGGGGAGGGTTGGGGTGGGGGGTGGCCGCTTGCAAGAAAGACGCACCCTATGGGCCTGCGCCCCATGCCGGCGGCTAGCGGAAGATGGACAGGCGATCCTCGAGCTGGCTCAAGGGGATTTCCACCTGCTCGCCGCTATCGAGGTCGCGCACGGTGGCGATCTCACGCGCCAGCTCCGCCTCGCCGAGCAGCAGGGCGGCCCGGGCGTTCAGCTTGTTCGCCCGCTTCATGCGCTTGCCGACATTGCCGCCATAGCCCAGCTCGACCGGGTAGCCGGCCTTGCGCAGGCGCTGGGCCAGCCGCATCGCCGCCGCTTCCTCCGCCGATCCCACCGGGATCACGGCGATCGGACGCGGCGCTTGCGGTACTTCCGTCAGCAGCATGGCCAGGCGCTCGATGCCCGCCGCCCAGCCGATGCCCGGCGTCTCCGGCCCGCCCATCATGCCGACCAGCCCGTCATAGCGCCCGCCGGCCATCACCGTGCCCTGCGCGCCCAGCGCCTCGGTGACGAACTCGAAGGCGGTGTGGGTGTAGTAATCCAGCCCGCGCACCAGCCGGGGATTATGCGTGTAGGGAATGCCCAGCGCGGTCAGCCCCTCGGTCACCCGGCCGAAGAAATCCTGCGAATGCTGGTTCAGGTAAGCGCCGAAGGCGGGCGCGCCGGCGACCAGCGTGCGGTCGCCCTCATCCTTGGAATCCAGGATGCGCAGCGGGTTGCGGTGCAGCCGCTCCTGGCTGTCCTTCGACAGCGTGTCGAGATGGTCCTGGAAATACTCGACCAGCACCGCGCGGTAGGCGTCGCGGCTTTCCGGGTCGCCCAGCGTGTTCAGCTCCAGCCTGGTATGCCGCCAGATGCCGAGCGCCTCCAATATCTGCTGGCCGGTCGCCAGCACCTCGATATCGGCCTGCGGCCCGGGCACGCCCAGCAGCTCCACACCGATCTGGTGGAACTGGCGCAACCGGCCCTTCTGCGGCCGCTCGTAGCGGAACATCGGGCCAGCGTAGAAATATTTCAGCGGCAGATGCTGCGACAGACCGTTGGAGATCAGCGCGCGGGCCACGCCGGCGGTCCCTTCCGGGCGCAGGGTTACCTGCTCCCCGCCCTTGTCGATGAAGGTGTACATCTCCTTCGTGACGATGTCGGAAGTGTCGCCCAGCGTGCGCTGGAAGACCTCGGTGAATTCGAAGATCGGCGTGGCGATCTGCGCGAAGCCATAGAGGCCGGCGGTCTCGCGGGCGATGTCGATGACGCGGGAATGCCGGCGGAAATCGTCCGGCAACAGATCGTGGGTGCCGCGGGCCGGCTGCAGGGAAGCCACGCTTATCGGTCTCCTGGAACGGGGAAAATCTATTCGGCCGCGGAGGGCTGCGCGGCGGCGTCGTTCGCCGCCTCGATCTCCGCCGCCTTCTTCTCGATCAGCTGGACGAGATGGTCAACGATGTTCTGGTCCTTCAGGCGATGATCCTGCAGGCCGTTCACATAGACCATGTGCGTATTGTTGCCGCCGCCGGTGAAGCCGATATCGGTCTCGCGCGCCTCGCCCGGCCCGTTCACCACGCAGCCGATCACCGAGACGGTCATCGGCGTGGTAATGTGGGCCAGCCGCTCCTCCAGCACCTCCACGGTCCTGATGACCGGGAAATTCTGCCGCGAGCAGGACGGGCAGGAAATAACAGTGACGCCGCGACGGCGCAGGCCCAGCGACTTCAAGATGTCGTAGCCGACCTTCACCTCTTCCACCGGCTCGGCCGAGAGCGACACGCGGATCGTGTCGCCGATGCCGGCCCACAGCAGGCTGCCCAGGCCGATCGAGGATTTGATGGTGCCGGCGCGCAGGCCGCCGGCCTCGGTGATGCCCAGATGCAACGGATAGTCGCAGGCGTCCGCCAGCCCCTGATAGGCGGCGACGGCCAGGAACACGTCGGACGCCTTCACGCTGATCTTGAATTCGAAGAAATCATTGTCTTCCAGGATGCGGGCATGGTCGAGCGCGCTTTCCACCATCGCCTCGGGGCAGGGCTCGCCATATTTCTCCAGCAGGTGCTTCTCCAGGCTGCCGGCATTCACGCCGATACGCATGGAGCAGCCATGATCCTTCGCCGCCTGCACCACCTCGCGCACCCGCGCGGCGGAGCCGATATTGCCCGGATTGATGCGCAGGCAGGCAGCGCCTGCCTGCGCCGCCTCGATGGCGCGCTTATAGTGGAAGTGAATGTCGGCGACGATGGGCACCGGCGACTGGCGCACAATCTCCCCCAGCGCGGCGGTGGAATCCTCGTCCGGGCAGGAGACGCGCACGATATCCGCGCCGGCCTCGGCGGCGGCCTGGATCTGCGCCACGGTCGCCGCGACGTCGGGCGTCGGCGTGTTGGTCATGGTCTGCACGCTGATCGGCGAATCGCCGCCGACCGGGACCGAGCCGACATGGACCAGCCGCGATTTGCGGCGCTGAATATCGCGATAGGGGCGAACGCTCATCGCGCCTCTCCCATTCTGCACGGGGATGGTTGAACGACGCCCCTAAAGTGCGCGCTGCGACCCGCCGGATCAAGCACCGGCATTCAGATTGCCGTCGCGGCCTCGCAATGCCTTACCGCGCGGCGGCGACGCCGGAGAGCAGGCGTTCGGCATCGAGCGGGATGTCGCGGCGCACGGCGCCAATGGGGCCGAGCGACGGGGTGACCGTGCCGTCCACCACGATGTCCAGCGCGCCGGCATTGCCGGTCAGCAGCATCAGCCCGCCGCGATTGGGCACGCGGTAGGCGTCGCCCTTGCGCAGAATGCGGGTCATCATCGCGCTGTCGCCATCGCGAATCTGCACCCAGACCTCGTCGCGCGCCTGCAACACGATGCGGGCACCGGCGGCCGGGCCGGCGGCGTCGGGCGCCGCCGGCGGCGGCACGGCGGCCATAGTGGTTGGCGCGGGCTTGATGGGTGCGGGTGTTGCCGATGAGAGGGTTGCCGGAGGCGCCTCAGCGGTTTCGGCGGCGCGGTCGCGCGGCGTCAGCGAGGCGTTCGGGTCCGCCTGGCCGGAGGCGGTGGAGGGTTCGGGCGTGCTCTCATCCTCGCCATTGCCGGCGGCAACGGCCGAATCAGCGGCGGAAGATGCCACGCTGTCGCCCGCCTGCGGCGCCGGCGTTTCGACCGGAGCGGCCGGAAGCCCCGCCGAGGTGGACGGGGGCGTGGAGGACGGGATAGAGGAGGATGGGGACGGGGACGGGGACGGGGCGGATGAGCCGGCGGCGGGAGCTGTGCCGCCCCCGGCGCTTCCGGGCGCCGGCAAGGGCGGCTCCTCGCTGCGCGGGATGGCGGCGACGGCTTCGCGCGCGGACACGTCCGGCTGGCGGTCGCTATCGAGCAGGGCCGCCAGCCTGTCGGGCACGGCGGGCACCAGCTCGGCAATGCCCTTTTCAGTGACCGAACTATAGTACCACACGCCATAGGCAATCAGCGCCACCAGCACCGACACGAACAGGATGGCGCCGCCGGGAATGCGCCCTTCCGGCGGCGGCGAGGGGAAGACCAGTTCGGTGCGGCCGGCCAGACCGACGGTCTCGGCCTTGAACTGGTTGACCAGGGCGGCCGAATCCAGGCGCATCAACTCCGCGTAGCCGCGCACGAAGCCGATGGCGTAGGTGCGGCCCGGCAGATCGTTATAGCGCCCCGCCTCGATAGCCTCCAGATAAGCGGTGCGGACCCGCAGATGCTGCGCTACGTCGCGCAGATCATAACCGGCGGACAGGCGCGCGCGTTGCAGCACTGCGCCGACATGCGACGGCGTGTCAAAACCGCCCGACACTTCCTCAATATTCGATACCTTCAACCGCCTGTTGCTTTTCAGCACAGCCACCCTCTATCGCTGCGGTAGCCCGCGATGCCAGCTCCCCCAAGCCGGAATCAGCAGGAGAATCAATTACCTGGACCTTACCCTATAGATACAGCATTAGCAAATACTATGCTGCGGCGCGGAAGGATCAGACGATTACACCGTGATCCTTGGCGAGCGAGCGCAATTTGTGCCGCAAAGAGTGGTCCGTCGACTCGATGAGACTACAGACATAGGGACTGATCGCCGCGACATCCAGGCTGCGCACCATCGTCTTTATCGGTCCGATGGCGGCCGGGGTCATCGATAGGCGGCGATATCCCAACGCCAACAAGGCCATCGCCTCCAGCGGCCGGCCGGCCATTTCACCGCACACGGTGATCGGCTTGCCGGCGGCGTCCGCCTTTTGCACCAGCAACTGCAACAGCTTCATCATGGCCGGCGCCAGCGTATCGTAACGATCCGCCAATAACGGACTGCCGCGGTCGCTGGCGAACAAGAACTGCATCAAATCATTGCTGCCGACCGACAAGAAATCGACCCGCTCCAGAACCTGGTCGATTTGCCAGCACAGGGCCGGCACCTCGATCATGACGCCGACCGACAAAGGCGACGGCAGGCTGGCGCCACGGGCGGATTCGCGCGCCACCTCCATCGCCAGGACGGCCAAGGCGCTGTCCAGCTCCGCCACTTCGGAGACCATCGGGAACATGATGGAGAGCGGTCGCCCGGCCGCCGCGCGGATCATCGCGCGCAGCTGGTGGCGCAGCATCGCCGGCCGGTCGAGCGAAATGCGGATCGCCCGCCAGCCCATCGCCGGGTTCTCGTCATCATCGTAGGTGAAATAGGGCAGCCGCTTGTCGCCGCCGACATCCAGCGTACGGAACACCACCGGCCGGTCGCCAAGCCGGTCGATGACCCGCTGATAAATATCGATCTGGCTGGGCAAGTCGGGATAGGCCGAGCGGATCATGAACGGGATTTCGGTGCGGTACAGCCCGACGCCCGACGCCCCGGTCTCCTCCACATGCGTCAGGTCCGCCAGCATGCCGGCATTCAGCAACAGCGAGACATGGTTCCCGTCCCGCGTCTCCGCCGGCAGGTGGCGCAGCGCCGCGAAAGCCTGCTGGCGTTCCTGCCGGGCCACCATGGCGGTGGCGAAATGATCCATCACATCGTCGCCCGGCCGCACCATGACGATGCCGTTATCGCCATCGACGATGACCTGGTCGCCGGCCTCCACCTTGGACAGGATGCCGGAAACGCGGCCGACCACCGGAATGTCCAGCGCCTTGGCGACGATGGCGACATGCGAGGTGGGCGAGCCTTCCTCCAGCACCAGCGCGCGCAGCGTGCCGCGCTCGTAATCCAGCAATTCGGCCGGCCCCATGGACCGCGCGATCAGCACCGCGTCGGCCGGCGGCAGATCGACCAGCAAATCGACATCGCCGGACAGATGCTGCAACAGGCGGGCGGCCAGATCGTCCAGGTCGAGCAGCCGCTCGCGCAGATAGGCGTCGGTCACCTGGGCCATGCGGGCGCGGGTGTCGTTCTGCACCTTCTGGACCGCCGCCTCGGCGGTCAGGCCGGTCTTGATCGCCTCGGCGATGCGGCCGATCCAGCCGCGATCCTCGGCGAACATGCGGTAGGTTTCCAGAATGTCGCGATGCTCGCCCGCCCCGTCGCGGTCGACCGCGTCGATCATCCGGTCGATGGCTGACTGCATGCCGGCCAGCGCCTCGCGGAAGCGCAGGATTTCCTCGTCCGCATCCTCGGCCACGACGCGGCGGATGATGACCTGGCGCTGATGCAGCACGGCATGGCCGATGCCCAGCCCGCCATTGATGCGCACCCCTTCCAGCCGCGAGGGCAGCATGGCGTTGCCTTCGGTGGACAGCATCTCGGTCGGCTTGATCAGCTCGCCGGTCGCCACCAGCTCCGCCAGCACCATGGCGATGGTCTCCAGATGCTCGATCTCCTCCTCGCTGTACTGGCGGCGGGTCTTGTTCTGCACCACCAGCACGCCGAGCACCCGGCCGGAGCGCAGGATCGGCACCCCCATCAGCGAGGCATAGGCTTCCTCGCCCGTCTCCGGGCGGTAGGCGAATTGCGGATGCGCCTGGGCGTCGGCCAGCGCCAGCGCCCTTGCATGGGCGCCGATATCGCCGACCAGGCCCTCGCCGATGCGCAGGCGGGTCTGGTGCACCGATTCGGATTTCAGCCCCTCGGTGGCGAACAACTCCAGCATCTCGCCGGCGCGCTTGATATAGACCGAGCACACCTCGGCCACCATGTCGGCGGCGATCACCTTGACCACCTGGTCAAGGCGTTCCTGCGCGCTGCCCGGTCCGGCCATGACATCGCGCAGCCGCTTCAACATCTGACGCGGCTGGGGACGGAAGGTTGCGGCTGACATCAGCGCAGGGTCCCGAGCCGGCTCGGCTTGAGGATGATAAACTGCCATCGCGCCATCGCCGCCAGGCCGGCACGACGACGGGCCTGCCGACTGGCAGCCCCTGTCGTCGCGAGGGCGGCGGCGTGGCGCATGGTCAGGCGGCGTCCAGCCCGTAGGCGGTGTGCAGCGCGCGCAGGGCGAGCTCGGTATATTCCTCGTTGACCAGCACGCTGATCTTGATCTCCGAGGTGGAGATGACCTGGATGTTGATGCCGCGCTCGGCCAGCGTCTTGAACATGGTCTGGGCGACGCCGGCATGGCTGCGCATGCCGACCCCAATGACCGACACCTTCACCACGTTGGGGTCTGGCGTGATCGCCTTGTAGTCCAGCTCCGCCTTGCGCGATTCCAGCACCTGCACGGTGCGGTCCAGATCGGCCTTGGCGACGGTGAAGGTAAGGTCGGTCGACTTGCCGTCCTCCGACACGTTCTGCACGATCATGTCGACATTGATCGCCGCGTCGGCCAGCGGCCCGAAGATGCCGGCCGCGATGCCCGGCCGGTCGGCCACCTTCACCAGGGTGATCTTCGCCTCGTCCTTCGAATAGGCGATGCCGCTGACGACTTGCTGTTCCACGATCTCTTCCTCGTCGACTACCATGGTGCCCGGCGCGTCCACGAAACTGGACAGAACCTGAACCCGCACCCCGTGATTCATCGCCAGCTCGACCGAGCGGGTCTGCAAGACCTTCGCCCCGAGCGACGCCATCTCCAGCATCTCTTCGTACGTGATCTTATCCAGCTTGCGCGCCTTCGTCACGATGCGCGGATCGGAAGTGTAGACCCCGTCCACATCGGTGAAGATGTCGCAGCGGTCGGCATGCAGGGCGGCGGCCAGCGCCACGGCCGACGTGTCCGACCCGCCGCGCCCCAGCGTGGTGATGCGATTATCCGGCCCCAGCCCCTGGAAACCGGCGAGAACCGGGAACTGGCCGTCCTTCATCCGCTTGGTCAGATCGTCGGTGTCGATGCCCAGAATGCGCGCCTTGCCGTGCACGCCATCGGTGCGCAGCGGGATCTGCCAGCCGAGCCAGGAGCGCGCATTCACGCCGATCGCCTGCAAGGCCAGCGCGGTCAGCCCGGCGGTCACCTGCTCGCCGGCGGCGACCACCGTGTCATATTCGCGCGCGTCATGCAGCGCCGACGCCTCGCGGGCATAGCCGACCAGCTTGTTGGTCTCGCCCGACATGGCGGAGACCACCACCGCCACCTCGTGGCCGGCATCCACCTCGCGCTTCACGCGCGCGGCCACCGCCTTGATCCGGGTCATGTCGGCGACGGACGTGCCGCCGAACTTCATTACGATACGCGCCATCACAGCCCCTTCGGCCAAGTCACCGCGCCGGCCTAACCGCGAAAGACGGGTTGCCGGGCGCAAGCCGGGCCAATACATACTCTGATGGTTGTGTATGGGGCAAGGCCGCCGGACCGGCCCTCCTTAACCTTTTTTCACGATAGGCCAGCCGCGATGAACACCACCGTCGATCCGCAGGAGATCGCCCAGTTCGCCGCCATCGCCGACGCCTGGTGGGACCCGGACGGGGCGTTCCGCCCGCTGCACCGGCTGAACCCGGTGCGGCTGCGCTATATCCGCGACCGGCTGTGCGCGCATTTCTGGCTGGACGCCCAGGCGCCGAAGCCGCTTGCCGGCCTGCGGCTGATCGATATCGGCTGCGGCGGCGGGCTGCTGTGCGAGCCGCTGACCCGCATGGGCGCCACCGTCACCGGCATCGACGCGGCGGCCGAGGGCATTGCCGCCGCCAAGGCGCATGCCGAGGAAGCCGGCCTCGCCATCGACTACCGCGCCGTCGCCGCCGAGACGCTGGTGGCCGCCGGCGAAACCTTCGACGCGGTGATCTCGATGGAGGTGCTGGAGCATGTCTCCGACGTTTCCGCCTTCCTGGCGGCCTGCCGCGATCTGACCCGGCCGGGCGGGGCGATGGCGCTGTCGACGCTGAACCGCACGCCGAAATCCTACCTCATGGCCATCGTCGGGGCGGAATATGTGCTGCGCTGGCTGCCGCGCGGCACGCATAATTGGAAGAAATTTATCCGTCCTTCGGAATTGGCTGCCCTGCTGCGCCGCCAGGGACTTGAGCTGGTCGATCTCACAGGCATCGAATACAGCCCCCTTACCGACCGGTTTTCCGCCGGCCCGAAGCTGGAGGTCAACTACATGGCCTTCGCCGCCCGGCCATGACCCAGAACATATACGACGATCCCGGTTTCTTCGCCGGCTACAGCCAGCTTCCGCGCTCGGTGCACGGGCTGGAGGCAGCGCCCGAATGGCCCGCCCTGCGGGCACAGCTGCCCGACATGACGGGGCTGCGGGTGCTCGATCTGGGCTGCGGCTTCGGCTGGTTCTGCCGCTGGGCGGCACAGCAGGGGGCCGCCTGGGTGCGCGGCGTCGACGTCTCCGACCGCATGCTGGACCGCGCCCGCCGCGAGACGGCGGAGCTGGCGGTCACCTACGCACAGGCCGACCTGGAGCGCTTCGAGATCGCGCCGGGCAGCATCGACCTCGCTTACAGCTCCCTGGCCTTCCATTACCTGGAAAATCTGGGCGGGCTGCTGAAAACCATCCATGCGGCGCTGACGCCGGGCGGGCGGATCGTGTTTTCCGTCGAACACCCGATCTTCACCGCGCCGTCCAAACCCGGCTGGAGCGAGAGCGCCGCCGGCACGCCGGTCTGGCCGCTCGATTCCTACCTGTCGGAAGGGCCGCGCATCACCGACTGGCTGGCCGAGGGCGTGGTGAAGCAGCACCGCACCATCGGCGCCTATCTCCGCCTGCTGATCGAGGCCGGCTTCGCGCCCCGCTGGCTGGAGGAATGGGGACCGGACGCCGCCCAGATATCCAAGCACCCGGACTGGGCGAAGGAACGCGAACGCCCGGCCTTTCTGCTGGTGGCCGCCGACCGCCCCTGACGACCGAGGAGAATGCCCATGCGCATCGCCCTGCTCACCCCCGTTATCGTCACGCCCGCCATGGCGGCGGCCCGCGATTTCTATGTGCGGCATCTGGGGTTCCGCACCGTGTTCGAGAATGACTGGTACGTGCATCTGCATGGCGGCGGCGAGCCGCGCACGGTGGAGCTGGGCTTCATGCTGCCCGGCCTGGCGGAGCAGCACCCCGCCTATCGCGCCGCCACGGACGGCGCCGGCCTGATCTTCAATCTCGATGTCGAGGATGCGGCGGCGGAGTTTGCCCGCCTCCAGGCGGCCGGCCTGGGTTTCATCGAGACGCTGCGCGACGAGCCCTGGGGCGAGCGTCATTTCACGCTGCACGACCCGGCGGGAATTGTCGTGAACATCACCCAGAAGATCGAGATGCGGGCGGATTTCGCGGCCCAGGCGCTGGACCCGGCGGTGACAGCCCCCAAACAGCTGGACGCTTAATTCTCGGCCGCCGGCACCCAGGGCACGGTGGCGAAATCGATGCCTTCGTCGCGCAGCGCCTTGGCGTCGTCCGGGCTGGTTTCGCCATAGATGTTGCGCTGGTCGATCTCGCCATAATGGATCTTGCGCGCCACCTCGGCGAAGCTGGGGCCGACATAATCGGCGTTGCTCTCGATCTGCCGGCGCAGCTCGCGCAGCGCCTTCAGCTGCTCGCCGGCCAGGGCCATGGCCTTGTCGGTCTGCTCCGCGCCCTCGCCCCCCTTGCCGATAGACGGGGCCATGAGCTGTTTTTCCACCTTGGCGCTGCCGCAGACCGGGCACGCGACCTCGCCGGCGGCCGCCAGCGTGTCGTAGGCGGCGCTATCGCGGAACCAGGATTCGAAGCCGTGTGCCTTGTCGCACTGGAGCTGATAACGGATCATGAGCGTACTGACGGGTCAGGGTTGTTGACTGTTCTGTCTTAGATTTTGTTTCGTCACGCATCTGAAACAAGTAGGCCGGGAGAGGCAAGCCAAATGGCGCATGCGACGACATCGGAAGCTTCCGCCTGGGTCCGCCGCTTCGCCGCGCTGGTGCCCGCCGGCGGCACGGTGCTGGATGTCGCGGCCGGCGGCGGCCGGCACGCCCGGCTGTTCCGCGCGCTCGGCCATCCGGTCGTCGCCCTCGACCGCGATATAACCGGCCTGGCCGACCTCGCGACCGATCCGCAGGCCGAGATCGTGGCGCTCGACCTGGAGGACGGCTCCCCCTGGCCCTATCGCGGCGAGCATTTCGCCGGGATCGTCGTGACCAACTATCTCTGGCGCCCGCTGCTGCCCGACCTCGTGGCCGCCACTGCCCCCGGCGGCGCGCTGATCTACGAGACCTTCGCCCTCGGCAACGAACGCTTCGGCAAGCCCAGCAACCCAGACTTTCTGCTCCGCCCCGGCGAATTGCTGGACGCCGTGCGCGGCCGCTTCCGCGTTATCGCCTATGAGGATGTGGAAGTGTCGTCGCCGAAGCCGGCCCTGGTGCAGCGCATCGCGGCAGTGAGGGAATAGAAACGCGTCCACCGGATCCCGCTGGATGCCGGTCGCGCAAGCTGAACCCTGGATTCCCG
>NZ_LPXN01000008.1 GCF_001618175.1 Oceanibaculum pacificum | reverse complement strand
ACCCAGCTCCGGCTAAGGCTATCGCCCCTTGAACGCCGGCACGCGCTTCTCGCGGAAGGCGGCGACGCCCTCACGGTAATCCTCGGTGCGGCCGGCCTCGCGCTGCAGATCGCGCTCAATGGCGAGCTGGCTGTCGATGGAATGGGTGCTGGAGGCCTGGAGCGCCTGCTTGGTCAGTCCCAGCGCGCGGGTCGGCTGGGTGGCGAGGTGGCGGGCCAGGCTCGTCGCCTCTCGCATCAACTCGGCATCGGGAACCACCTGCCAGATCAGGCCCCAGTCGGCGGCGCGCCGAGCCTCCAGCTTGTCGGCGGTCAGCGCCAGCCCCATGGCGCGGGCATGGCCGACCAGGCGCGGCAGCAGCCAGGTGCCGCCGCAATCCGGGATCAGCCCGATCTTCGCGAAAGCCTGGATGAAGCTGGCCCCCTCGGCCGCCAGCACGATATCGCAGCACAGCGCGAAATTCGCCCCGGCCCCGGCCGCCACGCCGTTCACCGCGCAGACGACCGGCTTCGGCAGGGCGCGCAGCCGCTTCACCAGCGGGTTGTAGCGCTCCTCCAGCGAGGCGCCGAGGTCGATATCCTCATCGATCACCTTGCGGTCGCCCAGATCCTGGCCGGCGCAGAAGCCGCGCCCGGCGCCGGTGATGAGGATGGCGCGCACCGCCTCCTCCTTCTCCGCCGCGTCCAGCGCCAGCGTCAGCTCGGCCAGCATGACGGCGGTGAAGGCATTCAGCCGGTCCGGCCGGTTCAGGGTAATGCTCATCACCCCCGCTTCGATCTCGACCAGCAGCGTCTCGTAGGCCATATCCATCTCCCTTATCCTTATTCTTTCAGCAGGTCGGCCGGCAGCGTGTCGATCTCGTGCAGCAGTTCGACCAGCCTGGCGGCGGCATGCTCGACGATCAGCCGGCCCTTGCGCGCATCGGCCAGGGCGGCATTACCGACCGCGCCGCTATAATGCAGATCCTGCGTCATCCAGGCGAAGCCGGCCTTGGCGACCAACGGGTGAGTGCGCTCCAGGTCGATCAGCCGCGAGGGGAAATCGCCCAGCCGGTCGAGCCGCACCTTCTGCGGCTCCAGATGCAGCATCATCGAGGTCTCGACCGCGCCGCCATGGATGCCGTGGATCAGCTCCTCCTCGGGGAACAGGCCCTCCGGCATCTCGGCCTGCAATTCCGGCGGAATCTCCGTCGGCAGGCCGAAATCGAACCAATTCGCGGTGATCGCCAGCGCCCCCAGCCGCGCCCGCAGATCGACCGCGACGATATCCATCACCTGCGGCTGCCCGCCATGCGAGTTGAACAGCACGAATTTGCGAAAGCCCGCCCGGGCGGCGGATTCGGCGATCTCCGTCACCTGCCGGATCAGCGTCCCGGCGGTCAGCGTCAGCGTGCCGGGAAAGCCCTGATGCTCGTTGCTCTTGCCGACCTCCACCATGGGCAGCGCCAGCGCACACAGGCTGGCCGGCAGCCGCTCCAAGGCGCGCGCCAGGATGCCGGCATTGAGGTCGGCATCGACCGAGAGCGGCAGATGCGGCCCATGCTGCTCAATGGCGGCCAGCGGCAGGATCAGGATCGCCCGGTCGCGATCCAGCGCGCCGATCTCGGACGCGGTAAGATCGCGCCAATAGCGGCTGGGGAGAGGATCGTCAGAAGAAAAATGGGTCATGATAGAGGCGACCCTGACGCGCAGCCGCTAGCGAATCAACCGGATTTCTACTGGCAAGGAAAGCTTCGCCCAGGCTCGATCTGCCGTAAGAACGGGTGCATCCAGACTTTGCGCCAAGGCAAGGCAAGCGCGATCCCCGAAAGATAGCCCGTATGGCCGCGTCGCTGGGACCAGCCTCGCGCTCAGCAATGCGTGCGCCTCGGTGAAAGGAAACACAGAGCCGACAGCATCGTGGAGCGGCGGAAGGAAAATCTCGACGTCGGGGTGATCACGCGCCAGACGACCCAGAACCTCCGCCAGATTGACGCTGGATATGCAACTCGGTCCTTCCTTCAACAGAGCCTCGCCACCCACTTCCCCGAATTGCAGGGCGAGGACCGTGGAGGCGTCCAGAACAATCATGCGGCGTCAGTTTCTTTCGCTGCTTCCGCGCGCCGCTCTGCGATGAAATCATCCACTACATGGGTTGGCTTGTTTGCTCCATAAGCGGCGGATGTACGGGCTCTCAGTGCCTGCCACGCTTCCAGCCGCCGCTGCGTTTGCTCTTCCGAGCATGCGGATACGAGAATGGCTCGAACCTCTGCCTCCATGGAACGGCCATTGGTCGCAGCGCGCACCCGCAAACGGGCGTGCACATCATCGGGCAGCTTGCGAATCGTCAAGGTAGACATGCTGGCAATGTAAGCATTGAAAGCAGTCAAGTAAAGAGCGCCTGAAGACCATCGCCACCCTCTTGCCGGGGGGCGGCTTTTCCCTATACTCCGGCGCTTGCTCGAATTCCCTAATCTACGTCAGAAGGCGCGTTTCCCATGGCGGACAAGAAAATCAAGAAGGTCGTGCTGGCCTATTCCGGCGGCCTGGATACCTCGGTGATCCTGCGCTGGCTGCAGGATGCCTATGAGTGCGAGGTGGTGACCTTCACCGCCGATCTCGGCCAGGGCGAGGAGCTGGAGCCTGCCCGCAAGAAGGCCGAGATGATGGGCGTGAAGGAAATCTTCATCGACGATCTGCGCGAGGAATTCGTGCGCGACTTCGTCTTCCCGATGTTCCGCGCCAATGCCCTGTATGAAGGTCTTTACCTGCTGGGTACCTCGATCGCCCGGCCACTGATCTCCAAGCGCCAGATCGAGATCGCCGAACAGGTCGGCGCCGACGCGGTCGCCCACGGCGCCACCGGCAAGGGCAACGACCAGGTGCGCTTCGAGCTTTCCTATTATGCGCTGAAGCCGGACATCAAGGTGATCGCTCCCTGGCGCGAATGGGACCTGAACTCCCGCACCAAGCTGATCGACTATGCCGAGAAGAACCAGATTCCCATCGCCAAGGACAAGCGCGGCGAGGCGCCCTTCTCGGTCGATGCGAACCTGCTGCACATCTCCGCCGAGGGCAAGGTGCTGGAAGACCCGTGGCAGGAAGCGCCGGACTATGTGTATTCCCGCACCGTCGATCCGGAGAAGGCCCCGGACACCCCGACCTATATTGAGGTCGAGTTCGAGAAGGGCGACGCAATCGGCATCGATGGCGTGAAGCTGAGCCCGGCCGAGCTGCTGACCAAGCTGAATGAGCTGGGCGGCAAGAACGGCATCGGTCGCCTCGACCTGGTCGAGAACCGCTATGTCGGTATGAAGTCGCGCGGCATCTACGAGACGCCGGGCGGCACCATCCTGCTGGCGGCCCATCGCGGCATCGAGAGCATCACGCTGGATCGCGGCCAGGCGCATCTGAAGGACGAGCTGATGCCGCGCTATGCCGAACTGATCTACAATGGCTACTGGTTCTCGCCGGAGCGCGAGATGATCCAGGCCGCCATCGACGCCTCGCAGAAATATGTCAGCGGCACCGTCCGGCTGAAGCTCTACAAGGGCAATGTCGATGTGGTCGGGCGCAAATCGCCGTTCAGCCTGTACAGCGCCGCGCATGTCACCTTCGAGGAGGACACGGTCTATGACCAGCGCGACGCCCAGGGCTTCATCAAGCTGAACGCGCTGCGCCTGCGCCTCGCCAAGAACGCCCGGGGCTGAACCGCTCCAGGTTAAGAAGCAACGCCGCCGCCTCGGGCGGCGTTGTTTTTTATGCGCCCCCACAGCACGGCCCTTCTTCTCGATGGCGCCGGCTGCGGGATTACATATAGATAATATGCATGCCGCCTTTCGCCGATCCTGACCTGTCGCATGTCGTTGAACCGCGTCTCCAGCGGTTCGCCGATTATTGGCGCGACAAGCGGCGCGATCTGCCGATCCCGCGGCGCGCGGACATCGACCCGGTGGACTTTCCCTGGCTGCTGCCCAATGTCTGGCTGGTGCATTACGAGGCGGCGTGCGACCGCTTCCGATACCGGCTGGCGGGGGAGCAGATCAAGGAGGTCCATCCCGGCATCGTCGCCGGGCAATATATGGACGAGTTCATGTCGCCGGCGGTGTTCGAGGCGGTCAACCAGCATTATCGCCAGATCATGGGGCAGACCACGGCGTCGCCCTTGATCATGCATATGCGCGGCTTCATCTATCAGCGCCACAATATCGGCCTGACGGCGGTGGGGGAGCGGCTGATCCTGCCGCTGCTCGACGGCGACGACCGGCCGACCATCATCTTCGGCGCGACGATCTATTCCTATGACCACAAGGTGGCCGCCACGCTGGACAGCGACCAGACGGTAACGCTGACGCCGATCGATTATCCGCCGCTTCAGCCCGTCAGCGCCACGCCCGCAAAATAGGGGTGCCCCAGCACCGCCAGCGCCAGAGCGATCAGCGTCGCCAGCACCGGCTTCCAGCCGATGCCGCGCCAGTCGAACCGGGTGCGTCCCTGCAGGATGGCCAGGAAGGGAATCGCCGAGGTGGTCAGCGCAACAGGCCCCCAAGCGGCCCCCATGCGCGCCGCCCGCTTCGCGTCGATGGCCTGCATGCCGCCAAAGCTGAGAATCGCCAGGCTGCCGAACAGCACGATGCTGGCCTGATCGCCATTCGGCGCGATATGCGCCAGCGCCCACAGCCCGATGCCGCACAGCACCGGGTGGCGGGTGATGCGGAAGATGCCAGGCGTCGGGTCCGGAGCCTCGAAGGCGCGTTCGCCGCCGACCGCCGTCGGGTTCGGCTTCATATAGCCGCACACCACCAGGAACAGGGCGACCGGCATCAGCGTGAAGGTCAGATGCCGCGCCCAGGACGGCGGCGCCCAGACCTCGATGTACGGCGCATCGACATAGGCGAAGACCAGCCAGACGAACAGGATGGTCGAGACGCCGGAATACATGCCGAGGAAGCCGCGCTCCCCCAGCCGGTCGGCCAGCAGCGGCCGCAGCAGGCCGCTGGACAGCAGGAAATGACTGCCCACAAAGCACAGGGCGGCGGCGAACAGGGTTTCGATCGATCCGGTCATGTGCCGGACTATACTGGAAAGCCGAGGCCGGCGATAACGTCGGAAAGGAGAAGAGACGATGACAGAGACGGATCTGCGCGCCGAGTTGCAGGAAGCGATCCTGACGCTGGCCGCCGAACGGGGGCCCGCCAAGTCGATCTGCCCGTCCGAAGCCGCCAAGGCGGTGCGGCCGGATGATTGGAACCGCCTGATGGGCCTGACCCGACAGGCCGCCATCCAGCTCGCCCGCGCCGGCCGCATCGACATCCTGCGCAAGGGCAAGCCGGTCGATCCGGAGGCGGTAAAAGGCGTCATCCGCCTGCGGCTGGCCGCTGGCGGGGAATGAGTGCCGTCCCCATATCCGTGCTATAATGCCGCAGATGAACGCCGATACGCCGAAGCCGAACGAAAAACGCCAGCGACTCTCGACCGAGGCGCTGGCGCAGATTGCCGTCTTGCTGGGTTTTGCGGTGATCGGCGTGCTGGCGCTGCCTTATGTGGCGGAAAGCGCGCTGCTGCAGCAGGTATGGATTTCCATCTGCGGCCTTGCCGGTCTTTAACTAGTGGTGGCCGTGCGGCTTCGCGCCCGGCTTCAGCGTGAAGCGCCGACCGCAATAGGGGCAGTCGATCTTGCCCTCGTCGCCCAGATTGAGGAACACGCGCGGATGGCCCAGCGCGCCGCCGCCGCCGTCGCAGGCCACCCGCAGCTCGGTCACCTCGATGATTTCCACTGGCTCGATGCTCGCGGACATGCTGTTCCCCTGACTGATCCCGGATGTTTGCCGCCTATTGCCACAAACATCCCATAAGATTGCCCTGAATTTCGGCGGATGATACCCATTGTCGCCGCGCGATCAACCGGCTTCGCACGTAAAGCTAGCAGGAGACAGCATGACGGCCGCCCCGAACAATACCAACGGCCTGCCCGACAACGCCATCGAGATCACCGGCCTGACCAAGCGCTATGGCGGGCGGTCCGGCGAGACCCACGCGCTGAAGGGCATCGATTTGGCCATTCCGCGCGGCAGCATGTTCGCGCTGCTGGGGCCGAACGGCGCCGGCAAGTCGACGCTGATCAATATCCTGGCCGGGCTGGTGCGCAAGACCAGCGGCACGGCGCGCATCTGGGGCATCGATATCGACGCGCATCCGCGCCAGGCCGCCTCTGCCATCGGCGTGGTGCCGCAGGAGCTGAACCTGGATGCCTTCTTCACCCCGCGCGAGGCGCTGGAGCTACAGGCCGGCATGTATGGCGTCCCGGCGTCCGAGCGCCGCACCGACGAAATTCTGGCCCGCGTCGGCCTCGCCGACAAGGCGGATTCCTATGCCCGCCGGCTGTCCGGCGGCATGCGCCGGCGACTGCTGGTCGGCAAGGCGATGGTCCACAACCCACCCGTTCTGGTGCTGGACGAGCCGACCGCCGGTGTCGATATCGAGCTGCGCCAGCAGCTTTGGGCCGAGGTGAAGCGGATGAACGCCGAGGGCGTCACCATCGTCATCACCACCCATTACCTGGAAGAGGCGGAGGCGCTGTGCGACCGCATCGCTATCATCAACCAGGGCTCGCTGATCGCCCATGACAGCAAGGAGGCGCTGCTGCGCCGGATCGACGGCAAGGCGCTGATCCTGACCCTGGACGCGCCGCTGGACGCCGTGCCCGCCGCCCTCGCCCCGTTCCAGCCCGAACTGCGCGCGGATGGGCGGCGGCTGGTCATCCAGTACCGGCCGAGCCGGGTGCGGATCGCCGACATTCTCGACGCGGTCGCGGCCAGCGGCCTCGCCATCGCCGATCTGTCGACCGAGGAAACCGACCTGGAGGATATCTTCCTGCAGCTGACCCGCGGCGCAACGGCGGATGCCGGCCCGGCCGACGGTCCCGCCTGGACGGCCTCGGCGGCGTGACCCGCCGGAAGAGCCGCCGATGCCGATTCCGGTCAGCGATCTAGGGATGCCGATGGCCTTGCGCTTGCCGTTCCGCCTGATGATCGCGGTGTGCCTGACAAGCCTGGCGGCCGTCGCCTGCGTCCCCAGCCTGGCGCCCGTGGGGACGGTGCCGTCGGAGCCCAGCCTGTCGCCGGCCGCGCCCGCGCCTGGCCGCGGCGTGGTCGCCGACCCGGCGGTGCTGCGGGCGCTGGACGTCACCGCCGAGCATGGCCGCGCGCTGATGCCTGACGGCATGGCGCTGCCCTACGATTACTATGCCCCGATGCACCGGCCGGCGACCGGCGTGATCGTGGCACTGCACGGCTTCAACGATTATCGCGGCGCCTACCGGCTGACCGGGCCGGCGCTGGCCGCCACCGGGCAGATCCTCTATGCCTATGACCAGCGCGGCTTCGGCGATGCGCCCTATCCGGGCCGCTGGTCCGGCATTGCCCGCATGACCGACGATCTGCGCGCGATGGTGGCGCTGGTGCGCGACCGGCATCCCGGCCTGGCCGTCACCATACTGGGCCATTCCATGGGCGGGGCGGTGACGCTGGCGGCGCTGAGCGGCGAGAACCCGCCGCGCGCCGACCGGGTCATCCTGGCGGCGCCCGCTGTCTGGGGCCGCAGCACCATGCCGTTCTACCAGACCGCCGCCTTGTGGGTCGGCGCGCATACGCTGCCCTGGATGACGGTTACCGGGCGCGGCCTGGGCAAGCTGGCCTCCGACAATCTCGACATGCTGCGCCAGCTCGGCCGCGACCCGAAAGTGATCAAGGAAACCCGGATCGAAGCGATCTGGGGCCTGGTGAATTTGATGGATGCGGCGCTGGAGAGTTCCGCCCGGCTGCCGGTCCCTGCGCTGATCCTCTATGGCGACCGCGACGAGATCGTGCCCGACGCGCCGATCTGCCGGATGCTGCGCCGGCTGCCGCTGGACCGCGCGGAGAGCCGCCGCATCGCCGTCTATCCGGAAGGCTGGCACATGCTGATGCGCGATCTGAACGGCCCGGTGGTGCAGCGCGATATCGCGCGCTGGCTGGACGATCCCGCCGCCCCGCTGCCCTCCGGCGCGGAGGTCGCCCAGGGCTGGCCGCGCGATCTATGCGGCCCGGGCCCGTTCGACGCGCTGTCGGCCGCCAGCGCCGCCGCCAGGCCGCGCTAAGCTATTTGCAACCCGCCCGGCTTTCGCCTATGGTGCGCCTCGCTACGCGCCGGCCGGCCCCGCTTGGGCCCGCCCGCCCCGGATGCACCCGTAGCTCAGCTGGATAGAGTGCTGCCCTCCGAAGGCAGAGGTCACAGGTTCGAATCCTGTCGGGTGCGCCACTCCATCTCCCCCCTGCAAAACCTGTGTTAAGAGCTTGAACGGCAAGGACATATCAGCCGTTCTAAATCCTTTGCCGCGCCGATAGCGCAGCGGCTCCGCAAAGGCCAGTTTCAGTAGCGAGCGACGGTCTTCCAGGCGACCCGTATTCCAGAGTTTCCAGGGGTTTGCGAGGAAGTCGAGGGCGGTTCTAACAGTGTCCTCCAGGGCGCCTTTCGGCCCGGCCTCGGCAAGGCGCTCGCGGATCGCCAGTTTTTCCTCCTCCAGCTTGCGGATGCGGTCCTCATAGGCCCCGATCACGCTCGGCACGCTGGCGTCGAGGATGCGCTCCAGAAGCTGGGCGACCTGCTTCTCGACCTTCACCAACTGAATCTTCAGCACCTTTGCCTGCTCCTTCGCGTGGAGCGACTGTCGGTCCCAGAGATCGGCCAGCATTTTCCGTGCCGTCTTATAAAGAGTCTCGGTCGGCTGAAGCGTCTTCACCATCGCCTCGAACTCGCCCTCGATGACGGCCCGCCGCACGGACTTGCCGTAGCAGCTGCAGCCGCGCTGCCGGCACAGGTAATAGGGATGACGGGTGCCATGCGCGCTGCGCGACCAGCAGGCCGTCAACGGCGTGCCGCACTCATCGCACAGCACATGGCCGCGCAAGGGGAAGTCCTCGTTGATATTGGGCTGGCGGGGCGCATAGACGCCGCCATCGAGCCGGTTCAGGATTTTGCGGTGGGTATCGAGCGTGATCAGCGCCTCATGCTGCCCTTCGCGTAAGGACACGCCCCAGACCGGCGCTTCGACCAGACCGGCATAGACCGTGTTGCGCAGCATCTGCGTAACGCGGGTGTTGCGGACCAGGCCTCTTCCGTCCTTGGGGAAGATCGGGTTGGCCTGAAGGAAGCGCATTACGTCGGCCTGCGTCTCGAAGCGGCCGAAGGCATAGCCTTCCAGCGCCTCGGCCACGATGGAGGCGAGCGGCTCATCGCGGCGGATCATCTTGCCCCGCCCCGAGACGCGCACATAGCGATAGCCGACCGGGGCCGCGAAGGGCCAATAGCCGTTTTGCACGCGGGCTTTCATCCGGTTGACGGTCTGCTCGCCGTTCTTCTGCCGCTGGTGCTGCGCAACGCTGGCCAGCAGATGCTCAACCAGCAGCGAGTCCGGGTCCTCGCCGAAGGCGATGGAGGGGGATTCCAGCACGCCCCCGGCGCGGGCGATGGTCGCCCGTAGCTCGATATGCGCCTGTAGCCCGCGCGCCAGGCGCGACAGATCGTCGATCAGCACGACGGTGCCCTTGGCGCGCCGCTTGCGGATGAACTCCAGCATCCGCGTCATGCCGGGCCGCTTGGTCAGGCTGCCGGACACATCGTCGCTGAAGACGGTCAGCACCGCATAGCCCTTCAGGCGGGCATAGTCGCGGCAGCGCGTCTCCTGGGACTTCAGCCCATCCCCGGCGGTGGTCTGCTTGATCGAGGAGACGCGGCAATAGATCACCGCTTCTCGTGAATGCTGGGTCATGGCGAGGTCTCCTTCTCTTTGGCGGTCTCCGCTGCGATTGAATGGGTAGAGTCTACAGAATCTCCCGGAGCGAGGGACGCCCCGTCGCCCTCCTGGAGAAGTTGTTCACAGATATTGCCGTCAAAGCCCATGCGCACGAAGGTGGTCATGATGTGCCAGAGTGCCTCCAGCAGTTCGGTCTCCTGCTCCGTCGTCAGGTTGTACTCCGCCAGATCGACGCGATAGCGCTCAACGTCGAGAGCGAAGCTCGGCAGCTGCGGGGCTTCCGACAGCTCATCGTTCTCGACCGTGTAGGTGTCATATTCTTTGGTCACGTTCGTCTCCTTTCACTACTGTGGTAGTGTATAGAACATTTAGCGAACATCGAAGGAATTGATTCCTAAAGCGCATGCACCCGCATTCAGTGGGGCGGGCGCAGATAGGCTGAATCCGGCTGCCGGCATGGAGCAGCTCCAGGCGACGGCGAGCACGACACGGGCGAGCCGGTGACGGGTTTTGAGATCGACTGCATGGAAGCCTCCTTCGTGCGCGGCGGGACGGAGTCCCGCTTCAAAAAAAGCGCATCGAAGGAAGGATCGACTTTTAAAAGGATGCCCTCGGCGTCAATCGCTGGGAACCCGCCGCGCGCGCCCGCTATGCGCGTTCTGCGGCGGGAATCGCCGAAGACAAGGAATTCCGCCAAAAGCGAAGCAGGAGGTTTTATCCAAAAGGCGGCTGGGCGGCCAAGCGGGAACCCGATCAGGCCGGAACGGAAGCCGGTTCCAGAATCGAAACCCGCTCAATGGAACGGGTCACCGTTGAGGCGCTGACATTCATCGTCCTGGCGATGACGGCTATCTTCTCGCCCGAGCGCGCCAGCGCCGCCGCCTTGCGTATCTGGTCGAGGGTGAGCTTCTGCGGCCGGCCGATCCTGACCCCGCGCCGCTTCGCCGCCAGCATGCCGGCGCGGGTCCGCTCGCGGATCAATTCCCGCTCGTATTCCGCCATCGACGCCATAATGCCGAAGATCATGCGCCCCTCCGGCCGCGTCGTGTCGATGGAAGCGCCTTGACCGGTCAGCACCTGCAAGCCCACGCCGCGCGCCCGCAGCTCCTCGACCAGGGA